>JADJKB010000014.1 GCA_016706225.1 Myxococcales bacterium
ATCTACGAGATGGTCATCAACAACAACCCCTCGTACGCCTACCTGCTCGAGGGCAACAGCTTCACCGACCAGAAGCTCGTCATGTGTCACGTCTTCGGGCACGTCGATTTTTTCAAGAACAACTTCGCGTTTCGCCCCACCGATCTGGACGCCGGTGAGGTCGTCGATCCAATGCGGCAGCACCCAGGGGAGTACACCCCGAACCGCAAGTGGGTGGACAAGATGGCCAACCACGCCACGGCGGTGCGGCGGGTGGTCGATCGCTTCGGCATCGGTCGGGTCGAAGAGTTCATCGACGTGTGCCTGTCGCTCGAGAACCTGATCGACGCCTACTCGCGCTTCGTGGTTCGCGACCGACCCCCGTCGTCGGACGACGAGCCGAACGAGGTGGAGGTCCCGCGGCTCCGCTCCAAGGACTACATGGAGGATTTCATCAATCCCCAGGAGTTCCTCGAGGAGCAGAAGCAGAAGATCGAGGCCGATCGCGAGAAGCTCAAGAAGTACCCGCCGGAGCCGGTGCAGGACGTGCTCGCCTTCTTGCTCGAGAACGCGCCGCTCGAGAAGTGGGAACGCCTGATCCTCTCGATCATTCGCGAGGAGGCCTACTACTTCGTGCCGCAGATGCAGACCAAGGTCATGAACGAGGGCTGGGCGAGCTTCTGGCACAGCCGCCTGATGACGGAGCGGGTGGCCGACCCGAGCGACATCATCGACTACGCCGAGAACAACGCCGGCGTGATGGCGACCAGCGGCGGGCGGCTCAATCCGTACAAACTCGGCGTCGAGCTCTTCCGCCACATCGAAGATCGTTGGAACAAGGGCCAGTTCGGCCGCGAGTGGGACGAGTGTGACGACCTGGATCAGAAGCGGAACTGGGATCTGCGCCTGGGACTCGGAAGGCAGAAGATCTCCGAGGTGCGCGCGCTCTACACCGACGTGACGTTCATCGACGAGTTCTTGACCCCGGAGTTCTGCCTCGAGCACAAGTTCTTCAGTTTTGGTTGGTCGAACCGCAACGAGCGCTTCGAGATCGACACGCGAGAGTTCAAGGCAGTGAAGGAGAAGCTGCTCTATTCGCTGACCAACTTCGGGAACCCCTACATCTACGTGGTGGACGCGAACTTCGAGAACACCGGAGAGCTGCTCTTGTCGCACGACCACCAGGGTGTGGATCTGCGGGCTGATTACGCAAAAGAAACCCTGCAGGCGCTGGTCCGCATCTGGAAGCGCCCTGTCGTGCTGGCCACGGTGCTCGACAACAAACCGTCGCTCTTGCGCTTCGATGGCAAGGAGCACAGCGTCAAGACGGATGCGACGCCGTGAGCCGTCGATGAGCGAGTCGCGCTGGGGTTTGTTTCTGCTGCTGGCTGCTGCGCCGTTCATCGCTTGCGGCGCCGGGGCCGAGAACGCCGACGCTCGGGGCGCACCACCGCCTCCGCGACCGAGCGGTGAGCCGGCCCTCTACTCGGACCTGCACAGCCCAGGTCCGAACCCCGGACCGCTCGGCAGCGCGCCCGCCTGTGCGCCCGGCGCACCTTGCACTCCGCCAATCGCGGCGAGCGGCACGCCGAACAGCGCTCCACCGCCTACGCCCCCCCCGGAGCCGCCCCGCGCGGGGAAGATGCCGGGCGGGCTCTCTCGCGGGACCGGAGATGCCCTCGATGCGGAGCTCTTCGAGGGTGACAAGGCCTACGTCAACGATCAGCTCGCCCTCGCGAAACAGCACTTCACGAAGGCAAAGAAGCTCGCGCCGAAGGACCCGGCTCCGGAGATCGGTCTGGTGCGCGTGCTCCTGGCCGAGTCCGGTGTGGCCACGGATTTTGCGGTAGCGCCGAAGGACAAGCGCATCCTTGCCCTCGAGAAGCGAGTCAGCGCGGTGATCAAGGCAAACGCGGACTACGGTCCGGCCCGGGTCGACCGCGGCCGACTGCTCTTGATCCTGGGACAGGCGGACAAAGCGCTCGCGGAGCTCGAGAAGGCCGTTGGGCTCGAGCCGAACGATCCGGAAGCGCACTCGGCGCTCGGCGTGGCGCTCTTGGCGACGGGCAAGGCAGAGCAGGCGCTCGCGCGCTTTCGTCGGGCGGCGGAGCTGGACCGCGACAACCCTGCGCGCCTGGGCAACCTCGGCACGGCGCTCATGATGCGTGGTCAGGTCGAAGACGCCATCAAGGCGTACGAGCGCGCGGCGGCGCTCGCGCCGAACGACGCGCGTGCGCGCGGCGATCTGGGGACCGCGTACCTGGCAGCGAACAAACCGGACCTGGCGCTTCCGCACCTCGAGGCCGCCGTGAAGCTGGCCCCAGACCGGGCGACGTTCTTGTCGAACCTCGGCTACGCGATGCAGCAGCGCGGTCAGCTCGACAAGGCCATCGCCACGTATCGCCTGGCGCTCAAGAAGGACAGCAAGCTCGGGTCGGCCTGGATCAACCTGGGCACGGCGCTCGCGCAGAAGGGGGAGCTCGACGAGGCTGAGGCCGCGTTCAAGAAGGCCGCGGCCATCGATCCGAGCGACCCGCGAGTGAAGGCAAACGTCGCGGAGCTCGAAGAGCTGCGGAAGAAGTCGAAAAAGCCCTGAACCGCGGCGAGAGCTGCTCGGAAAACACTGTCAGCCAACACCGCTGGCGGCGAAACGCAGACAAATCCCGGGCATCGCGCCACGCGCGGTGTTCTCGCGCCGGACAATGCAGCGCGAAAGCCGCGGATTTTTCGGCGGCACGGCTCTTGAAGAGAGAGCCCGGTGTGAAGCACTTTTGCGGGTTCGGGCTGATGCTGGTCTTGGCGGGCTGCAGCGCGAGTGAGCCGCCCGGGGACCACGCGGCAGACGACGATCTGCTGCAGGAGGTCGGCGAGGCCGTGACCTGTGGCCCGAGCCTCCAGCGTTACCCGGTGGCGGGTCCCCACAATGGCGGCTACGACGCGAACGCTCTCAATTACACCTGTCCCGCCCACCCCGGGAGCTCACCGGACAACTCGGACTACATCGGCGGCAGTCACTACGGCAACGACATCTTCGGCCCGAAGGGCACGCCGATCGTCGCGCCGGTGAACGGCACCATCGTCAAGGCGGGCTGGAACACCGTCGGGGGCAACCGCGTCACCGTCCAAGACGGTTGCGGCTGGAGTTACTACCACGCCCACCTGACCACGATCGCGGTGAGCGAGGGGCAGAAGGTGAGCGCGGGCCAGGTGATCGGCACGCTGGGCAACACCGGCAGTGCGTCGGGCACGTCACCCCATCTTCACTTTTCGATCTACCCGGGCGTCTACGAGCAGGGCATCGATCCGTTTCCGCACCTTCAGGCGGTGGATCACACCTCCTGCCCGCAGCAGTGCAAACCACACTGTGAGGGCAGCAAGATCGTGAGCGCTGACTGCGGAGTCGGCGACTGCGGGGTCTACGGCGCGACCTGCGTCGATGACGCCAAGGGTGTGCGCTGCGCGAGTGTCTTCTGCCCCGCGGTCGGTCAGAAGAAAGTTTGTGTCAACGACAAGCTGATCGGTGACTGCAACGACGGCGCCATCTCGACGGGAGACTGCTCGGTGTACGGCGCGGGCTGTGTGTCGGACGCCAAGGGTGCCCGTTGCGTGGTGGTGTTCTGTCTCGACAAACCCACCGTTGCGCACGACGTGTGTCTACCGGACGGCCAGCTCGCTCACTGCAACGACCTTGGCGGGATCACCACGGAGAAGTGCCCCGCAAGTGCGCCCTGCACCCAGGGTGGTGGCAGCGCGCAGTGCGGCGCTCCGAAGCCCTCGCCGGGTGGTGGGGGTGCATCCGGTGCGAGCGGAAGTGCTGGGGCCGCGGGCGATGACGGTTCGGGTGGAGCCGGCGGCGCGAGCGGCGGCGCCTCAGGCGGAAGTGGCGGCAAGGCGGGCGGCGCGGGTGCGGCGAGCGGTGGCTCCGCGGCGATCTCACCGAAGTCCGGGACGACCGAGCTCGATGAGGGATGTTCAGTCACCGGTCCGGGTCAGCGACGCTCGAGCAAGGGCTGGCTCGTCCTCGCTGGCTTGCTCGCAGCCGTACGACGCCGCGACCGCGGCGGCGCGCCAGGCGTGGGCGCCGAGCACGGTTGAACCAGCGCCGGCGCGGGAGCTACAGGCACTGCCCCGGCGATTCGAGCATGCCGCACTCGTAGGGGCACGGGCAGACGCTCACGCCGACGCACTTCTGACCCGCTGGACACTCCTCGGTCTTCCAGCAATGCCCGATCACGGGCTGTTTGCACACGCCGCTGACACAGGGTGAGTAGGCGTAGTCGCCACAGTCGTTGTCCGTCTTGCAGCAGTAGTCGGTGGGCGCCATGCACGACCCGAGCTGGTCTGCCATGCAGTCCGCGCCGCACGGACACGCCGACGCGCCGATGCACATGCCGTACGGACAGTCCCCGTCTTGCCAGCACTTCATGGGAGGTGGCTTCTCTCGGCACACGCCCGCTACCCACTGCAGTGGGAGCTGAGGCGGACCATTCGGTGGGGATGGGTTGGTTCCGCAGTCCGTGTCGTCCTTGCAGCAGAACTCGCCGGCGTAACCGCCGGCGCCGGCGAACCCCGCCGCGCCTCCCATCGAGCCCCCGAAGCCGGCCGCGCCGCCGTAACTCCCGGCGCCCGCTGCACCGCCCGAGCCCGCGCCGGCTCCTGCCCCCGCCGCGCCGCCCGCGCCTCCTGTCGCCTCACCCTGGGTGACCGAACCGCCGCAGCCGATGAAAAAGAGCGCCCCCATCAGGGCCGAGAGCTTGCGCATGCAGCACGAGTTTGCAGTGGGCATGCCAGCGTGACGCCGGCTCGAGCGCCGCGATTTCCGCTGCTTCGACCGGCTCGAGCCGGAGCTGTGCCAGCGGGTGGCACAAAAACCGGGACGCGGGCGGCAGGGCTCGGAAGCGGCTTCGCCCGCGGGCCTCGCCGGGCTTGACCCTGCCGGAGCGGCGGGCGAATACTTCGCACGCGAAACAATTCGCCGCGGAGCCCAAGACGGTGCGTTCGAGCCCAAAACCCAGCCTCGCCGAGCAACCGGAGCTCGACTCCATCGTCGAGGCGATCCTGTATCTCTACACCGAGAGCCGGCGCATCACGAAGGACGTCGCGGCGCGACACGGGGTGACTGGACCGCAGCTTGCCGTGGTGAAGATGCTGGAGCCGGTGGGCAAACTCTCGCTGTCGGAGCTCTCGTGGAAGATCCGCGCGCGCAACAGCACCGTGACCGGCATCATCGACCGCATGGAGCGCGAGGGGTTGGTCGAACGCCGGCGCTCTGAGGACGACCGGCGGGTGATCCACATCACACTGACCCGAAAAGGTCATCGGCTCGCGGCCGACATCCCGGTGGAGCCGGTGCAGATCTTCCGGCAGATCTTGGGTGAGCTGAGCGCGCGGGATGCCGCCGAGCTCAGCCGAATCCTCACACGTTTGGCTCGCCGTGTGCGCGAGCTGGTCGAAGAGAAAGGTGAAACCGTATGAGCACCAGTCGTGACAAGGGCACTCGAGATCCAGACATCTGTGTGGTCACCTGCGCGCTGACGGGTGTGCTGGCCAATCGCAGCCAGTGCCCGGGCATCCCGTACACACCGGCTGAAATCGGGGAGGAAGCCCGGCGCGCCTACGAGGCGGGCGCATCCGTGGTGCACATCCACGCGCGTAACGACGACGGTTCTCCGACCTTCAGCCCCGCGGTGTTCGCGAACATCCGCAAGGAGGTGCGCGCCCGGTCGCCGATCATCCTGAACTACTCCACCGGCACGATGAGCGACGACGTTTCCGAGCAGAGCACGTACATCCGGGAGACCCGCCCCGAGATCGCCGCCCTCAACATGGGCACGATGAACTACTCGAAGTACTCGGCGAAGCGCAAAGACTTCGTCTTCGACATGGTGTTCCCGAACACCTACGAGAAGATCATCAAGCTGCTCTCGGCCATGAACGAAGCCGGGGTGAAACCCGAGCTCGAGTGCTTCGACAGCGGACATACCCACGGCGTCTGGCCGCTCGTGGACATGGGGGTGTTGAAACCGCCGCTTCAGTACTCGTTCATCGTGAACGTGCTCGGCGGAATTCCGCCGCTCGTCGAGTCACTGCAGCTCCAGAGCAAGCTCACCGTGCCGGGCAGCGAGTGGGAGGTGATCGGGATCAGCCACGGGCACTGGAAGATGCTGGCCACGGCGCTGGTGCTCGGCGGGAACATCCGCACCGGGCTCGAGGACCACCTCTACCTGCCGAACGGTGAGATGGCGAAGTCCAACGGCGACATGGTGGAGACCGCCGTGGGGCTCGTCCGCACCGTCGGCCGCAGGCCCGCGACCGTGGACGAGGCCCGTCAGATCTTGAATTTGTCTCGGGTGTCGTGATGGAGGCGCGCGAGTACAAGACCCTGCTCGTTGCCAGCGATGGCGGCGTCGCGACCGTCACGCTGAATCGCCCGGAACGCCGCAACGCCATCGGCACCCAGATGGTCAACGAGCTGGTGTGGGCGCTCGACGACGCGCGGGACGACGAATCGGTGCGGAGTGTGGTGCTCACCGGGGCTGGCAACTCGTTCTGTGCCGGCGGCGACTTCCAGCAGATGACGGCCGGCAGCGAGGCGGGGGAGCTGCCGTTCAAGGGTGACTACAAGGACTTGCTCTTGCGCCTCTGGCGTGGAGACAAACCGACGATTGCTCGCGTGAACGGGCACGCCATGGGCGGCGGTCTTGGCCTGGTGGCCGCCTGCACCTTCGCCGTCGCCGCGTCTGACGCAAAGCTCGGCACGCCGGAGATCAAGGTCGGGCTCTTCCCCTTCATGATCATGGCTCTGCTCGAGCGCTTGATGGGGAGACGCGCGCTGGTCGAGATGATGCTGTCGGGCAAACACATGAGCGGGGACGAGGCGGCGCGGCTTGGCCTGGTGAACAAGGCCGTTCCCGCTGCCGAGCTCGACGCTGCGGTCGCCGAATACACCACGATGCTCGGGCAGAAGAGCCCGAACACCCTGCGGCTCGGGCTGACGGCGCTCCGGGACACGGAAGAGATGACGCTCGACGAAAAGCTCCCCGTCCTCGAGCAGCGGCTGCACGAGTGCCTCGCCACCGACGACGCGCGGGAGGGGCTGATGGCCTTCTTGCAGAAGCGCGAGCCGAGCTGGACGGGGCGCTGAGCTCAGCGCACGCCGCTGCCAGCCAGCGCGAACAGACCGAGCAGCGCAGCGATGTCGACCTCGAACAACAAGGACCGGCTGCTCATGCCGCGTCCGTCGAAGCTCGAGTCCAGGCGCAGTCCCCCGCGCAGGTCGTAGAGGTACGCGGGGAGCACGACGTCGGTGAAGACCCCGGCGGCCAGGCGCCGTTGGTTGTCGCCGCCTTCACTGCTGCCTCGGCTACCCGCGTAGGCGCCGACACGAAAGTCGATCCAGTCGGCGGACGCGAAGGGCACCGCGAAGGCTCCGCCCCACGATGAGAGCGAGTGGGTCTGTGCGTCGATCAACGTGTCGATGTAAACACCGACGCCGACGCCGCGACCGCTATCGGTCGGGTAGACGCTAACCGAACCGCGAAAACCCCAGGTGAAACCTTGCAGTTGTTCGCGGCCACCGGTGCTGCCGAACGGCATGGACACGTTGGCGCGCACGGGCCAGGCGGGTGGAGCTTTGTCTGCGCGAGCTTCCGGGGCTGCCGAGCCTGCGGCCAGGAAAAACGGGAGCCAGAGCCAGCGCGCGGCAACCCGCTTCACACTCGAACCCACCCCTCGAGCAGAGCCCGCTCGGAGCTGAAGAGCGCGACCACTGCGTCCATCACCAGACGCACGCGCACCGTGTGCTGGTGATCCGGCGGGATGACGAGGACGGGCCGCGGCGCCCAGCGAGCCGGCGCGGCGAAGCGCCAGGAGGAAGCGCAGATCGTCCCAATTCACGGCCACATTTGCCATGGTGGGCTGGGTCTGTCGATCTGTGCAAGGGGGCGATGCGAACTCTCCGTCTCTGCGGGCGTGGGCGTCTCCGGTACTCCTCTCGAGGCCAGCAAGGGGCTGGCGAAAAGAGGAGGACGAGACTCATGCAGACCCAGACCAACACTCAGAAGCAGCTCCCGAAAGCCGCCGTCGTCATCACCCACGACGTCACGGACTACGACACCTGGAAGGCGGCCTTCGACGCTCACGCACCGGCTCGCCGAAATGCGGGCATCATCGCCGCCCACATCAATCGCCATGCGGACGACCCGAACCGTCTGAGCGTCTACCTCGCTGGGGCCGACGCGGGCCCGATCGAGGCCTTCCTCTCGAGCCCGGCCTTGGCAACCGCGATGCGTGAAGCCGGGGTGAAGGGCCCGCCGCGCATCGCGATGGTGACTCCAGTCGAAGATCTGACGAACAAGGAGCGGGCCCTGGCCGGCTTGATCGTGCGCCACGAGGTCAGCGACTTTGCCCAGTGGAAGGCCGCGTTCGACGCGCATGCACAAGCGCGGGCGAAGGCCGGTATTTGTGGCCACGCCATGAATCGAAGCGCTCAGAACCCCAACGTCGTGGTCGTGTACCTGCAGGCGGAGTCCATCGACTCGCTGCGCGGCTTCGCTACCTCGCCCGAGTTGAAGCAGGCGATGCAGTCTGCCGGCGTGGTCGGTGCGCCAGATCTCACCTTCGTCAGCGGAAGTGAGTGGGGGAGCTGAGAAGCGCCTGACGGCAGGGGTGGCGAGGGCCGCCCTTACGCCGGCACACTGAGGGCGCGGAGCGCGTGCGCGGTCACGTCCGCGCGCTGGAGCGGGGCGATGGGCGCGAGGGGGAACCCGCCGCGGGCGACCTCGGGAGCGTAGGCCGCGGGGATGGGGTCTACGTGCTGCCAGCGCCGCAAGAATGCCTGTGCGTCGCGGATCGCTCCGAGCGCGGCGCGACTCTCGTCGCCGGCGAGGGCCTCGACGACCACAGCCGTCAACGCCAGCTCCGGGGTCGATGTCTTGCCGACGCCGCCTCGGTAGGGCTCGGTGCTGCGCACCGACGCCAGCAGCGCGCGCGTGGTGCGGGCGAGGGTTGGGCCATCTCCGAGCGCGCGGGCCGCCATGCACGTCCACGGCGCCCAAGGGGTCGCTGCGAGATCTGTGACGCACGCTCGCCAGAGCGCAGGCGGCGCGTCCTTGCCCAGAGCAAGCACCACCTGCGCCGCGTGCCAAGGGACTCTCGCGAGGTGCCGGTGTTTCGCCAGGGCGGCGAGCTCGCGCCGAACATCGACTCCCGCCATGAGCGCGAGCGCGAGCGTGCCCGCGACTTCGGGGACGGAGCGCGGCCAACCGGGCGGCGCGGTTCCGCGCAGTCCCGCGCGAATCTCAGCCAGGAGGCAGCGCTTGGCGCGTCTCACGAGCGCGGGCTCCGTGCCGTGTTCGTCGAGCGCACGGATGACGATCGCGGAGCGGCCGTGATGAAATTCACCGCGGAGCGCGCGCTGACCCGTGCGGGGATCACAGCCGAACTCGATGCCGCCGGCGCCGTCGATGCGGCGCGCAAGCCAACGTGCTGCTTGCTCTCGTGAGTCCAGCTTCGATGCAACGTGGGGTCGAGCGCGTACGACGAGTGTCTCCATCTCACAAACGAACAGCGCGCCTTCTGCCAGCGCGTCCGGCGTGACACCGGCCTTCCTTGCCACCAGCTCGAGATTGGCCTGGACTTCGAGCCCACCGTCCCGCGCCACCGACGGCAAGAGCAGCACCGGCGGCGCGCCCGATTTCGCGAAACCGATCGCATGGTGTCCGGGTTCGAGCGCGGACTCGAGCTCGAGGCGGTTCAATCGGACGGGTGAGCGCGGATACGCCACCTCGATCGCGAGGGCATCACGCTGCCCGGCGGGCGAGGCAAAACGCCCGTCGTGGAGCGCCAGGAGGAACGCTCGGGAGAGACGCTCCGCGGCGCTGCCTTCGGGTGTGCCAAAGCAGCCGAGGAGGCGTCCGCCCGCGTAGATGGACACAAACGGCACCGCGGCGGGAAAACCGGCGGCCCTGGCGCTTGGCCAGCGGATCAGGGTGCGCTGCCACGCGAGCAGCTTCGTCACGTGTCCCTGGACCCGTGTGCGCTCCGTCTTCGTGAGCGGGCGGGACAGGGCTCCGAACGGGAAAGCGTTCAGGCTGAGCCGCGTTTGCGCGCGCGCCATGCGTGGGAGGCACCCAGGCCGAGGGCGTCGAGCCCCGGCACGATCTCGTTTTGCATCACGTCCTTCACCACACGCCGCTGCGACTTCGTGTCGAGCACACCGAGGGCGCGCGCAGCCTGTTTGCTGCCCGGTGGCGCGTCGCGCCCCTGCCAGAACTGACGCTCGACGCCCATGATGAGTCCGGCGGCATGGTCGGCGACGCGTTGGCGTTCGGCTCGTGTCCACACCGCCGAGCGCCAGGTCAGGTAGTACCAGCCCAGGCGCAGGTGATGGACCTCGTCACTCAGAATGGAAGCGAACACCGCCTTGGCGACCGGATCGGTTGCGTGGTCGGTGCAGGCCTTGAGCAACGCCGCCGCCAGGGTCTCGGCGATGGTGGGCAGCTCGACCATGATCAGATCGAGGGCGGGGAGATCGATGTCCTTGCGGAAGCGGGCCAGATAGTCCGGCGGGTGCAGCGGCAGGGCAACGTCGCGCCCGGTGAGCAGCGACGCAAACCGCAGCGTGTAGTCACTGTGGCGGATCTCGTCCGCCGGGATCGCAGCGGCGGTCGACACCAGATCCATGGGCACCCCATTCAGGGCCAGCGCCGACGCAATGCGTGAGAACTGATCGACCGCGATGTACTCACCCAGCGCCAGCGCGCTCATCTCGTGGGCTGCGAGCGCGAGTGCTGGCTCAGGGTAACGCGAACGCTGAAAGCGCCTCCAGGGTATGGCCCGCGGCCGTCGCACGACGCCCTTGGCCATGAAACGCTCGTGCTGCCGAGCCAGTGGAGTCTGGGTGAAGGTGCGATTGAGCGTGAGCGCGGTGGCCGCCATGTCAGGCCCGCTTGCGCTTGCGGGTTCGGCCGCGGGTGGAACGACGTGAACGCCGCGCGGGCAGGGCCATCTCGGAGAAGGCGTCGCTGACGGCCCAGGTGCCGAACTCCGGAGTTGCGTCGGTGGCGTCGTTCATGGCGTCGGGGCTCGCGTCGGCCGGCGCGCCGCCGAAGCCTGAGTCGGCCACTCCGAGCCCGCCGAAGCCGCCGGCTGCGACCGCCTGAAAACCTCCGAAGCCCCCAGCTGCGACGGATGCACCGCCAAAACCCCCGGCGGCGACCGACATGCCCGCGAACCCACCGGCCGCAACGGATGCACCGCCAAAGCCCGAGTCGGCGACACTGAAACCGCCGAAGCCTCCAGCCGCCACGCCCGCGAACCCGCCGGCGGCGACGGACGCGCCGCCCATGCCGCCGCCGTCCTTCTTTCCGCCATCACTGCCCGAACCCCCGCAGGCTGGGATCACCGTCACCGCGCACAGGGTGGTGAAGACGATCTCCGGCACGAACGACGAACGACGTTTTCCCCTCGGTTTCATGGCGAGCAGAATCGCATCGACCGGAAGGTGATGCAAGTCAGCGCCGTGTCCCGACCCCGGGGAGGTCTGCCCGCGCTTCGGGTATAACGCCGCGCATGGCGCGACTCGACGGCTTTCTTCTGGTGCTCTCGCTCGTGGGGCTGGGCTGCGGCTCGGCGGCTCGCCCGGTTGCCAAGGCGCCGGAGTTCGAACCCGAAGGCCAGAGCAAGTGTCGGGTGAAGAAGAGCTCGGACCGCCCGCTCATCATCGAGTGGCCGTCGTCGGATCGCGCGGCCCTCGAGTCCATCGCCAAGCGCGGCATGGTGGTCGTGCGTTACTCCGGTTGTGAGATGGAGGTGCTGCCGCGCTGTCAGATCGGCGGTTCGTATCGTTACACCCCGACGACGCGCAAACTCGAGAAGGTGTCGATCCGAGATGCCGACGAGCTCTACGCGCAGATCCCGGTCGGGGCCGCGAAGCTCGAAGGCAAGCTGGAGAAGGCCGGCGAGCTGAACGTCGCGATGCACGTCGTGGGTCGCTTCGACGCGGTCGAGCCGGAGAAACCCAAGCTCGACGGCGCGTGTGACGGCGCAACGCACGTCGTCACCGCGATGACCACGGGCGCGTTCGAGTTCTTTGCTGGGGCCGAGGCCGAGGCGGGAGGCGGCGCGTCCGTGCTCGGGGCCGGAGCCGGCGCGAAGAGCTCGACCCGGAACGAGCTGCTCAGCAAGGATGGTGAGGCTGCGTCGTGCGAAGGAGCTTCGAGCGCGGAAGGTCCCCCCTCGGGCTGCGGCGCCATCCTGCGGCTCGAGGTGTCGGAGCTGGGGAGCCTCGCCACGCTGGCCAAATCGGTTCCGGTCGCGGATGTGTCGCCCGGCGGGGGGCTCGGGTTGGCCACGGGTGCGCAGGGCACGACGATCCGCTCTGGCCCCGGCATCGTCCGGATTCACATCGACAGCCCCGATCCGAACGTGGAGCTCCAGGGCCTCGGAGCGCAGCGGCTCGACAAGGTCGGCAGTGGATACTTGGGGCAAGGCGCGAGCACGCTGCTCTGCCGCGCGCCGTGTGACACCCTCATCGACGCACGGCTCGGGCAACCCCTGATGATTGCGGGGCCGGACATCCCGACCTCGGCGGCGTTCACCGTCTACGACAAGGAGGGTGATGTCACCGCGCGCGTTCGACCGGGGAGCTCATCGAAGTTGACCTGGTCGGCGGTCACGGGCTCGGTTGGTGTCCTGGCGGCCATCACCGGTGGCAGCCTGTTGCTCACGGGGGCGCTGATCAATTCCACGGACTCCGGCTCGAGCTCGAGCGCCTCTCGCGGCGACAGCCTGGTCAAGTGGGGGGGGATCACGTTGGTCGGGGGTGTTGCGCTCACCGTGACCGGTGTCGTCCTCTACAACTCGGGCACCACCGACGTCACCCTCGAGGGCGGCGGCGGCTCGAAGCGCTGAAGGTCGGCCGAGCTCGGCTGGAGAAGCGGAGAGCAGAGCAGAGGAGAGAATTCACAGGAAGTCGGAAGGGCGGCAGAGATTTTTGCTTCGGAGCAGAGGAGAGAATTCACAGGAAGTCGGAAGGGCGGCAGAGATTTTTGCTTCGGAGAAGCGGAGAGCAGCGCTGGCTCGTGGCCTCGAACGGGTTGAGGCGGATTGGTGCTGATGGCAGCGCCCTGGATCCGCACCCTGAATGCGTGCGAGAACCTGGCTCATGAGCATGAGGGACAAAGTCGCCGAGCTCGAGGCGCGGCGCGCGAAGATCCGTGAGATGGGCGGCCCAGACCGCGTGGCCCGACAGCACGAGCGCGGCAAGCTCACGGCGCGCGAGCGAATGGACTTGCTGTTCGATGCCGCCGAGTGGTTCGAGGTCGGCATGCACGGGCGGCAGATGGGCGCCGCGGGCGAGCGGGGTGACACGCCCGCCGACGGCGTCATCTGCGGCTTCGGCAAGGTCGATGGACGCATGGTGTGTGCGGCGGCCTACGACTTCACCGTGAAGGGCGGCAGCATCGGGCAGACCGGCGAAGAGAAGGTGACGCGGCTGCGCAAGATGGCCCTCACGGGGCGCCGGCCCATGATCTGGCTGATCGACTCGGCGGGCGCGCGCATCGACCCCGGCAGCGGCCACCACCCGGACGAGCTCAGCACGTTCGCCGGCTCCGGCCACCTGTTTCGCGAGCAGGTCATCATGAGCGGGGTCGTGCCGCAGGTCGCGGCCATGATGGGGCCCGGGGCAGCGGGGACCGCGTACATCCCGGGGCTCGCGGACTTCGTCCCGATGGTCAAGGACATCGGCTCCCTGGCGCTCGGCGGTCCGCCGCTCGTGAAGGCGGTGACCGGTCAAGAGATCGACGAACAGACCTTGGGTGGCAGCAAGGTGCACAACGAAGTCAGCGGTGTGGCGGACTCGGAGGTCAAGGATGACCGCGCGTGTATTGCCGAAGTGAAGAAGTACTTGTCCTTCATGCCGTCGAGTGAGGGCGAGGCTCCGCCGCTGGTGCCGTGTGACGATCCCATCGACCGGCGGGACGACGCGCTGCTCGACCTCTTGCCCGAGAACCCGCGTCAGACCTGGGACATGTACGGGCTGATCAAGAGTGTGGTCGACCATGGTGACTACCTCGATCTGAAGAAGAAGTTTGGACGCAGCATCATCACCTGTCTGGCCCGCATCGGCGGGCAGAGTGTCGGCATCGTCGCGAACCAGCCGAAGTACCTCGGGGGCATCCTCGAGAACGACAGCGCGGACAAGGCCGCGCGTTTCATCCAGATCTGTGATGCGTTCAACGTGCCCCTGGTGTTTTTGCAGGACGTGCCGGGGTTCATGGTCGGCTCCAAGGTCGAGCACGCCGGGATCATTCGCCACGGCGCCAAGCTGCTGCACGCCATGAGCGCGGCGACCGTGCCGAAGATCACCGTCATCGTGCGCAAGGCCTACGGGGCGGGGTACTACGTGATGTGCGGTCGGGCGTACGAGCCGGATCTGATCGTGAGCTGGCCGACAGGCGAGGTCAGCGTGATGGGCGCCGAGGGCATGGTGGGCATCGCCGGCAAGAAGCTGTTTGGCGGGGGTGAGCCGGACCCGGAGCTGAAAAAACAGCTGGTCGAGCTGATCCAGAAGAACATCGACATCTACAAGGTCGCCGGCTGGGGTTTCGTGGACGACGTGATCGATCCCCGGGACACCCGCCGCGCCATCGCCTGGGGGCTCGAGCTCAGCGCCAACAAACGGGTCGAGCGGCCGCAAAAGAAGCGCGGCGTCATGCCGGTGTGAGGCTGGTCGGCTTCCTGGGCACTGTCCGGCCGGCGCCGCCGGTAGAAATGCGCAACTGTTTGGACCTCGGCGGGGAGTTGGGCGGATAATCCGGATCGTCACTTGGCTGACCCAAACTCCGACGCTGCTGACCAGGCCGAGCTCGCGGAGCTCCGGGCCGAGGTCGAGTCACTTCGCGAGAAAATTAGCGAGGTTCGCGCGCGACACGACGCGCAGCTCGCGGCGCTCGAGGTTCAGCACCGAGCGCAGCTCGAGCTGGCCACCGCCTCGACCCGCGCGCAGATCGAGCACGCGCGCACCCAGGCGGAGCTGCAGTCGGTGCAGCTCCAGGCCGAGCTGATCGAGCGCGATCGCGAGAGTTACCTGGAGCGACTGAACGCGCTGGCCAGCGAGCTCAGCGAAGAGATCGAGGTGCTCTTGGCGTTTTCGCGGGAGCAAGCCACGGCGTATTACACCGAGCGGGTCGAGCGGGAGAGCGGGGTGCTCGAGTCCGCGGAAGAAGCGCACAAGACGGCTCGGCGTCATCTGGCGAAAAAACAGGCCGAGGCCCAGGCCAGCGGTCAGCGAACCATCACCCAGATGGCCGAGCTCGACATGGGGCTGAACCTCGCGCGAACGACGGCGCACGCCGCGGAGGTTTCGGTCCGCGACGCGAAGGCGCGGGTGGATGATCTGAAGCGGAAGCTCGCGGCCTGTCGGGAACCTGCCGCAGGCTGAGCGCAAAGAAGCGGAGAGCCGGCGACGGGTTCGCTGGCCCGGATCCTTCGGCTGCGAGCCCTCGACGGTTTGGTGCGCGCGCGGCTGCGAAGGTTCCCTCGCGCGCGGATTGACGTTGTCGGTTAGAATCCGAGCCATGAGGCCGCAGACCGGATGGGGATGGGCGCTGGTCGCGCTCGGAGCCTCGGCGGCCTGCAGCCGCGACTGGGACTCGTTCCAGGTCGGCGACGGAACCGGAGGTTCGGGCGGCGCGGGGGGAAGTGGGGTCGGCGGAGGTGGCATCGGTGGCGGGACTTGTTTCCCCGGAGCGAAGGTGTGTCCCGATCCGAACGACCCGAAGGTCCTGCTGTGCCTGACCTCGGATGAACCAGCGTATGGCTGCAGCAACTCGACGGCGTGCTCCCCCTGCGCGTTGCCCCACGCGCAAGCCAAGTGCAGCGCGGGAAACTGCGCCATCGGCAGCTGCGACGCGGGCTGGGCCGACTGCAACGGGGATCCGGCGGACGGTTGCGAGGTTGATCTGACGGGCGACAAGGAGCATTGCAGCACGTGTGACAACAACTGCCTGACCGCCAAGGGCCCCGGCTGGATCTGCTCGAGCGGCGTGTGCGAGGTCAACCCGTGCTGCCCCGACGGCAATCCCGCGTGCGTAACGAAGCAGGACTGCGACGGCAACAAACAGAACGGCTGCGAGGTCGACCTCGCGACGGACGCGAACAACTGTAAATCCTGCGGCAACGTCTGTGCGTTGCCGCACGCTCAGAGCTCGTGCTCTCAGGCTGCCTGCGTAGTCACGGTCTGCGTTGGTGGTTGGGCAAACTGCGACAAGAACGACGTCAACGGTTGTGAGATCAACGTCAGCGACGGCGACAAGGGCAACTGCGGGGCCTGCGGCAAGACCTGCAATGAGACCAACGCTGGCGCTACCTGCCATAGCGGCAGCTGTCTGCCGGCGTGTTTCCCCGGCTTCGGCGACTGCGACAGCAACCCTGACAACGGTTGCGAGACCGATCTCAAGAGCAATGCACTGCACTGCAACGGCTGCGGTAAGGCCTGCAATCCGCAAAATGCTCAGGCTGCGCTCTGCGACAACGGGGCCTGTAGCTACACCGCTTGCAAGGCGGGGTTTGCCGACTGTGATGGCAACAAGGCCAACGGTTGTGAGACCAACATCTTCCAGGACAAGACCAACTGCGGTGCCTGTGGCAAGACCTGCAGTGGCAGCTCGGCGCTCTGCAACTCCGGTAGCTGCGGGACGGGCTGTGGCACTGGCCTCACCGACTGCGGCGGCACCTGCGTCGCGACGGCCACCGACGTCAACAACTGCGGCGGCTGCGGCGCGAAGTGCACTCCGCCCGCGAACGCCACGGCCACCTGCAGCGCGGGGGGCTGTGGTTTCATTTGCAACGGCGGCTGGGCGTCGTGCGGCACGACCCAGTGTTTTCAGAACGGGAATGACCCGACGCACTGCTGCTCCGGAGGCGGATGCAACAGCGCGTGTTCCAACTGCCCGGGGCCCGGCAGTGGCGCCGGCAGCGCGACCTGCAGCGCTGGGAGTTGTGGCATCAATTGTAGCCCCCCGACCTCGGGCAAGTGCGGCAACAGTTGTTACAACTTCCAGACGGACAAGAACCACTGCGGCAGTTGCGCCACCCAATGCACGGACCCGCCAAACGGCAGCAACGAGTGCTCGAATGGCGCGTGCAAGCTGACGTGCAATTCGGGTTACCACGCCTGCAGCGGACTGTGTAAATCGAACACCGACGTGGGCAGCTGTGGCACGAGCTGTTCACCCTGCCCGGGACCGTCGGCGGGGACGGGATCGGCCACTTGCATCGGCGGAGCTTGCGGCATCACGTGCTCGGGGAGTACGCCAACACTCTGCGGCTCCGCCTGCGTCGATACCAAGACGAATCCGCTTCACTGCGGTGGCTGCGCCAAGATCTGCAGTCAGTCCTGCGTCGGCGGCACCTGCATCTGAGATCGGGGGTCACTCCCGTGACAAGCTGCCAAACGTTGGCTTTTTTTGCGCCGCCGGGGTCGACGCTGGCGACATCGGTCGTCCGCGGCTCGGGCGTTTCGCGGTGTTCTCCGCAGCGGGTACCGCTTCCGCCGAACCAGCCGGAGCCCCGTCCGTGATTTCGGTGAGCGCTGTCACAGGCGTGCTCACCGATGGCGCCGCGCTTGGGGTCGCCACCTCGCGTGGCGCGTTCGCGGGTGCCGTGAGCCCGGGAGTGCTGGCGGCAGGAGCCGTGCCGGGTCCCGCGCGCCAGACGAACACCACCGTCACCACCAAGACGCCTGCGACGACAACCAACACCGCCGACAACCAGCCGAGCCTCTTCACCGGGCTCGGCGGCGGCACGAGGGAGTGCGCCACGTTGGCGTTGGACTTGGAGCCGAGCTCTCCGGCCAGTGCACCGGAGCCGGTGTCCGGGATGCTCTTCTGGCCGAAACCAAGCGGCTCGGTTGGAGGCTCCAGCTCGGCAAACGACGCGGTCGCTGCGCGTGCCAGCTCGTGCGCTCGCGCCGAGCCGTCTTCGCGCGAATCGAGCCCAGTGTCACTGGTTTCGAGCTCTCCGACCACCCGCGCTCGTTCGGCGAGCGAGTCGTGCGCCAGTGAGTCGACCCAGTCGGCGACCTCGGCCGGTAGCGCTAGCCGCATGGCCCGCTCGAGCGCCACGGCCATGTCCTGTGCACTCGCGAAGCGGTCGTCGATCTCGCGCGCGAGCCCGCGCATCACGATGGCCTCGATCTCCGGCGGAATGTCGGGCACCAACCGACTCGGTGGGTGCACGTTGCCGCTCAAGATGCGCGTGATCGTGGCGCCGGCGTCGGCGCTCGTGTGCAGGCGGCGAGCGGTGAGCAATTCCCAAAAAACCACGGACGCCGCGTAGACGTCGGTGCGCGCATCGACGTGTTTCTCTTCGAGCTGCTCCGCGGCCATGTAGGAGAGCTTGCCCTTGAGCTGTCCTTCGTGGGTCGTCTGGATGCGGTTGACCGCCTTGGCGATGCCAAAGTCCGTCACCCGCGCCGTGCCGTCGGCGCCGACCAGCACGTTCTGCGGTGAGACGTCCCGGTGCACGACCTGAAGCGGCTCGCCGCGTTCGTTCCTTGCCTGATGCGCCGCGTGCAAACCGTAGAGCACGTCCGCCACGATCCGCCCCGCGATCCCGGGTGGAACCGGGCTGCCCGCCGACAGCTTCCAGAGCCGGGCGAGGGACTCGCCGTGGATGTAGTCCATGACCAGAAACAGCTCGCCGTCGCGCGCCTCGACGTCGAGCACGGACACCACATTGGGGTGACGGATGCGCGCCGCAATTCTGGCTTCGTCCAGGAACATCGAGACGAATTCGGGGTCCCTCGCGAAGCCCGGGTGGGAGCGTTTGATGGCGACGGTGCGAGCGAAGCCAGCCTGTCCCTTGAGTCGCCCGAGGTGCACCGTGGCCATGCCGCCGGAGGCGAGCTCCGCGAACAGCACGTAGCGGCCGATTTCTTGCGGTACTCCCATGGTCGGCCTTCAGAACCTCCCGCTCACGACGAGGCCACCCGGCGTTGCTTTCACGACCGCCTGGGCTCCGGTGCGTTCGCGGGAGCCGAGCACGTACAGCGTGACGCCCCCGGCCACCGCCAACGCTCCGCCGATGACGAGCACCTGACTCCAGGTCTCTTTGCGCTTCGCGCGATCGATTCGGTCCTGCTCTTCCGCAGCGCATTTCTTGTCTGGGCAGCGCTGCTCCAGGGTCGAGAAGTCACTCCCGGCATCGAACCACAGGTAACTCCCCACACCCGCCGCAACGACGCCGACCGCTCCGAGCACCAGTCCCGCCGTTGGCAATACCGATTTGGACTTCGACGGTGCGCCTTCGTCGGCGGCCGCGCGCTGCGGTTCGGGATCGGCGGGTCGCGGTGTCGTGATCCAGGTGACCCGAAGGTGGGCCCGGGCCCCTTCGGGCACCGCGAGCATGCGAGAGAACTTGCGACCGTCCGGTGCAACCGCAGCAATCCGGTGCTGTCCCGGACTGATGGGCAAGGGTGTGCCGGCGACCCCAGCGGGCAGTGGGTCGTCGTCCAAGGTCAGCTTCGTTCCCTTTGGCACGTCGCCACCGAGGTCGATCACCAGCGTAGGCACGCGCCCCACTAGGATGCGGAGTCGCTCGCGAGCAAAACTCGCGCGGGTCTCGTCACCGGCCTTGACGGAGACCTCGAGCAAACGCTGGAAGCGCGCGTAGGCGTCCAGCACTCGGTCGAGCCGCTCCTCGGCCATTGCCCAGCCTTGCAGTGTGCCGCGGGCCGGATCGAGCTCATAGCTGGCGCGGAACTTCTCGACGGAGGCACGGAAGTCACCGCCGTCTGCCAGAGTCACGGCCTGACGAAAGAGCGCGTCCGCGGCGGCCTTGGTCGCGACCTCGCCGGCGCTCGCCACGCTGCTCGTGAGACACAGGCCGAGGGCACACGCCAAGATGGTTCGGGTGAGCCGCAAGCTTCACGCCTCCAGCTCGGGCAGTCTCGGGAAGCCGGGGCTCCGAGCGTGCTCCAGTTCGAAATCCATCAGCGTCATGGTGGCAACCAAGCCTCGCACAGCTCGTGCTCGAGGGCGTAGGTGCATTGTCGCCAGGGGGGTGGCCGAAGCGCAAGACATGTCGTGTGGTAGCGCCGGACCGCGACGGCAGCCAACCCTGCGGCCGCCCGAGGTGGCCCGCGTCTCGCGGTCATTCTCAGCTCATTTCGGAACCGACCACTGACAGCTGGCGTTGCAGCCGGTGACGCCGTCGCACTGCTCGCCGAAGGCGGACTGCACGTAGCCGTCGCCGCAGTAGGGTGCCCAGGTGCACGTCACCTTGCACGTTCCCGCACCGTAGGCCGTCGATACCGGAGCGTTGGCGGGCCCGTTGTCACACTGCTCGGGGCCGTTCTTGACGCCATCGCCACAGTAGCCGGGCAGGGTGCAATCGGCATTGCAAGTGCCGTAGGCGCCGCTGTTCACTCCGTTGTCACACTGCTCCCCCGGATCCTTGTAGCCATTGCCGCACTTGAGCTGGCAGTGAATGTCGCAGTTGCTAGCCAAGGAGCCGTTGGCCGCCCCGTCGTCGCATTTCTCCGGGGGTTGCACGATGCCGTTGCCGCAGCTGAGGAGCGGCACGAAGTTCTTGCAGTCCGGCGTACACGAGCCCGGCTGCCCGCTGTTGACCCCGTCGTCACACAGTTCGCCGAACGCACCATCCACGGCCTTGTCACCGCAGTAGGGCGCCGGTGTGCAGGCGTTGGTGCAGAGGGCAGTCCCGTACGCCGTGGCGCTGTTGGCCGCACCCTGGTCGCAGGTCTCCGGCGGCTTCGTCAGCTTTCCGTCTCCGCAGTAGTCGGCCAGGGTGCAGCCGGCCTTGCAGGTGCCGTAGCTGCCGTCGTTCTTCCCGTCGTCGCACTGCTCGCTGCCGTTCTTGATCCCGTCGCCGCAGCGCGGTCCGAAGCTGCAGTTCGCGTTGCACTTGCCGTAGCCGCCCGTGTTGCTGGCGCTACCGTCGTCGCACTCCTCGCCCGCGTCCACGCTGCCGTTGCCGCATTTGAGCTTGCAGGTCAGCGTGCACTTGCTGCTGGTGGCGCCGTTGTTTGCGCCATCGTCGCACTGCTCACCGTTGCCGAGTTGCAACGCGCCGTCGCCGCAGCGGGGGCCGAGCACACAGCTCGGTCCACACTTGCCGTAAGCGCCGGTGTTGTTGACGGTGCCGTCGTCGCACTGCTCGCCGTTCGAGACGACGGCGTCGCCGCAGTACGGCGCCCAGACGCAGCCTGGTCCGCACTGTTGCGAGGTCCCGCCATAGGTGGCCAGGTTGCTGCCGTTGTCACACACCTCGGGGGGATTCTGGGTCAGCGAATCTCCGCAGTAAGGCCCGCGAGTACAGTTCGGTTTGCACTTGCCGTAGGCGCCCGTGTTGTTGACGGTGCCGTCGTCGCAGATCTCGTTGCCCGCCACGATGCCGTCTCCACAGCTGGTCGTGCACTGGGAAATGGCGTGCACGAAGTTGGAGAGAGTCAGGCGGTAGTTCGACGCGTCCGTGTGGCGCTCGGCCTGGAACGTCGCAATTTCGTACATGCCGCCGACGACCAGACCGAGGTTGGTGGCCGCGGTCGCGTCGAGCGTGATGCTGCCGTTGGCCGCCGGGTGCAGGCCGCCCAGATCCACCGCCAGCTTGCCGTTGATGAACACCCAGACGTCGTCGTCCCCCGTGAAGTCGAACACCTCGGGGGTTGCGCCGCCCTGATAAGTGAACTGGTAACGGAGCTCGCTGGTGAAGGCGAAGTTGTGGTTGTTGTAGGTCTGGGCGTTGCCCCAGCCGAGCCCGTCGACCGGGAAGAACGCCGAGCTCGCGAACTGGTAGGTGTTGCCCGCGCCCTTCGCCAGGACCAGCGTCGTCGGCGGGCCGTTCGGCAGCCCGTTGGTCGTGTAGACCAGCTTCGAGTACGGGTTCGCGCCCGTGGGGTTGCCCGCAGCGCAGCCCACGTCGTGATACCACCAGCAGAACGCGGTCGCGTCCGTGAGCTGCTGAGTGCCCAGGCTGCCGATGGTTGCGTTGAAGACGGGTTTGCTGTCGCTGCCGAGGTTCGTCTTGACCAACCCGGTGCTCGGCGTCGGGCCTCCGTAGTACTCGAAATCGGGATGTCCGGGGCCGGGGGAGGTGGTGCCCCGGTAGAGGAAGTCTCGATACAAGATCGGGATCACCAGCTGGCTCGGCGGAGCTTCGGTCACGACGTTGCAGGACCAGCCACTCTCGATCTGGCAGCTTGCCGAACAGCCGTCGCCGTTCTGGGTGTTGCCATCGTCACACGCCTCTTGCGGGAACTTGAGGCCATCGCCGCACACGGGCGTGCACTGACCGTTGGCGCACGAGGGCTCGATTTTGCACGACGGTGAGCAGCCGTCATACGGGATCTTGTTGGCGTCGTCGCACTGTTCGAAGCCCTCTTTGTTGCCGTCGCCGCAGGTCGTGGCGTGGCACACGCTCTTTCCGCTCACGGTCACGCACGCCCAACCCGGCTCGAGCTTGCACGCGGCGCTGCAGCCATCGTTGCTGGCAGGATTGCCGTCGTCGCACTGCTCGAGCCCAGCCAGGATGCCGTCTCCGCACTGCTTCGCGACGCATTTTCCGCCGGGGACGGGGCACGTCCAGCCCGCCTCGAGCTGGCACGCCGCGCTGCAACCATCGCCTCCACCCGTGTTGCCGTCGTCGCACTGCTCGGTGCCGGCGATCACGGCGTCGCCGCATTTCACGGTCGTGACACACAGCTGCCCGGGGGTCGGACAGGTGAAGAGTGGCTCGATCTGGCAAGACCCACTGCAGCCATCGCCGCCCGTCTTGTTGCCGTCATCGCAGCCCTCACCGGCTTCGAGCTTGCTGTTGCCACACACCGCGACGGGCACACACAGCTGGCCCGGAGTCGGACAGTTGTAGCCGGGCTCCGCCTGGCAGGTGCCCGAGCAGCCGTCGCCCGGTGCCGTGTTGCCGTCGTCACATTGTTCGGTGCCGCCGAGCTTGGCGTCGCCGCAGGTGTTCTGCGGCGCCTTCACACACGGGCCACCCGTGGCGGGACAGGTGTAACCTGGCTCGACCTGGGTGCAGTCAGCGGCGCAGCCGTCGCTTGCATTGGTGTTGCCGTCATCGCAACTCTCGCCGGGATCGACCTTGCCGTTGCCGCAGACCCAGATCGAGATGCAGGGTTTTCCGGGCGTCAGACACACGTAGCCGGGCTCGAGGGTGCACACCCCCGAACAACCGTCGCCGGGGGTCGTGCCGCCGTCGTCGCAGGCCTCACCCTTGCCAGCCTGCACCACGCCGTCTCCGCAGTACTCGTTCTTGAGACAAGGTTTACCCGGCGTCGGACAGACCCAACCGGTCTCGAGCGCGCACGTCGCGCTGCAGCCGTCGCCCGGGGTCGTGCCACCGTCGTCACACTGTTCCCCGGAATTGACGGCTCCGTCTCCGCAGAAGCTGGTCGTCACGGGTGTGCAGGGCGCGCCGGGTACGCTGCAAGCCCAGCCCGTCTCGACCGTGCATGTCCCGCTGCAACCATCCCCCGGAGTCTTGTTGCCGTCGTCGCAGGCTTCGTTGCCACTGAGCTTGCCGTCGCCGCAGACCGCTGCCTTGACCACGCAGGGCTGACCCGGGGTGGGGCAGCCATAACCGGGCTCGACCTCGCACACGCCGGAGCAACCGTCGCCGGGTTTTGCGTTGCCGTCGTCGCAGCTCTCCGGTGTGGTGATGACGGAATCACCGCAGACCGCGGCTGCGTCGCAGCCCGGGCAAGCCCCATCGACCCCGCCGGCGTCGGCCCCATCCGGTCCGCTGTCAAACGTGATGCCGGTTCCGCCGCTGCCGCCACCGCCGCCGCTGCCGCCCGCTGCCGCCGAGCCGCCGGTGCCTCCGGCGCCGCCGTTGGATTGCGTCACGTCCGGCGCACCTCCGCAGGCGTGCAAGATGAAGAGCGCCGGGAGCGAAACAAGAACCAGCGCACGCAGGAGCGTCATGGGAACTTCCTAACTAGGTGAGCAGGGCACGCCTGACGGAAGCCTGAGCATACCGCGAATTGCGACGGGCGCGCGCGTGTGCCCGATCGGCACGTCGTGCGCCAGCGCTTGCCCGCGGTCCGAGCGCTTCAGTTTCTACCGATTGCTTGCGCCGCGCACGCCTGTTTCAGCGAGGCGTACCCCTCGAGCTGCGGAGGGACCCAGCGCTCGAGGCCCTCGAGCTCCAGGATGGGGCGGTGCTTGGGGTTGTCGAAGCTCATCGCAAAGAGTGAGTCGGCGAAGCGCCGGGTCATCTCAGGATCGGCTTCGGGGCTCGTCGTGAACATGCAGTGGTGAAAGGACGGGGACTCCCAGATGGGCTTGCCGCGCCCCTTGCTCGCGTCGAGCGCCTGCACGAATGCCAGGTTGGTGTTCGACGTCGATCTTGCCCGCGAGGAGCGCGTCGACTTGCGCGCCGTAGGAGAGAGACAGCACCACCTCGACGGGCAGCTTGGCCTCGTCACGGAAACAACTCCGCAGGCCCTCCCAGATGGTGACGACCTTGGGTTCGTAGGCCACTGCGCCGATGGTGAATGTCGTCATGCTGTCGTCAGAAGAGCGGAATGCCTAGCAGTGCCTTGCCGATGAACTCGCGGAGCACGTCGCCGGTCGGCGCCATCACCGCGCCGGCCTGTGCGTCGCGGAAGAAGCGCTCGATTCCGGTGTGGCGCGAGAAGGCCGCACCACCGCAGGCCAACATGGCGAGCCCGGTGACGGCGATGGCCGCGTCGCCGCCGGCCGCCTTGGACTCGAGCACACGCAGCATGGTCTGGTCGTTCGGCGCCTCCAGATGCCGGACCGTGTCGTCGAGACGTGCCGCGAGCCCGCTGGTGGTGAGCTGCATGTCCGCGAGTCGCGCACGCAGGGTGGGCAGAGCCTCGCCCAACGTCGCCCCGAGGTGCTCGAACTGAGCCGTCTTCAGGTGGCTGACGGTCGCGCCGACGGACGCGCGGCAAATGCCGAGGGCGACGGCCGCGGAGCCCAGACAGAAGAATGGCAACACGACCTCGAGCATCGCCTTGAAGCCGGCGCCGTCCTCGGTGAGGCGCCGCGCGGTCGGGATCTCACAACCCTCGAGCTCGACGGGTGCCGAGTCGTTGGCGCGCAGCCCGAGCCCGTCGAAAAACGCGACGGATCACACGCCCGCTTGGGTGCGGTCGACGAAGTAGAGAGTGGTGTCGGTCGGGCCCTTCCCGGCCGGTGCGAAGACCGAGACCACGTAGCTGTCGGCGAAGTTGGCGCTCGTGACCCAGGATTTCTTGGCCGTCAGCCGGACGCCCGCCGGGGTCGTCTCGGCGCGGGACACGGGAGCCCAGAAGTGGCTGCGCGAGCCGCGCTCACTGAAGGCCAAGGTGGAGAGGTGCTCCCCCTTGGCGACCTTTGCCAGCACGGGCGCCGTATCCGCGCCGGGCACCGCGGCGGCCAGACACAGCGTGCCGCACACGTGCATGTTGAAGATCATGGCAGTCGAGGCGTCCGCTTCCGCGAGGGTGCTCGCGATCTCGAAGAACATGCGTGGGTTCGCGCCCAGACCGCCGTGTTTCTCCGGGCAGCCGACGCCCAGGAGCCCGGCCTTGCCCAACGCCTCGAACGCAAGCTTGGGAAAGCGTGCATGACGGTCGTTGTCGGACGCGTGCGGGGTCACGAATTCAGCTGTGATCTTCTTGGCGGTCGCGACCGCGGCTTCGATTTTCATGTTGCTCCTTATTGCGCGAACCGCGCGTACGCCGCAACCCGGGAGGTGGTTGCATCGACTCGCACGAAAGGCCGACTGGCGTCGGCAGATGTTCAGTGCACCTCGATTTCGCCCGGAACCCTCCTTCGGGTTATCGCTATGGTGCTCGCGGCGAGCACATGGAGCCTCCCACGTCTTCCCGGCCCGCGCGGCTCGCGCTTGGCCCTCGTAGTGTCCGCCAAGCTCAGCCGACGTCCGAGTGCCTTCACGCGCATCGTGCTGTTCGGCGCGCACGCTTCGCTGCTGATCCCAGCCTATTCACACTACGAATGGCGCAACCTTCAGCCGCTCCGCCCCTTGCTGCGATGCTGCGGTGGCGCAGCTCGCCGGCAGCTTGGAGCCAACGCTGCGCGCCAGGGTCGAGCGCGTGGCGCTCGCACTGGGTCTGGTCTTGGTGGGGGTTGGCTGGTTCGGGACCCGCGTGCTGTTTGGACCGACTCTTTCAGCTGGATTGTGGCCGCAGGTAGCCAGCTCGAAACCGATCCGGGGGTATCCACGTAAGCTCCAGATACAGCGGCCCCGGGATGAGTGGAGCCGAGGAGCACCGAGATGACTCGATCGACGCTGACTTTCGCCGCCATCATTGCAGCCGGTCTTGGCCTCACCGCCGCCGCCCAGGCGCGCTGGGTGGACGCGGGCGACGTCGATGTCGGGTTCCTGGCGCGCGGGCCGGCCGGCATGAAGATCAACGGCAGCGCGCCGGAGCTCAAGGCCCAAGAAAAGGACGGCAAGCTCACGGTCACTGTCCCGCTCGGCAATCTCGAGACCGGGATGAAGCTCCGGAACAAACACCTGCGCGGGTACCTCGAGACCGACAAGTACCCAGACGCTACCTTGTCCGTGAAACGAGCTAAACTGAAGGAGCCAGCCAACGACGAGACGGTCAGCTCGAGCGCGACGGGTGATTTCACCCTGCACGGGGTGACCAAGTCGGTGAAGTTCAACTACCGCGCCAAGCGCACCGGCAGTGACTATCACGTGCAAGGTCTGGCCTCGGTAGACCTCCGCGACTTCGACGTCGAGGTTCCGTGTTATCTGGGCGTGTGCGTGGATCCGACCGTGAAGTTGAAGGTCAAGTTCAAGCTGCGCGACGTCGACTGATGCCGCGATTGTCGTTGCACCGGAGCGCCGCTCTCCGTCCGACTGTCCTCCTCAGCTGGTGCCTGCCGGCGCTGGTGTTCGCGTCGTTGTTCCTGGTGTCCGGAGAAGCGCAGGCCTACACCTGGATGCTTCGGCACAACTACTTCGGTTGCGGCACCTGTCACGCCGATCCGTCCGGTGGCGGACTCTTGACGCCCTACGGTCGAGCCCAGGGCGATCTGCTGCTGCGCATGCGCTTTGGCAGAAAGACGACGACCAGCGAGGCGGCACCGAGCACCGAGTTCGATGGCTTCGACGACTTCGATGAGGCGGACGCCAAACCTGCCAAAGCGAAACCCAAGGCGCCCGCCGTGGAGAGTGAGCCGGAGGCTCCGCCCACGACGCCGCTGTGGGGACTGGTGGAGCCTCCGTCCTGGCTGCTGGTGCAGGGTGAGTACCGGCACATGACGCTGTACAAGTTCGGCGAGTCGGATCCGTTTCGCACTTTTCCGATGCAGCTCGATCTGATGGGGCAGGCGACCTTTGGTTGGTTTCGCGCCGGTGCCGGCGTCGGTGGGGCGAAGGTTCCAGCCGGCTCGCCCCACGCACGCCGCGCGCAAGTGACGACCAATCAGAGCGATGGCTGGAACGTGATCTCGCGCAGCCACTGGCTGGGTGCCGACTTCGCGGCCAAGACCCTCACGCTGCGGGTCGGGAGAATCGAGATGCCATTCGGCGTGCGCATCCCAGAGCACACGATGTGGGCCCGCGAGGTTACCCACACCGATCGCGAGTCCGACCAACAGCACGGGGTTGCCGTCGCTTACAGCGGCGACCGGGTGCGCGGCGAGGTCATGGGCATCGCCGGCAATTTCCAGCTGAACCCCGATCGCCTGCGCGAGCGAGGGTACAGCGCCTACGTCGAGGTGCAGCTTTTGCCCTGGGCGAACGCCGGCGCCAGCAGCCTGCTCACCCATGCGCAGACCGACTTCGAGACGCTGACGGACGACGTGACCCGGCAAGCACACGGCGTGTTCGGCCGCCTCGCGCCGATCAAACCGCTGGTCGTTCTGGTCGAGGCGGATGTGCTCAAGAAATCTCGCTTCGACCTCGGGTACGTCAGCTTCGTGCAGCTCGACCTCGAGCTCGTGCAAGGACTTCACCTGCTCGGGACCGCCGAGGTCCTCGACGCCGGTTATCAAGACACGGGCGATCGCTTCAACACCCTGCGCAAGCTGCCGGGATTTGGCAGGCCGGCCTTCGGCGCCTGGGGTTCCGTCGACTGGTTCTTCCTGCCGCAGCTGGAAATGCGCGTCGATCTGCTGGCGCGGCAGGCCGAGCCCACCACGCTGCTGGCGCAGCTCCACGTGTACCTATGAGCGCAAAGTCCAGCTTCTTCACGGGTGTTGCCGCGGGACTCGCGCTCGCGGTGGGGATCGTTGCACCGTCGGTCGCGCAGGCGTCGCCGACCTTTCCGCCCGAGCTTCAGGCCGATCTGGACATGCCGTGCGCGCCTCCTTGCACCCTCTGCCATCGGGACTCCAACGGTGGTGTAGGGACCGCCGTGCAGCCGTTCGGTGCGGCGATCAAGAACGCGGGTCTCACGCTCAAGTCGCCCGAGAAGCTGCCCAAGGCCCTGGCCCGGCTCGAGGCCGAGTCCGCCGACAGCGACGGCGACGGTGTCACCGACGTGGACGAGCTGCGCGAGGGCAGAAACCCGAATACTCCGGGTGAGGGCCTGCTGTGCGCAACCTATGGCTGTGGCGCGCGGGTCGTCCGAGACACGCCGGGCCGGTCCGATGCCGAGGGTCAGGACGTGTGGTTCCTGCTGGCATTTGCCGCGGGGGCAGTCGCTGTCCGCAGACGGTCGGGACAGGGGAAGGTGAGGTGATGCTGTCGAGGCAACGAGTGAGCGTGGGGGCTCTGATCCTCTGGAGCGGGGTCGCGGGCAGTCTCGCCACGGGTTGTTACCAGACCCCGGACAGCGCAGAGCTGCGCATCAAGCTGGTGGACACGAGTGAGCCCAAGTCGCCGAAGCCGATGGCGGGCGCGCTGATCGCGATCGAGACCGGCGGCCTCTACGTGACCAACCCAGATCCTTCGCAGGCCAGCCCCTCGTACAAATACGGCGGACGCGCCGGCGACGATGGCACCCTGATCATGACCCTCCCGACCGACACCATCGGGGTGCACAGCTTCGCGACCGGTTATTACTACGGTTCGAGGCTTGTCCCGTTCGATCAGGACCTCGGGATCACCATCAACATGGAGCCGTTTCGGACGCCGTTTCCTCCGCTCCCCACCATCACGAACCCGACGCTATCTGCGGTCAGCGTGGCGCCCGGCGCCGAGTTCACGATCTCGTGCGAGGTGAAGGCGGGCGAAGCCGCCGATCCGCTGTCCGACGAGGTCATCGTCACCATCCCAGCGGAGAACCGAGCGCTGGCGCTCGCGCCGCCATCGGCAGGCGTACAGGGCAAGGGTTATCCGGACGGGACCTGGAGCCTTCAGCTCGTGGCGCCCGGCGAGCCCGGCAGCTACGAGTATTTCCTGAGTGCGACCAGCGAAGGATGTGTGACGGGCGACCTCGGCCCGGCCCTCGTGCTCGAGGTGAAGTGAGCATGCGCGCTGCGGCTCTGACCCTCGTGATCTCGGCGACCGTGTGGAGCTGCGGTCCGGGAGACCCTCCGCCGGAGGGGGACGGCCCCACGGCAGGCTGTGTCGATGGCGACGTCAGCGAGCAGCGCCACGGGAGCGCCTGTTTGTGCTGCCACACGGGCGAATTCAGCGTGGCAGGCTCCGTCGACCGAGAGGGGCCGGCCATCGCGCGGGTGGTCGTGACCGATCGTCTCGGGCAGTCGGTCGACGTGGTTCCCAACGCGTTCGGCAATTTCTTCCGGCATCGCAAGCTGAAGCCGCCGCTGTACCCCGTCGTGTTTGGTCCCGATGGGCGGGCGCTGGCCATGCAGGGTCCCGCGCCGAGCGGCGACTGCAACTCCTGTCATCGGGAGGGCGGCAGTGCTTCCATGCTCCGCGGCCCTGCAGAGAGCCCGGGCAAGTGAAAGGTCTGCGACGGGCGTTCGCCGCCGTGCGTGCCGAGTTCGAGCGCGAGCACGAGCTCAGGAGCCGGCTCTTGACGATCTTTCACTGCGCGTGAGCGAGGGAGATGCCGCTTTCCGCCACCGTCGCCATCATGGCCCGCGCGCCGCGTCCCGGCTCGTGCAAGACGCGACTCGCCGCTCGCATCGGGGACGAACGCGCTGCCGAGCTGTACCGCGCGATGCTGCTCGATACCCTGGACGCTTACGCGGCGCTGCCGTTTCAGCGGCGAGTCGTGCTCGCGGCCCCAGAGCACGACGGTGTGGCGGCAGTGCGCGCGCTGGTCCCAGCAGAGTGGACGGTGGAGTCGCAGGTCGGGGCGGATCTCGGCTCGCGATTGGCGCACGGGCGCACGGCGCTCGGAACCGGGAGGGTGGTGCTCGCGAGCAGTGATTCGCCGACGGCGCCCCTCGTGGGCCTCGCGCGCGCTCTCGCCGAGTGGTCCGATCCCCGGCGGGTGCTGCTCGGCCCGTGTGAAGACGGAGGGTATTACCTGATTGGTCTGGCCGAGGACGTCCCGCGAGTCTTCGAGGGGGTTCCCTGGAGCACCGCGGACGTGTGCGCGACGACGCAGCGCCGCTGCGCCGAGCTTGGGCTCGAGGTGCTCGAGCTCGAGCGCACCTTCGACGTCGACGAACCCGCCGACCTCGACCGGCTCCGGCTCGAGCTCGAGGCCCACCCGGAGCGGGCACCGCGCACCGCCGCGCTGGTTGGTGGCGCGTGATCGTCGCCATCTTGCCCGCGCTGGATGAAGAGGCGGCCATTGCGCGGGTCGTCCGCGGGGTCACGCCGCACGTCGATCGCGTGATCGTCGTGGACAACGGCAGCGTCGATCAGACCGCCCGGCTTGCCGCCGAGGCAGGCGCCGACGTCGTGAGTGAATCGCGGCGCGGTTATGGTCGTGCGTGCCTTGCTGGAGTGGCCCGAGCCCGCGAGCCGGGGGCAGATGTGCTGGTCTTCCTGGACGCCGACGGCAGCGACGCTCCCGAGGACCTGCCGCGTGTGCGCGGGCTTCGTTCAAGATCGTCGGGACCATCGCGCGCTACGTCGCCGCGCAACGCCGCAGCGCACGGGACCGTTAGCAGCGTCGTTCATCCGCCGCCGAAGTCGTCGAAGCGCGCGGTTCCGGTGCTCTTCCACACCGTGAGCCCAATTCGGCCGCCAGCGCTCGCGAACGGCCAGCCCGACACCGACTGTGAACCGAGGAGTGTGCCGTTCACGCGCACGGTGACCAGAGCGTTTTCGTCGGCGTCCGCCGCGATGGTATCGCCGTCGACCAGCTGCCGCGGCCACTCTTTGTGCAGCTTCCAGTTCCCGCCCGCGCAGGTCCAGAGCTGAACGGCTTTGTTCGTCGGAAAATAGGTGATCGTTAGCCGGTTACACGTCCCGGTGTCCTGCGCTTTGAGGACCAGCGAGGTGAACTGCGTCGCCGTATCAACATGGCTGAGCTTGACGAAGGCGTGCTGCGTCTCGCACAACGCCGTCACGAAGAAGAGCCCCACGACCCCGCTCGAGCCGACCGAGTTGGTGAGCTGGTTCCCCGCCACCGCAAACAGATTGGTCTGGCCGGTCCACAGGTTACCCGGCGGTCCATCGGGTCGATTGAAGTCGTCCAGTAGCTTGGGTGTGCCGCAGGGAGAGCTGGTCGCGTCGATGACGTCTGCGCCGCTGTCGGCGTCCGGGGGGCCCGCATCTTGTCCCCCGCCACCGGCCCCCGCTGCGCCGCCCCCGGTGCCAGCGCCCGCGCCGCCGCCGCCCAGCCAGGCAGTTCCCCCGGTGCCATCGTCGGGTTTTACCGCGGCGACGTCGAGGCAAGCTGTCGCGAGAAGGAGCGCGCCCAGCCATGCGAGGTGTCGCATCCGAACAGCTTAGCGCGAATGACGCCCCGTTCGGGGTGCGCCAGCTCACGGTGTGGGAAATCGTCGTTCGACCACCGCATCTTCTCGGGGCTGCTGATCGTGGTGTACTCAGGAACGGCCGAAGTATGGCCAAAACCAGGAAGTCTTCATGACCCGCCCCGCCACCACCAAGACCGAGTCCACCTTCCGCCTCGAATATGCGGTTTCCGTCAGCATCGGGGCGAAACCCGAGGCCATCTTTCAGCGCCTGACCGATGCCGCGGCGTTTCCGGCGTGGAACTCGACGGTGACCAGCATCGAGGGGGAGATCAAACAGGGGGAGAAACTCTCCATCCGGGTGCCAATTGCTCCAGGCCGCGCGTTTTCGCCGAAGGTCGCCGAGCTGGTCCCCAACCAACGCATGGTCTGGAGTGACGGGATGGCGCCCATGTTCAAGGGGGAGCGGACCTTCACGCTCACTCCCAGGAGTGATGGCACGACCGAGTTCTCGATGGTCGAGGTGTTCCGGGGGCTGATGCTGCCGATGATCAAAAAATCACTGCCGGACTTCGGTCCGGTGTTCGAGCAGTACGCCGCAGATCTCAAGCGGGCGAGTGAGACAGGACCGTCCGCGGCATGAGCGGCGCGCCCCCGCCGGAGCTGGCCAGCGCGCGCGAGCAGTTCAACGCGTTGGTTGATGGCATGAGGCCCGATCTGCACCGCTACGCCGCGCGGCTCGTCGGCTCGGCGATCGACGGTGAGGACGTGGTCCAGGACACACTCGCCAAGGCCTTTTACGCCCTCAGCCAGTCACCGGAGCTGCCGGAGCTGCGGCCCTGGTTGTTCCGCATCGCCCACAATACCGCCATCGACTTCCTGCGCCGCTACGAGCGCAAACACGTCGACCTGGTGGAGGAGATCGAACCCGTGGCAAAGGACGACTTCCCGACCGACCCCGAGGTGCTGCGCGCCGCGCTGTCGGCGTTCATGGCGCTGCCCGTGACCCAGCGCAGCGCGGTCATCCTGAAGGATGTGCTCGACGAGTCCCTCGAGGACATCGCGGAGCACGTTGGCGGCACGGTGGGAGCGGTGAAGTCGCTACTGGTCCGGGGGCGGGCAAAGCTGCGTGAGCGAGCCGCGGACTCGCCTGAAGCGAAACCCACGCCGACGTCAGCCGAGCATCGTGCGTTGGTGCGAGAGTACGTGGCGCTGTTCAATCAGCGGGATTGGCCCGGGGTTCAAGCGCTGCTGCTCGAGGAGTGCCGCCTCGATCTGGTCGCCAAGTCGCAGCGCCAGGGCAAGTCGGTGAGCGGTTACTTCGCGCGATACGCCAACGAGACGAACCTGTCTCTTCGCAGCGGCCGCTGTGAGGGACGCGAGGCTCTCGGGGCGTTCCGCGGGGACTCGCTCGGCCCGGAGTACGTGATCCTGCTCGAGAGCCGGGCCGGACGCGTGTCGCTGATCCGTGACTTTCGCTACGTGCCCTACCTGAGCCGCGAGCTGACTTTCGTCGCGGACCCAGACGTCGACGACTTCGAAGCGCAAACCTGAAGGAGCAACCAATGAAACGAGTCATGGTGAGATACCGAGTCAAACAGGACCGTGCCGCGGAGAACGAGCGGCTGATCCAGGCGGTCTTCGCACAGCTCGAGAAGGAACGCCCGGACGGGCTGCGCTACGCCTCGTTCAAGCTGCCGGACGGGGTCAGCTTCGTACACATCGCGTCGCTCGAGACCGCCGACGGGCAGAACCCCCTGGCGGCCCTCGCGGCTTTCAAGGAGTTCACCTCGGCGATCAAGGAGCGGTGCGAGGAGCCGCCGGTCGCCGAAGATCTGTCAGCGGTCGGCTCGTACCGCCTGCTGGAAGCGTGAAGCTCGCGGGGGGCGCGCTCTACCCCACGCCATTCAACGACCAGTCGTAGCCAACCGCTCAACGACAGCAGAGGGTGGTCTGACCCGTCGGCTGCAGGCTACCGCTCGCCACGCCGCCGGAGGGTGTGCAGGACCCGCTGATTTGTTTGGTGGTCGGTACCCGTTGGATCGACCAGGTCTGATTCTGGCTGCTGATGCTGTACCCCGTGCACGCCGCGCTCGTGAAAGTGGGAAACGGACCGAAGTCGACGCAGCCCGGCGCCTGCATCAGGTTGAATTTGTCGGCAGTACACGAGAGCTGGTTCGGCGTGCAACTGCAGGCGCTGCAGGTTCGGGTGTCCGCGGCGTCCGTGTAGACGGTCTCGGGCGTCGGCCACGCTGCGGGGCAAGTCGACACACCCGGCTTGCTGATGCACACGTTCTCCATGGTGTTTGCCGCGGGCGCGCAGAGCTTGCCCGCGGCGCAACCCCCGGCGACGTCCGGGCAAGTGTCGACGGCGCTCGCCCATGGGTTCGAGCTCGCGAGCTCGCCACCGGAGGCGGGGCAGTCTCCGCCGCTGACCGACGTCCCCAGAAAGCAGGAGATCTCGCCGGCGCTCGGAGCAGGGAAATTCGTACAGGTGCCAACAATGAGTGAGGTCGCGGCAGAGCAGTTCTTGTTGCCCATGGCGCAAGAAATCGTGGTGCCGTTGCAGCTCCCGGTGGGCGAGCCACAACTGCAGGCGCCACACTGGGCTGGTCCTGCAGGGCCCTGGTACTGACGCTTGGCGCTGCTGCCGTCGGCGCAGGCGGTCGGAGCCGGCAACGCCGGGCTCCACGCCTGGGTCTTCTTGCGCAGCGCGCTCCAGCCGCTGGGCAGATCGACGCAGGTGTACTCGGGGACGCAGTCGGGATCGGCGCAGTCGACCTTTGCGTCGCCGTCGTCGTCCACGCCGTTCTGGCAGTCCTCGACGCCGGTGCCGGCGCCGCTGCCGCCGGTGCTCGAACCGCTTGCTCCGCCGCCGCCCGAGCTGCCGCCGCCGCCGCTCGTGGGCTTGCCGCCCGTCGCCAAGATGGCGCCGCTGCCGCCGGTCGAGACCGCGTCGGCGACGCTCAAACAACCCGGCGCGGACCAGAGGGCGCCGAGCCCAAGGCTTACGGTCGTGGCCGCGGCGATAGCTCGACCCATGCTCGCTCAACATACTCTTTCTCTGCCCTCGGGGCTTCGGGGTCGGCGTCCCGTGCCCGGCTTCGCTCTGAAAATCCTTCGCCGCGAGCGTTGGGTTAGGTCGAGCCTGCCGACACTCGATATGGTGTCGGTCGTGCTCAAGCAGGCGTTCGAGGCCGCGCGGGCCCTCACCCGAGAGGCCTTTCGCACATTTTCCGCGCGCGGGGCTCGCCTCCTGAGCGGGTCCATCGCGTTCTACGCCCTCGTGTCCGTCGTCCCGATGCTGGTGATCGCGCTCGAGCTGGCGAGTGTGTTCGTCGACTCGGGTCAGGCGCGCACCCGCGTTGCCGCAGAGCTCGCTCGCTGGGTCGGGGTCGGCGGTGCGGAGACGATCGTCGCGTTGGTACGGGCCGCCGAGCACCGCGAGCACTCGGGTCTGGGCAACGTGTTCGGGACGCTCGTGCTCGTATATGCCGCGACCCGCCTCTTCTCTCAGCTCACGACCGCCCTGGACCTGTTGTGGGAGACTCCGCCGCCGCCCGAGGCACAACGCTTTCGGGAGCGAGCATGGCGGCAGTTCGAGCGCAGAGCTTTGGCGTTCGTGATGGTGTTGCTGGTCGGGTTCCTGCTCACGGTCACCGTGCTCTTCCACGGTGCGCTGGCGACTGCCCGGCACAGCGAGGGTTTCAGTGTGCCGGTGTCGCGGCTGATCGAAGCACCGATATCACTCGCCCTGACCGCGCTGTTGTTTGCTGCGGTGTTCCGGCTCTTGCCTCGAGCAACGGTCAAGCTCGGCGACGCGCTGGTCGGAGGAGCGGTCACCGCCGTGCTCTTCACCGCCGGTTCGCTCTTGATCACGGCGTACGTCACGCGCCGTGACACCTCCGTCTACGGTGCAGCCGCCAACATCGTCGTGCTCATGCTCTGGATGCACTACAGCGCGCAGGCCTTCTTTCTCGGGGCCGCCTTCACCCGGGCACACGCAGAGCGGCGGGAGCTTCTCGCCAAGGCGGAGAAGTGACAGGCTCCGAGGCCGTGAGACCCATTCTGCTGGACAAACTCGCGCGGGGCTCCCGCGGGGGCGGGCCAGAGCTGGTGCTGACGTACGGCGAAAAATCGATCTGTACGGCCGCCGGCTTTCAGCGGACTCGCTGACCGTGCTGAAGGCATTAGCGTTCCGCTGCTGCTGACGGGAAGCCGAAGCTCGACGCGGGCTACCGCTGAAAAGGGCTGCTCAGGGAACCCAGGCCGTGGCCTTGGCGTCGTCTTCCGTGACATCGGCGACGAGCCAGGCACCATTCGTCAGTTCGAACAGCAGGAACACGAAGTCACATTTTCGGTCGCCCGGGCAGATGACGTCCGCACCCGCCACCGCGCGCCCGTTTTTTTCTCGATGCGGCTCGGCCGAGCGTGCCTGAAACTTCTTGCCCGCTTGTTGCGCAAAGCTGCGGCACTCGCTCGCCCAGCACGCCGCAGTGGCGAGCGACCGCGGGCTCTCGTCGTCGGCGGAGTTCGCCGCGCTGATGAAGTCCGCGATGGCCTCTGTGAGAGAAGGTTTGGCCTCCGTGGAAGGGCGCTCGTTCGTGCCGTCGTCCGTCGCGTTGTCAGGGCTGGTGGCCGGTCGCGCAGCGGCCTCGGACGCGGGCGTTTCGTCCGCTCCACTCGGAGCGGCGCCCTCGGTGCGCGGTGGCTCCACGGGCGGAGCCGTTGGCGCGCACGACGGCACGCCGAGCGTGGAGAGTAAGCCGAGCAAGAGCGCGAGCGGCGCTCTTGTCGTCGAGATCGGATTGCGCTCGAAGCGTCTCATTGACGACGACGGCGGCCCAGTGCCAACACGCCGGCTAGCATCGCAAACAGGCCGGCGCTGCCGCGGCTCGGAGTTCCGCCCGGCGTCTGACACGCGCAGCCGCCGCTGTCGCCACCCGAGCTTGGGAGCGGTTTGACGCCGCCGTCCGCGCTGCCGCCCGTGCCACCGCCGGTGCCGCCGCTCGACGCGCCGCCGCTGCCGCCTCCGGTGCCGCCCGTCGAAGCGCCCGCAGCACCACCGCCTGCGCCTGCAGCGCCACCGCCTGCGCCCGCAGCACCACCGCCCGCGCCTGCAGCGCCACCGCCCGCGCCTGCAGCACCACCGCCTGCGCCTGCGGCGCCACCGGTACCGCCGGTTGCGCCACCGGTACCGCCGGTTGCTCCGCCGGTACCACCGGTTGCGCCACCGGTACCACCGGTTGCGCCACCGGTACCGCCGGTTGCTCCGCCGGTACCACCGGTTGCGCCACCGGTACCGCCGGTTGCTCCGCCGGTACCACCGGTCGCGCCACCTGTGCCGCCGGTCGCGCCGCCGGTACCACCGGTCGCTCCGCCGGTGCCGCCGGTGCCGCCGGTGCCGCCCGTGCCGCCCGTGCCCGCGTCGGTGCCACCGTCCGGCACCGCGCTGCAGTCGAAGAACGGACTGGCAGTGTTCCTGGGGTTCGGTGCGCCGATGGTGAAGTCCGCCGAGTTGTCGTTAGTGTCGACGCAGCCACCGTTCTTGCGCAACGCCGATGCCGTGTTGCTGGGCGCTGATGTCGGAGCGGTCTCGGATTGCTCGGCCGACGAGCCGTAACCGACCAAGTCGATGATGTTGGTGGTGGGACACAAGTTTCCCGTCGTTCCGCAGCCCGTGAGCGCGGCGGTCACCAGGGCGACTTTTCCAGCACCCGCACCGAGCCCGACGTTTGCCGAGGCCTCGGGCGTCGGCAGAGACGAACCGACGGAACCGGCGCTCGACAGGCTCACCAGGAAATACTGGCCGGGCTGGAGCACGGTGTTCGGTAGGGTGACCACCGTGCTTCCGCTGGCGAAATTGCTGGTGGGACCCGCGTACTGCACGAACGTCCCGTTGAGCGACGCCGGGTTCGAGCTCCGGTTGAATAGCACCACGAAGTCCGAGTCGTACGGTGCGTTGGTGTTCCCCCCGCCCCCGTATACCTCGGCGATCACGATGCCGTTGGGTCCCGGAGGCGCTGCATCGGAGCCGGAATCGGTCGCTGCGTCGGAGCCCGAGTCGGTCGCTGCGTCGGAGCCCGAGTCGGTCGCTGCGTCGGAGCCCGAGTCGGTCGCTGCGTCGGAGCCCGAGTCGGTCGCTGCATCGGAGCCCGAGTCGGTCGCTGCATTGGAGCTCGAGTCGGTCGCTGCATCGGAACCGGAATCGACTGCGGCATCGCCGGCGTCACTGCCAGCGTCTGCTGCGGCGCAGTTGTTGACCGCCGAGGCGGAGTTGCGCGGGTTCGCCGCGGCGCTGGCAAAGTCCGCGGCGTTGTCGTCGGTCTCGGTGCAGCCCCCGCTCTTGCGCTGGGTGGAGTTGGCGTTGCTGCCCGGGTACGAGGTCGGCGCGGTGCCCTCGAACTGACTCGCCCCAGAGGCTCCACCGCCATAACCGACGAAGTCGACGACGTTGGTCATCGCGCACGGAGAGCCGGAGGTTCCACAGGCGTCGAGCGGTGTGCCGTTCACTAGCGCAATCTTGCCGGCGGTCGCGCTGAGGTTCGGCGATGAGGCCGGCGTCAGGTCGGGAGTGGGCAACGCGCCGCCAACAGGGTTCGACGGGGCGGCCAGCTGGATCAGGTAATAGGCACCCGGCTGGATCTGAACGTTGGGCAGCGCCATCGCGGCGGACCCGCTGAACGCGCCCGCAGCGGTCGCGTACTGGAGCACGTGCCCGTTCAGGGAGACTGCCGACGCGCCTCGATTGAAGAGCACGACGTAGTCGTTGGTGTACGTGGCGCTCGAGTTGCCACCGCCGGCGTAGATCTCGGCAATCACGACGCCGGTCGAGAGCGCCTGCCCCAGGGTCGCAACGGGCGCGCTGTCGTCCGCCCCGCAACTCGCAGCGGCGGCCGAGCCGAGCACGGCTGCGACGCCCAGGAGCCGGGAGGAGAAGCGCCGCAGATCGAAGGACGGGTCGTGTTTGCTGTGCTGCATGGAGTTCTCCGTGGGGGATGCCGGCCTTCGAGCATATCCGGCAGCAGCGATCTGACAAGCGCGCTGGGCCCGATGCGACAAAGCGCGCCCGTGGAAGCCTGTCCGATTGTCCGGGGCCCGCGCCCCGGTTGCTCGATGACCCCGCACACAAACCCGCGCCCGACTCAATGTCGGATTGACGCACTGCCCGCTCGCGCCGATTCTTGGGTCTTGCCCCGCAACGTGATCTTCGTGGCTCCATACCCCTCGGACGTCACGCTGCGCTTCGTGCGCGCGGTGGCCAGTCTCGATGACGTGCGCCTGCTCGGGGTCGTTCACACGCCACCGTCCGGTGATGACGCTCAGCTGTTCGACGATTTCGTGCGTGTGACCGAGCCGAACAGCGTTACAGACGTGCTCGATGGCGTCGAGGTGCTCCGGCGGCGGCACGGACAACCCCACCGCATCGTCGGCATCCTCGAGCTGTTGATGGTCACGCTGGCTCGCGCCCGAGAGCGATACGGGGTGCCGGGCATGTCCGTCGAGACGGCGGAGCTGTTTCGGGAGAAGGCGCGGATGAAGGACGCGCTCCGAGCTGCGGGTCTTCCCGTCGCTCGCCATAGGTTGCTCACGTCGGAGGCAGCCGCGCGTGCGTTCGTCGAAGAGGTCGGGTTCCCCGTGATCCTCAAGCCGCCCGCCGGCATGGGCGCCAAGTCGACCTTTCGTGTGTCCAATCCGGGCGAGCTCGTCGCGGGTCTGAGGGCCTCCGGGACAGGCCCTCACGAACCGGTGCTCGCGGAAGAGATGCTCAAAGGGAGCGAGCACAGCTTCGAGACGATCACGGTCGGAGGCGTCCCGCGGGCGTCGTCAATCTCGAACTACTTGCCGGGGTGTCTCGAGGTGCTGGAGAACCCGTGGGTGCAGTGGGCGGTCGTGCTGCCGCGAGAAACGGGCTCCCCTCACCTCGACCGAGTGCGAGAAATGGGTTTTGCGGCCGTCCGCGCCTTCGGTCTCGAAGACGGTATGACCCACATGGAGTGGTTCGAGCGCGCCGACGGCTCGCTGGTCATTGGCGAGATCGCCGCGCGGCCGCCCGGCGCGCAGCTGCTACAGATGACCGGCTCGGTCCACGACGTCGACATCTATCGTGCCTGGGCCCGAGCCGTCGTCGATGCCGAGTTCGAGGCCCCGTGGGAGCGGAAGTACTCGGCCGGCTGCGCTTACATTCGTGGCATGGGGCACGGTCGCGTCGTGTCGGTCCGTGGCGTGAAGGAGACCCACGAGGCCGTTGGCAAATGGCTGGTCGCGGCGAAGCTGCCGACCGTCGGAGCGCTCAAGAACGACAGCTACGAGGGCGATGGCTGGGTGATGGTGCGCCACGAGGACACCCGAGAGGTCCAGCGGCTGATCAAGCTCATCATCGAGACGATCAAGATCCAGTACCTCGCGTGAGGCGCGAGTTGCTCGGATTCAGTCGCCGAAGACGTAGCCGAGCTGGATCTCCACCTGCGGATAGAAGCGCGCGAAGCTCGGCGGACCCGAGCTGCCGGGGATGTGCGCGGTGTGGTACTGCGCTCCGAAGCCGCCACCGACGAGCACCGTCTCACTCACGAGCCCCGTGTAGCCCGCGCTCGCGCCCACTGCCCAGACGGAGCCGCGACTACGTTCTCCGTTGCGCAACCCCCAGCCGACGCCGGCTTGCCCGAAGGGTGAGAGCCAAGGTCCGGTGGGCGCGCTCGCGAGCGGATAGAAGAAGACCCGTCCGCGGGAGATGACGCCCCGCAGATCGCCGCCGGTATTTTCCTCGCCGGAGAGCCCGAGGAAATTGATGTTCTGTGTCCACGGCTGGTAGTAGCTCGCGGTCAGTTGCGCGGAGAAGAACGGCGCGAATGAGTGCTGAAGGCCGACTCCGACCACGTGCTGGCCGAGATCGGCGATCAGCGCTTCCTTCGCTGGCCCCGACGGCGAGAGCGGCTCGGCCTGGGCCGGCGCATGAAACTGAACGCCGAGGGCGAACGACGCCGCGAACCAGGTCGCGCGCGCCGCCCGCCGCCGAGCAAACATCAGGGCGCGCCGCCCGGATCGGGTGGCGGCATCTTCGGCATCGGGCGCATGCCTCCCGGAGGACGCCCGGCGCCCGGCGGCATGCCCGGCGGCATCCCGCCCGGCGGACGCCCAGCACCCGGGGGCATGCCCCCCGGCATTCCGCCCTGCTGCTCCATCATGCGCAGCTGCGCAACGACTGCCTCGTAGTTTTCCGTCATCGAGCGGCAGCCCTCGGGCGGCATGCGATCGGTTTTGCTCCGCACGAGCTTGCAGGTGTCCGAGTCCTTGCCGAACTCATCGCACAGTTTGTTCTCCAGGTTCACGCAGACCTCACGCGCTTGTTTGAGGCGGGCCATGGTGGCCGGAACGTCCTCGAGCGCCGCCCCGCAGGCCGCGACCGGCATCATCTCTGCTGCCGTCTTCGCCTGAGCGCAGCCCGCAGACTGGTCACCGGCCTCCGCGCAGATCTTGTCCTGCCAGGTCTTGCACTCGCCGGTCGCCGTGCTCGAGGCGGGTGCGGGTGCGCGTTTGAACGGGGCGCGTCCCTTGGCGTGGGCGTCCTTGAGGAACCAGCCGCCTGCAGCGCCGATGGCAACACCGACGAGCGCCATCAATATCCCACGGGTCATGGGCGAGAGTCCGGGCTCCGGCTCCTGGATCCGGGACGCTGGCCGCGGCATCGGTCGGGTCTTCTTCTTGTCCGACACCGTCTTCTTGGCGGAGCCTTCCGCGCTCGCCTTCTTGGCTTCGGGCCTTGCGCTCACCGCCTTGGCGGGGGGCTTCGAAGAGGGCGGGGCGTCGTCGTCGTCGTCGTCGTCGTCGTCATCGTCGTCGTCGTCGTCGTCGTCCGTCGCGGACTTCTTCGCGGGCGCTTTGTCGCCAGCGTCGGCGGTCGCAGACTTCTTCACGCTGGCTTTGTCGGCGGCTTCGTCCGGCGCGTCGTCGTCGTCGTCGTCGCTGTCGGAGTCGCCCTGGGGCCTGCCTTCGTCGTTTTTCACGGGCGCACCCTAGTGGGGGAAGCGGGCTCGGCGCCAGCGTCTTCGGTCGCGCCGGGGGTGGGTTCAATCCGCGCTCGCCCGAGCGAGGCCCATCGAGCAGCGGGATTGCTGATGAAAATGCCGTCAGGGGGCGATGCTCACGTGCGCCACGACGTTCTCTTTTCCAGCGCCGACGAGCGCGAAGTTCAGACCGCTGACCGCCGTCGTCTGATAGGCAGTGCTCTCCGGGTAGATCGCCAGCACAGGACCGAAGCCCGCCGGGAGCGCAACGTGGTTCTCCTTCAGATTGCTCCAGGCAATGGCCTTGCCGCTCGGACGATCGACCTTGGTTGCGACTCGATGGGCGAGCTCGCCCGCGTTGGGTCCGTACACGAGGCTCAAGCGCCCTTCGCTCGGCACGAAGCGCGCGCGATAGGTGCTCGGCATGCTGAAGCTCGCCGTCGCCCAGGCGCCGGCGTTCGGCCGATGAAAATAGGCAACCGCGCCGGCGGCGGTGCGAGCGATGAGGTGGGTGTCGCCGGAATCGGGGTCGGTCCACACGTCGTTGGTCGAGCTGATGGCGTCGCCGGCGCTCGGCGCGAGCACATTGGACCAGCTCACGGCGTCCGTGGTCGTCAGATCGGCGTAACCGACGGCGCCGAGGAACGTCCATGCCGGTGCCTTGCCGGCGACGAGCTGCGCGTGGAACGTGAGCGCGGAGGGCTTGGCGCCACCGAACGCGACGTTGATGTACGAAGCGTCGTTGTAACCCGCCACCCCTCCCGAGCGCGGACCGTTCCAGCCTCCACCGTAGTCGACGACGTAATGGAACGAACCCCCACCGCCGTCGACGACTCCCGTCCACCACACCAGGCGTGAGCCCTGGGGCGACACGGCCGCACCAATGTAGTTGGTGCTCGGGCCGAGGGTGAACGGGAGCGAGGTGCACGGGCTCGGGCCGACCTTCGGCACAAACCGGCACTCGCGCACCGAGTGCGCTACGACGTCGATGCCGAAGGTCTGAAGCTCGCCGCCTACCGCGAGGGTCGCGGTGTTCTGCTGAACCGAACCCGGCAGCGCGACGGTGCCCCGCGCTTGCCATCCGCCGCTCGTCTTCTCGAAATATCCGAGGGTGTGATTCGAGAGCACGTCGCAGGTCGCTCCCGAGTCTCCGGGTTGTGAGCAGTAGTCGTCGACGAACCACAGGCTGTCGCCGTTGCCGCTCGACGCTGGAGCGCGCACCAGGTGCCCGAGATGGGGTCCCCAGCCGCCGAACATGCCGCCAGAGATGAAGCGGTGGTGGTCGTGGATGAGGCTGACCTCGGGTCCTGGCGTGCTCGCGTCGGAGCCTCCGTCGCTGTCACCGCCCTCCGCCGAATCCTCCGCGACATCGGCCGAGGCATCGAGCGCGGCACTGCCGCCGCTTCCGCCCGTCCACGGGCTCCCGTCGAGGACCGCGCTGCCACCGCTCCCGGCCTTGCCGGAGTCCCCTGCGCCGGCAGTCTCGGCGGAGTCGTCGCCGCACGCGGAGGCGAGCAGCGCGGGCATGACGAGCGCCAAACAGACGGCCCTGGTGCGGAGCGTTTGCGACATCCCGTAGCCAGTGTGGCACGAACACGGGCACGAGCCGGCCGAGGACGCGCCCGCGGCAGAACGGAGCCCCTGCTCGATACCTGGGACATCCGCGCGCCGACGGCAGCGCACGCACGCCGGCCGGAGTACGCGCGGTCCTCACGCTGCCGTCGCATCGGTGACATCGACTGTCCCGCGGTTCGGCCAACCAAACAGCCCCGCGCACGGCGGCGCGCCGCTCAGGTGCGCTAGCTAGAACGCCCCGCTCACCCCGAGGCCGCCGCCGCGCGGGCCCACCATCGGCACGAACTGCGTGCGACGCGCGGACTTCTCGGGCGCCGAGCCGCCACTGCTCAGGAGCAGGACCACACCCGCGCCGACACCGACGGCGCCGACCGCAAAGCCGATGGTGGAGAAGGTCGCGGCACTCTTGGCATCATCGCGCAGGTCGACGCCCTGCGGCGTGCAGCGATTCGGATCACTCTGACCGATGGCTTCGCCACATTGGTCCTTGGACTCGTTCTTCTTCGAGAAGGTCTTGAGGCCGAAATAGCTACCGACGCCGACGCCCACCACGCCAACGCCGAGCGCGACCCAGCCGAGGGTGCTGCCGCCGCCGGGGCTGGCCTTCTGCGCGGGTTTCTCGGTCGGCGCTCGCTCCGATGTCGGAGCCTTCTCCGCTGCCGCCGCAGGCGCAGCTTCCTCTGCTTCGAGCGCCGGGACCTCGACCGTGGTCGTGCGGGCTTCCCCCTCGATGTGAAGCTGCTTCGTCCACGTCTTCTTGCCGGGCGCCGACACTTTGACCTCGTGCGTGCCGGGGTCGATGGGCAGTGCGGTGCCGAGCGCGCTGGTGCCGACGGCGGTGCCGTCGATCTCGAGCGTGGCGCCCTCGAGCCCGTTGGGCAACTTGAAGCTCACTCGTGCCAAGCGCTTCTCGAGCTGCTGCACGTGGGTCCGGGCGAACTTCTCGCGTTGTTTGCTCTTGTCACGCTTGGCGATGGCCGCAGCTTCGTTGAACTCCGCCCATGCACTGGCCGTCTTGCCCTGCTCCGCATGGCAGTTGGCGAGGTTCAGTAGTGTACCCAGGCGTTGTGAGAGCTTGAGGCTCTCGGCGAGCTTCGGACAGGCCTCGTCCCATTTCTCGGCTGCCATCAGCTTCTTGGCGTCGTCGAACAGGGCATCGGCGGCGGCCTTGTCCGAGGCCGACTCCTGCGCGAGTGCGATGGACGAGAGCGACAGCAGCAGGGTGGCAGTGCAGAGGCTGGTAGTGGTGGGGTGGAACATGGCTCAGTAGCTGTCGCTCAAGAGGTCTTCGGTGCTCTTGCCCGGACGAGCGCCGGGCTTCACCGGCTTCTTCACTGAGCGAGCGGCGGGGGCAGCGCTCGCGCTCGGCGTTGGCGCGGTGCTGTCGCTCGGCGCGGCGCTCGGCGCGGTGCTGTCGCTCGGCGCGGTGCTCGCGGCAGAAGCGCTTGGCGTAGCGCCCGGCGCCGCGGCGCGAGGCTCTTCTGCGCTCGGAGCAGGCGCCGGCGCTGGTCCGGGCGCAGCGGCCACGGCGGACGGAGCGGCCGGAGCTTCGCTGGACCCGGCAAGGAGCAGCGCGAGAGCCCCACCCAGACCAAGAAGTCCCACCGCAGCCAGGGCCATGAACAACCCGCGGCGCTTGGGCCGGAACTCCGCGGCGGCGGCCTGGGTGACCGGACCCACGGTGCCGACACTGAGCTCCTCGCCCCGGGTCCCACGCCGCATCAAACGTGTCAGCTCTTCGTCCCTGGCTGGAGCAATAGGCGCCGGCGCCACGGCCGCCGGCGCTGCTGCTACGGCGGGGCCTCCGAGCTGCCCGCCCACCAGCAAGGCGGTGATGCGCTGCACGCTGGGCTGCGACGCCGGCGTGCCGAACGGCGCCAGCGCCAGCGCCAGCTCGGCGACGTTGCGGTAACGACGCTCGCGGTCGCGTTCCAGGCAGCGCTCGATCACCTGGCCAAGTCCGTCGGGGACGTCGCTGCGGGTGTCGCGGATGGGCGGAGGGATGTGGAGCAAGACCTTGCCGATGGTCTCGCCCATCGTGGTGCCAGCGAACGGGCTCTTGCCGTCGAGGAGCTGGTAGAGAATGACGCCGAAGGACCAGATGTCCGTGCGCGCGTCCACGTGCTTCGCGTTCTGCACCTGCTCCGGAGACATGTAGCGCGGAGAGCCCAGCATGGTCGCGGTCGCCGTCAGGTCTTCCTCCGTGCTCTCGTCCGTTGCCATCACCTTGCTGATCCCGAAGTCGAGTACCTTGACCTCGCGGGCGCGTCCCGGCTTCTGGCACAGGAAGAGATTGCTGGGCTTGAGGTCGCGATGGATGATGCCAACCGCGTGCGCCTCGGCGATGCCCTCGAGCGCCTGGAGCAACAGGTCGATCGTCTCGCCCACGGGCAGTCGTCCGCGAGTCTTGAGCTCGTGGCCCAAGTCGTGGCCAACGAGGTGCTCCATCACCATGTAGGGTGAGCCGTCGGGCAGGGTGCCGCAGTCGAAGACGCGACACACGCGCGACGACTCGATGCACGCCGCCGCCCGCGCTTCGCGCAGGAAGCGTTCGACGCTCTGCGCGTGCTGGGCATCGGAGAGCAGGAACTTGACCGCGTAGCGCTGACCGAGCTGAACGTGCTCGGCAGCGACGACCACGCCCATGCCCCCGGCCGCCAGGATCTCGAGCACCCGGTACTTGTCGGCGACGAGCTCGCCCACCTTCACCGGGGAGCGTTCCGCCGCGCTCTTCCTCGGCTTGTCGCCGGTGCCGGACCCGTACCCCGAAGACATGAAGACTCCAGGATAGCGGGCTCTCTCCTCGACGCAAAGCGGGCGATTTCGCGCTATGCTGCCTGGTCAGCGTGTCGGCACCTCTTCGCTTCTCTTTCGTCCTGCTCGCGTGGGCGTCGCTGGGCTGCGCGCAGATTGCCGGCCTGGAAGACGCTGAGCTCGCGAGTGGCTCGAGCGGAGGTGGTGCAACCGCCAACGACAAATATGGAAAGGCGGTGCTCGCCGATGGCCCCGTCGCGTACTACCGCTTGGACGAGGCCGTGGGCTCGCCTGGCGTGGCGGACTCGTCGGGCAACGGCAACGACGGGACCCTGAGCGGGAAGGTCGTGCTCGGCGCGCCCGGCGCCATTGCCGGGAACGGCGCGGCGTCGTTCGATGGGGTGAGCAGCATCAATCTCGGCGACAAGTTCGGGTTCGCCGGCCAGGTCGAGATGAGCGTCGAGGCCTGGATCTGGCCGCTGGCGGACGACGGCGGTTTTCTGGGCAAGGGCTACTACCAGCAGGGCGCGGGCTACGACGGCTGGTTCCTCGCGGAAGGCTCTGACGACTTGCAGTGTGTTCGCGGTGGCGCAGGCGTCATCCTGCCGAAGCTCGGCAAGACCGAGTACACCCATGTGGTGATGACGTTCGACGGTCTCAACCTGACCACCTACCTCAACGGCAAGACCGCCAAGAGCACGCCGACCACCACCGCCGTCATCGATCACGCGAACCCGGTGCAGCTCGGGACCGTCAACGAGTGGGCGTCGATGGTTGGCAGCCTGGATGAGGTTGCGTTCTACGACAAGGCGCTGTCGCCCGAGCGCGTCGCCGCGCACTACGCGGCCAAGTAGCCCGGCGGTCCTCAGCGTCCCAGGTGAACGCGCCCAAAGCGCGCGCTCTTGTGGAAGTTGCCCTGCGCCAGCAAGGGCGACCAGGCCAGCGAGTCGCTCTGTCCGTCGCGGAAGCTGTAGAAGTTCGCGCGCATCGTCGCACCGGGTCGCGGGGGGCCCGCGAACGCGGAGGTGCGCAGGGAAGCCCACGGGACCCTCAGCTCGACCACGTATCGGCCGCGGCGCCCATCGATCTCGACCGCACGCTCGACGCCGCTCCTCCACTCCTGGTGCCCGAAGCGTTTCGACGCGTCGTCCGGCCCGCCCGTGACCGGGTTCATGTAATCGTCGAAGCGTGTATCCCAGACCGCGCCGTTCACGTCCACCTGCAGCTCGAAGTAGTCGCGGTTGTCGCTGCGCTCGCCGGGCTGCAACATGAGCTCGACGCCGGATGCCCGCGCCCAGATGTGGGGGTCCACGTCGTCGTGCCCGAACGGAGAGGTCGGTCCCGCGTCCCAGACCTCGAAGGCCACGAGCAGGTCCTGCTCGTTCCAGACCACGCGGGCGCGCGCGTTGACCTTGGAGCTCGGTGCCGGTCGACCCGAGCCCGGAGAGACGAACATCTTCGACATGCCGGCGCCGACCCAGGCCTGTTCGTCCAGCTTGCCGTCGATGACGATGGCATTGGGAAGGACCCTCGGCGCCGTCAGCTCCGGCAACGCGCCATCGCTGCGATCGACGAGCGGTTCATCGTAGCTCGGGGCACGCTTGCAGCCGTGAGTCGTGAGCGCCGCGAGCAGCGCGGCCCACGCGAGCGGGGTGACAGGACGATGACGCGACATCGGCAGCCGGGTGTTCCAGTGGGTCCACGAGACTATCCGAACGGCGCGGGACGGGCACCCATGCGCTCGCGCCGGCGAAAGCTCGTGTCGCGCGCCCGCGCTTCACGCATCCCCCCCAGGCGTGCGAAACTCACCTCCATGCCTGAGGGTTGGGGTGGTGAAGCGACGCTGCCGGTGGGGACTGCGAACGAGGTGGTGCGGCCTGAGTCTGCTCTTGCGCGGGGGGCCCTCGTCGGCAACTACGAGGTCGTGTCATTGATCGGCATGGGTGGCATGGGCGTCGTGTATCGCGCCCGTGATCGCCGCCTCTCCCGCGATGTGGCGCTCAAGCTGATCCGGGCTCAGGTGCCCGGCACCAGCGCCTGCGGCGTGATGTGCTCGCTGTTGCTGCACGAAGCCCGCACCATGGCGCGCCTTCGCCACCCGAACCTGGTCGCCGTCCACGACGTCGGCGAGTTCCGCGGCTGTGTCTTCGTCGCGATGGAGTTCGTCGAAGGCCAGACTTTGCGAGAGTGGTTGACCCCCGCGCGGACTTGGCGCGAGCGCATGGACGCCCTACACCAAGCGGGTCGCGGCCTCGAGGCGGCTCACGCCGCCGGCGTCGTACACCGGGACTTCAAACCGGACAACGTGCTGGTCAGCAGCGCCGGGCGGGTGCTCGTCACCGATTTCGGCGTTGCTCGTAGCGCCGCGGACATGGCAGAGCCTGCGAGCTTTGCTTGCGGTTGTGACACCAACGCGGCGTCGGAGATCGACACCGGAGCCGTGGTGGGCACACCCGGCTACATGTCGCCGGAACAACACGATGGACTGGCCACCGACGCACGCAGCGATCAGTTCAACTTTGCGGTCACGGCCTGGGAGATCCTCTATGGACAGCTGCCGTTCGCCGGAGCCTCACTCGCGGAGACCCGCTCGGCGCTCCGAGCGCCGCCGCGCGAGCCGCCGACCGGCGAGGTGCCGCCCGAGGTGCTGGCAGTGTTGAGGCGTGGGCTCGGTCAGCGTGCGAGTGCCCGGTTCCCGTCGATGGCTGACTTTTTGGAGCGCCTCGAGCGCGCGGCGAGCTGAGGCCGCCCCGCGCCTCGCATCATCAGCTACTTCCAGCAGAACTTGTTGGCCTGCGCCGCGCGCAGCGTGAAGTCTTGCTCCTTCAAGTCGACGACGGCAAAGGAGGTTTTGGGCCACACCAGGTTCCCGGGGTTGCAGGCCTTGAAGTACGCACTCTGCTCCAGCTTCAGATCGGTGTGGGTGGTGTGCCCGGCCCACATCAGGGCGTTCGACAGGGGTTTGCCGCGACCCTGGTCCTCGCAGATATTCTCGCGGCAACGGGTGCGGCGGAACACCACGCCCGGGCCGCCGTCGTAGTCCGAGAAACAGCCGTTCCCCATGCGAATGGCGTCGACGTCCTCGACCAAGCCGGTGCTCGGGCCACCGTCGAAGATCACCCCGACGCCCGAGGGTGAGTTGTTGCCGTCGATCATGCCGCGGCGGATCGTCAGGTTCTTGCTCTGAAACACGTTCACGTTGTCTTCGGGCCACGAGCCCTTCGGGTTCACGACGGAGAAATCTTCCAGCAGACCGTTGTCGGAGTTGTTCCACTGCACCACCTGCCCGCGAGGAAACGGGCCGCGGAAGTCGTGCCCCTCGATGAACTGCAGCACGCTGTCCGGACACTGCACCAGGTAGATGCCGCTCGAGCCCCGCTCCAGCGTGGCGCCGGTGACCCGGGGACCGGCCGACGAATAACACTGGATGTTGTTCAAGTTCTCGTTCGCGTTCTTGCCACTCGTGGGCGCGCCGGTGTGCACCACACGCACGTTCTCGATCACGATGTCGTCGGCGTTCGAAATGTCGATCCCGGGTCCGCCCTCGTGGAGGATTTCGACGTTGCGAATCACCACCTTGTCGAATCCATCGACCTTGATCGCCGCACCGCTCTTGGAGGTGATGCGCAGCTTCTCGATGATCTGACCGTTTGCGGTCACCGTCACTGCCCCGGATTCGGTCAGCGTGCAGCTGGGGGTGCCGCCGGAGCCACCGCTGCCGGCCGCGCCGCCCGACCCCGCCGCGCCGCCCGCGCCTGCCGCTCCGCCGGTCGCACTGCTGCCGCCACCCCCCGCGGCACCCGCCGCCCCGCCCGTCGAGCCGCCGCCCGCGCCGGCGGTTCCTCCCGCGCCGCCGCTCGTTCCACCGCTGCCGCCCGTGGCCTTGGCGGTGCTCGAAGCGTCATCGCCGCAGGCGACGAAGACCAACAACGACAGCGAAATCGAGACGGCGCGCAGCATGTCGAAAGCTCCAGACCTCGCCCGCGAGCGCGGGTGAGCCGACATTTTCCGGCGAACCTGACCTAAAGTCGAGCGCGATGAAGGCGGCGTGCGTTTGTGCAGCATTGGCCCTCGTGGCCTGCCAGGGTCCGAAGACCAAGGAGTGTTTCCGACTCGTGCAGGCTGCGTCGGTCGCGTCGCACGACGTCGACGCCAAACGCATCGAGAGTGTCGAGGCCGGCTTGAAGGCGGTCGAGGCAGCCGAGCAAGCCTGTACCGAGGCGGGGCGAGACGAGGAGGTCAAACAGCTCGCCAAGGGTCGCGTCGATCTCGCGGCGCACCTCGAGCGCTTGAAACGCAAGGCGACCGATCCGGCACGCCAGCCCTTGAGTGCGGAAGAGCTCGCGGAGCTGGTGGCCAAGGGTGATCCACACTGTCCGAAGGGGCAGGGGTACAAACACTCCGCGTCAGGCAACGAGATCCGCTGCAACGGTCCGCAGGTCGTCGAGATGAACTACGCCGCGGCGCGCGACTACTTCGATCGCCGCGGATACAAGCTGAGCGACGTCGAGCCGGCTCAGCTGAAAGCGGAGCTCGGCGCGGAGAGCTTGGTGCTCGCGTACCAGAAACCGAAGGACACTCAGCCCCCACGCTGCATCATCATCTACCCCCCGCCGGATCAGAGCTGGCAGGAGGCTGCAGCCCGCGCGACCGGAACCCGGCCGGATCTGCTGAAGGTCGGAGGCAGCATCACGACGACCGGCGGCCGTCTGCCGATCCGCCTGGACGTCGACTCGGGGGCCGGGCCCGTGCGCATCGGCGATTGTGAGTCCTGAGTCGCTGCCCAGAGTGGGCCGCTCGTCGCAGCGCGGTTACTGACACTTGCCGGGGTATTCGGCGGCGCCGCACAGGGCGCCGCACGGACAGGTCGAAGCGCCGACACACTTCTGGTTGGCCGGGCACTCCGCGTTGGTCCAGCAAGCGCCCGGGATGACCTTCTTGCAGCTGGACGCGGCGCAGACCATGCCGGGGCCGCACTCGAAGTTCGAGGTGCAGCACTGCGCGGCCGGACTCTCACACCAGCCCATTTGCCCGCCGCACGCGCAATCCAGGCCGCAGGGGCAGACACACTGGCCGCCGCAACCGGCGCCGTTCGGGCAGTCATTGCTGCTCCAACATTGGCCCAGCGGTGGCTTGGGCTCGCAGTTGCCCTGCACGCAGACCATCGGCATGTTTGGCTTCTGAGTGCAGTCGGTGTCGAACTGGCAGCAGCCCGCGAGGTTGTCGCACTTGCCCAGTTGATCCATCGAGTCGCAGTCTGCACCGCACGGACAAACGCTGCCTCCGTTGCAGTTGCCACCAAAACAGTCCTTTGCGGACCAGCAGAGCCCCTGGCTCGGGCGCTCCTTGCACACGCCGCTGACACACTCCATCGGGATACTGGGTGCGTCGTCGGTCTGCGTCTGGCACTCGAAGTCACTCGCGCAGCAACCCGGGAAGCCGGCGCTGCCGCCGTAGCCCGCCATGCCGCCGTAGCCCGCCATGCCGCCGTAGCCCGCCATGCCGCCGTAACCCGCCATGCCACCGTAACCGGACATGCCGCCGTAACCCGCCATGCCACCGAAGCTGGTGCCGCCCGTCCCGGCTCCGCCCGTAGCCCCGCTACCCGCCTGGCCACCGCTGCCGTCCTTGGTGGTCGACCCGCCACAACCGAAGAGCAGCGCCGAGGTGAGCAAACAGCACAGGAGGGTACGCATGACTCTCGCTTCAGCAGGCCGCGTGCCAGCGCAGAAATGCTGCGCGAAGCTGCGATTTCAGGCCAGGTGGTCGGGCGGTGGCAGCTGGATTTGTGCCAGAAGCGTGTGCCACCGGCTCGAGTGCTGGGGCAGTACGCGGACGAGCGAACCGCGTTCCTCAGCGCCGGAAACGTGGGTCGAATGCCGCGAAAATTTCCGGTCGCGGGGTGGTGAGCGCAAGCCTCGCAAGCGACCCTGGGCGAATTTCCTGAAATCTCGCCTGTCGCTTCGGGCGCGCAATTTGCTGGCCTTGAGCCGTGGAGCCTGCGATGCCCGCGTTCCTCGCCATCACCACCGACGCCCTCCACATCCTCGCGATGGTGGCGTGGGCTCTGGGGCTCCCGCTCTTGGTATGGCATCGCTGGCCGAGGCTGAGCCTGGGTTACACCCTCTACGCCATCGGCTTCGTGCTCGTGTCGCAGGTGTCGCACTACCTCCTGGGGGAGTGTTTCCTGACGACGCTCTCGCGCTACTGGTGGGAGCTTGCTGGCGACCACGCGGCGGGTACATTCATGGTGCGCCTCGTGAACCGTGTCGCCGGTGTGCGTCCGGACGCGGACGCCGCGGTCTTCGTCTGGGAGGTGGCGATCTTCGTGACCAGCGTGGCCGTGGCGTGGTCGCTCTTCCATGGCCACCGACTGCGGCGGCGCGGGCGTGGGTTCCGAGAAGAGTCGGGTCCGAGCCTTCACGTTTTCGCCGGCGAGCCCCGGGAGTCCGAGTAAGCTACGCTTCGCCGTGGTGCCCCGAACCCACTTGCGAAATGTGCTCCGTTGGTCGGGGCGGCTTGGCATCGTCGCAGCCGTCGCGCACGGGCTCGGCACCGTGGGAGTCGCGTACGCAGTGGCGCACGCACCCAATGGTGGAACGCCGCCGGCCGCCTCGGATCCATGTCCCGCCGAGCTGGCGGGGCGCGGCACGACCGAGTCCGCGCAGTTTGCGGTGGGAGCCGACCCGAACACCCTGTCGACCTGGTTGGTCGAACCTCGGGGCGCCGTGCAGGGCACCATCGTCGTCTTGCACGGCGTGCGACTCGACAAACGCAGCATGGTGCCGGTGGCCGAGACGCTCGTCGACGCGGGTTATCGCGTCGTTCTGGTCGATCTGCGCGGTCATGGACACTCGGCGGGGCGTTACCTCAGCTACGGCATCCGCGAGGCGCGGGACATCTCGGGGCTGCTCGATGCGCTCGAGGCGCGAGGCATTCAACTCGGTCCCGTGGGCCTCCACGGTTTTTCCTACGGAGCCGCCACGGCGCTCGAGGTTGCTGCCCTCGACTCGCGCGTGCGGGCCGTCGTGTCGGTGTCTTCGTTCTCGTCACTCAGAGTCGTCGCGCGCGACTACGTGCGCTGGCAGTTGCCCGCGCTTCAGCCCGCAGTGCCCGACGTCTGGCTCGACTCGGCCGTCGATCTGGGTGCCCGCTGGGCGGGCTTCGACGCCGATGCCGCAGCCCCCGCCGCAGCGGCGGCCCGCAGTCACGCGCCGCTCTTGATCATCCACGGCAGTGACGACCCGCAAGTATCGGTCGAGAGCGCCCGCAGCATCGACCGGGCAGCGGCAGGGTACGCACAGCTGATGCTCCTGCCGGGTGAGACGCACGCGAGTGTCCTCGCGGACGCAAGCGGTCGTGTCCGCTCTGCGGCTCGCTCGTGGTTCGACCGGCACTTGAAGGAAGCTCGGTAGAGCTGCTAGTCGCCGCTGGCCCGCTCGTCTTGCTGTGTGGCAAGCGGCAGGCGTACGTCGAAGCAGGCACCGCCGCTCTCGGACTTGCGGTAGGTCAGTGAGCCTGATTGGTTCTCGATCAAGCTGCGCGCGAGCGAGAGCCCAAGCCCGAGTCCGTGCGGCTTGCTGGTCACCAGCGGCTCGAACAGTCGATCGACGACCTGTTTTGGCACGCCGGTGCCGGTGTCCTCCACGCTCAAGACCACGTGAGATGCCGCGAGCGCGGCGTGAAATTTCAGCGTGCCGGCGCCGCTCATCGCCTCGATGGAATTGGCCACGAGATTGCTCAGGGCTTCCACCACTTGCGTGGCATCGACGGCCACGTCGGGGAGCTTGCCGAACTCGCGTACGACCACCAACTTGGGGCGCGCTGGCACCCGACGGAGCACGTCGTCCACCAGCGCGTCGATGCTGAACCGCTGGAGCATGGGGGCTCGGATGCGGGCGAAGTCCACCAGATCGGTGACGATGCGGTTGGCCTGCTGCACTTCCTCCAGCAAGATGTCCACCGCCCGGGCCACGTCGGGGTTCTCGTGCTGGCCGAGCAGGCGCCGCAGCACGAAGGAGGCGTTGGAGATCGCTCCCAGCGGATTGCGGATCTGGTGGGCCAGCCCGCCCGCCAGTTGCCCGACGACCGCCAGGCGTTCCTGTCGGATCAGACGCTGCTGAGTCGCCACGAGGGCCTGGGTGCGCTCGGCTACTCGTACCTCGAGATCTTCGTTCGCGCCGCGGAGCCGCTCCTCGGCTTCTTTGAGCGCGGTGATGTCGTGGATGATTCCCACCAGATGGGTGGGCTGCCCGTCTGCGCCGAGCAGCGGAACCTTGGTCGTGGCCAGGATGTGCCGCTGGCCCGAAGCGTCGGTGATGGGCTCCTCGTCGATGGTGACCGCCGCGCCGCTGGCGAACATCTCTTCATCTTTGCTGCGGAAGAACGCGGACTCCTCGTGCGGAAAAAAATCGAAGTCGGTCTTGCCGAGCATCAGCTCGCGGTTGAAGCCGGTCATCTCGCAGAACGCGCGGTTGAGCATCACGAAGCGAAAGCTCCGGTCCTTGACGAAGATCGGATGCGCGACGGCGTCGACGATCGCCGCCAGGAACTCCCCCGACAAAGGGAACTGGCTCGACGACTCCGCTTCCCCCATGACCCGACCCTAGCTTTGATCTTGGGTGCTGTCAGTCGCCCCGGTCCGCCCAGTCCCCGGCCCCGTTGTGTCCGAGGTGGCGTCCACGGCCCCAATTTTACCCGGCAGATATTGACCCAATATTACCCGGGTAGTATGAGGGCCCATGACCTCGACTTACACGGCCTTTGCCGGGGCGCGCCGCATTGCTGCTGGGACGCTCGAGCAGGTGCTCCCGCCCCTCCGGCGACGGTTCCAGGCGGACGGCGGCAAGGCCGTGCTGGTGTTCGAGGACTCGAGCGGCGCTCAGATCGATTTCGACCTCCGCGGCACACTCGAGGAGGTGCTCGCGCGGGCGGAGCAACCGGAGGTGCGTGGGCCTGGGCGCCCCAAGCTGGGAGTCTCGAGTCGGGAGGTTTCGCTCCTGCCGCGGCACTGGGACTGGCTCGAGCAACAGCCTCAGGGGATCTCCGCGGCGCTCCGTCGTCTGGTGGACCAGGCAAGGAGCTCCGAGCCTGGCAAGGCGCGCGCTCGGCAGCTGCGCGCGGCGGTCAGCCGCTTCATGACTGCCATGGCGGGCAATCGTCCGGGCTACGAGGAGGCTCTGCGCGCGCTGTTTCGCGGCGAACAATCGGCGTTCGAGGCGATCGTGAAGAAATGGCCGAAAGATGTGCGCGCCTTCGTGCTCGACGTGTCGCGCGAGGCGGCGCGCGCGGAAGCCAGTGACCGCGCGCGCTGAGCACCTGCTAGGCTCTCGCCACCCCGGAGGTTCGTGATGCGTTCAGGTTGGGTTGTTGCGCTCTTGATCGCGATCGTCGTGGCGTGCTCCGCGAATGGCTCGAGCAACTCGTCGCCGGGTGGGGGCGCTGCAGGAGTGGGTGGTGGAGTGGGCGCAACCGGCGGCACGGGCGTCAACCTGGACTCGGGTCTCAGCGATGGTGACGAACCTCCGCCCGCGGTCGCCACGTTGATCGGCACCGTGCTCGCGCCGGAAGGCAGCATCCCGATCTCGGGAGCGCTCGTGTACCTGACGAAGATCTCACCGAAGCCCATCCCGGACGGCGTGTACTGCGACAAGTGTGTGACGCTGGATTTTCAGACCCCGTACACCTTCTCGGGCCCCGACGGTGGTTTTCACCTGGGAGTGCCCCAGACCGGCAGCTTTCAGCTCGTGGTGCAGAAGGGGCAGTTCCAGAAGGTGCGACCCATCGAGGTTACGCTGGGCAACGTGGCCGTGCCGCTCGAGTCGAGCACGTTGCCGGCCAAGACTGACTCCGCCAAGGGCGATACCATTCCGAAGATGGCGATCGTCGAGGAGGTGTGGGACGCAATCGACGTCTCCTTGGCGCGGCTTGGCCTCGGCTCGATCGGTCCGACCGGACCCTTTGGCACACTGCAGGTCGATCGCGCGACGGCGCCCTACGACTACTACGACGGCGCGCCGGGTTCGAAAGGCGGCTATGACGCCATCTTGAAGAACTGGACGACGCTGTCGCAGTATCACATCGTATTTTTGCCCTGCGCCTGGAGCAATCAGACGGACTGCAACACGAACTCTCCGGCGCTCGATCCGATCGTTCAGAAGAACCTGCAAGACTTCGTGGCCAAGGGCGGCAAGCTCTACACCACCGACTACGCCTACGAGTTCGTGCGCCAGGTGTTTCCGGGCTACGTGGACTGGAAGAACCAGACCAACACCCTCGGCTCCGCCTGCCTCGCGGGCGCCTGGGACGGTGCGGCGAGCTCGCCAGATCCCGGCCTCACCGCCTGGCTGGCGACGCAGGGCATCACCGCCTTCGACGTGAAGGAGAGCTGGACCGGCATCAGCGCGGTGCACGCCGGCAACACGACCGATCCGGATGGCAAACCCATCAGCGTGACGCCGAAGGTGTGGGTCGAGGCCAACACTCCCTGGGGCAAGCTGCCGGCCACCATCAGCTTCGAGCAGGCCTGCGGTCGTGTGCTGTTCAGCACCTATCACACCGAAGCGGCCGCCGGCGGCATGCTGCCGCAAGAGCGCGCCCTGCTCTACATCTTGCTCGAGGTCTCGGTCTGTGTGGCGCCCGTACAGGTGCGCTGAGCCCCGATTCGCTCACGGCATCGGTTGAGCGAGGAAGAACTTCAGCATCTCTTCGCTGGCGTCGATGTCCTGAGTGAGCTTGCCGGCGGGGCCGGCGCTCGTGCCGCCCGGCCACTGGTGCCCGCCATCTTTCACGGTGCAGAGTCGGACGATGCTGCCCGCGGCGCACGCACTGTGCTGCACGCACGTCGTGTCACCGTTCTGGTACGAGGTCGCCGCGGCGTCGGTGCAGCCGGCGTTCTTGGCCCAGAACGCCAGGTTGTCCGCGACGCTCTTGGCTCCGGAGAGACTGCCGCCGTTGTAGTTCACCACGAAGTCCGCGGTGCCATGGAACTCGATCATCGGTACGGGGCGTTTGGGTTCGCAAGTGTCGACCGCGAGGGGTCCCGAGACCGGGCCGAAGGCCGCGATGCGCTCCGAGAGCTCACACGCCAGGCGGTTGCTCAGCATGCCCCCGTTCGAGAAGCCCGCGGCGTAGACGCGTTTCTTGTCGATGCACAGCTTGGCCTCGAGGGCGTCGAGCAGATCCGCCACGAACTGCACGTCCGGGCGCTTCGTGCTCGAGCTAGTGCCGCAGCACTTGCCTGCGTTCCAGCTGGTGTTCATGCCTTCGGGGTAAACGACGACGGCCCCATACTTCTCCGCCACGGGGGTCATCTCGCTGATCTTCTCGATCTGTCCGGCATTCTCCAGGTAGCCGTGGAAGACGAGCACGAGCGGCACACTCTTGGTTGCGTCGTAGCTCGTCGGCACGACGAGGTGGGCCGAGCGCTTCGTCCCGCTGGAGGTGAGCTCGATGTCCTGGGGGCCGGGCGCCACCGCAGCCAAGCTGCAACCGGGGGCCCCGCCGGTCGGATTTCCGGCGCCGCCGCCCGCACCGCCGCTCGAGCTTCCCGCGACGCCACCGGCTCCGCTCGCCGCCCCCGTCCCGCCGGTCGCGACGCTGCCCGCTGCGCCGGCGCTGCCACCGCTGCCCGCGTCCTTCTTCTTCGACGGTCCATCGTCCTCACTGGACCCGCCGCAGCCGAGGACCACGATCGCGCCGGCGAGCATCAGGGCGGTTCGCATGCGCCAAGGATGACGCGGCTCGCGCTCGAGGTCTAGGTCGCTTGGGATCGGCTCGGTCAGTTGCCGATGGCGGCCAGCCGTCGTTTCGCCTCGGCGGCGTGGAGGGAGCTCGGGTAACGCTGGAGTAGCGTCTGCCATGCGGCGCGCTCTTCGCTGGCGCGGCCCAGCTTGCCGAGAGCGCGGGCACGGCCGGCAAGCGCCTCTTCGCTCACCTCACCGGGGGATTTTTCGAGGTAGCGCTCGAACTCGCCGAGCGCCTCGCTGGGAGCCGTGCGATCGAGCAAGAGCTGGCCCAGCGTGACCCGCGATGCGCTCGCCTCGCGCGAGTCCGGATAACGGCGCTGAAGCTCTCGGTAGAGTCGAATTGCGTCGGCGTCGTGCCGGTCGCGTCGAGCCTGGTTGGCTCGGCTGAAGAGGCTGGCCGCACTCGGTGGCGCGCCTGCGGAGCTCGAGGGTGCGGGAAGCACTGGGCTTGGCTCGCTGCTCGACTCTGGGCTCGCGCTCGGCGCGGCGGTTGCGGGGGCGGGCGCGCTCTCGGTGGTGCCGAGCGGCGCAGTTGGCTCATCGAGTGTGACGGCAGTGAAGGATGACGGCGTCGGCGCCACGCCCGCTGGTTTGCGCCCGAGCTGCGTTGCCAGAGCGGCACCCGCAAAGAGCGCGGCCGCCGCGAGCAGCCAGGGAAGACGCCGCCGCCCGATCGACCTTGGCGGCGCCGGCGCTGCCAGTGCCCGGGTCACGGCCTGCTGCAGTCGCGCGGAGTCGCCGGGTTCTTCAGCGAGCTCCGCGTCGAAGTCACGGCCGAGCTGCTCGAGCATCGGATCGATGTCGTTGTTGTTCGCGGTCACGGGTTCACCTCCAGCACATCCAGCAGCCCCTCGGTCTCGATGCGCTTCTTGAGCGCGTCCCGCGCCAAGCGGATGCGACTTCGAATCGTGTTCTCGGGGCAGCCGGAGATCTCCGCGGTCTCGGCCAGGGAATAACCGAGCACCACCCGCAAGCCGAGCGCTTCGGCTTGAGTCTCGGGAAGATCCTCCAGCAGGCGACGCAAGATCTCCCGACGCCGCGCGGCTAGCACGGCGTCAGTTTGTGTTGCGGCTTCAACTTCGCCTTCGGAGGTCGCGACCTCTGCCACCGTGGCGCGAGCGCGATGACGTTTGCGCGCAGTGATGGCGGAGCGAAGGGTGATCCGCACCGCGTAGCCGGTGACATCGCCCTCGCCGCGGAACGCCGGCAGAGAGCGAACGAAGAGCAGCATCGCTTCCTGCAGCGTGTCATCGAGCTCCGGGTGGCGCGCGCCGAGCACGCCGCGCACGGTGCGGAGCAGGCGTGGCCCCAGGCCATCGAGCAACTCGCGGAGCGCGACCTGGTCGCCGGACTGGGCCGCGCGAGCCTGGGCCCCCAGCGGATCTGGGGGTCGATCTTCGTCGCGGCGCGCGGTCAGGTGCTCCACAGCCTGCTCGAGGTTAGTATCGCCGCCGGGCATGAGGGTGAGCACGAGCTGCATGCGGTCTCGCTCGGTTAGGGGGCGCGGCCGACCCCAGACTGATCACCGGTTCGTGACATTTCTCGTGGGACTCGCGGTTTTGCTGGCGTTTCTCCCGGCCCGCGCCGACGAGCGCGGGGCCGTCGAGCTCGTGCTCGGGGGCCCGTCCGAGCGGGTTCAGCCCGTCGAGGTCAGCTTGTCGGAGCTGCTCGGCCGTCTCCCCGTCGCCGTTCGCATCACGCGGTCCTCCGCCATCGAACCTCGCTCCGTGGTGGAGCCCGGCGGCGAGGCGGGTGCGGCGGCGATCCGAGTCTGGGTGGACCTGTCCGGCTCGAGCTTGGCCACGCTCTACTTCACCGATGCTGCGTGGGAGCGGATCCTCATCCGCCGTGTGGCTCTGACGCGGGAGCTCGACGAGGTCGAGCGAGAGGAGATCGCGCAGATCGTCCGCTCGGCCGTCGAGGCCCTGCTCGGCGGCGCAAAGATCGGCATCAGCCGAGATGCGGCCCGGGCAGAGCTGTTGCGTCAGCCCGTGGAATCACCGGAGGTCCGCCCGCCAGCGCGTGAGGTGCCCGTCGAGCTCAGCCCCCCGCCGCCGGCCCCACCGCACGCGGACAGCGAGTGGAACCTCTCGCCTGGGGCGTTCTACGAGGCCCAGGTGTACCGAACTTCGCTATGGCAGGGGCCGGGGCTCTCTCTCGATCTGGCAACGCGTTCTGCCTTGGCGTTCGGCGGCGTGCTTTCGTTGCAATACCGCGCGCCCATCGTGATCGAGGGCGAAGCGCTCGGCGCCCGCCTCTCCGCCGCTGCGCTGCGGGCCCTGGGGGAGGTTGCGTTGCAAACTGGCTCGGCGCGGCTCGGCGCTGCGGTCGGACCGGGCCTCGATCTGACCTACGTCGAGCCCGTCCGCGCGGCGGATCGCGGCTCGCCGGGAGACGCGAGCTTCGATGCAGTGCCCGTGCTGCGGCTGCGGCTCGGTGCAGCCTGGCTCCTGCCGAGCGTCGAGCTCGGGCTGCTGGGCGGCGTCGACGCGGACTGGGTCCAGGTTCGGCACGTCGCGGTGCGCGACGGTGGCGAATACACGGTATTTTCCGCCCCGCGAGTGCGTCCGTTCTTGGCCTTGGCGGTGCAAGGACGGCGGGCCGAGTGATCGCTTTTCCGAGGGCTCGCCCCCTAGTCCGACCGGAGGATGACATGACGTTCGCAGCCGCCTGCCGCATCGCACTATCCGTCGCCACACTCGGTCTCGCACTGGGCTGTTCGGCGGCCAACGAGCGGCCGCTCGGCAGCGAGCTCGGCGGCAGCGCCGGTGCTGCAGGGGCCGGGGTCGGCGGCGGCAGCGGCGCCGCCGGGGGTAGCGGTGGCGTGACGCTGCAAGGCGGCTCCGGGGGCAGCGGCGGCGCGGCCGGCGGCCCCACCGAGTGCCGCAACGTGGACATCCTGTTCGTGATCGATCGCTCGGGCAGCATGTCAGACAACCAGATCAGCCTGATCAACTCGTTCCCGGGGTTCATCGGCGCCATCCAGCAGAAGCTGGCGTTCGCCGACAGTTATCACGTGGGTGTCGTCAGCTCCGACGACAACTTCGAGAACCAGGCTGGCTGTCAGAAGATCGGTGATCTCGTGACCCAGACGGGCGGCCCGCTCTCCAGCCAGGCCAACTGTGGACCGTTTGCGAGTGGCAAGCGCTACCTCGACGAGAAGGAGCCGAACGTCGCCGGAAAGTTCGCGTGTGTGGCGCAGGTGGGCTCGGGGGGGAACGACGACGAGCGGGTCTCGCGAGCGATGTTGAACGCGATCAAGACCGACAACAACGCGCCCGGAGCCTGCAACGCCGGCTTCGCGCGGATCGATTCGTTGCTGATCGTGGTCCTGATCACGGATGAAGACGACGCACCGGACCAGTGCGGTGAGCCCGACCCGTTCAGTTCGTGTGGCTGCAAGACCTGCGGCTCCGGCGGCGATCCGGCCAGCTGGTACCAGGAGCTGCTCAGCTACAAGGGCGGCATCAAGGAGAACATCGTCGTTCTGTCCTTGATCGGGCTGACCGGAAACAACAGCTGCGGCGCGGTACCTGCGTCCAAGCTGATCGGGTTCACCAACAAGTTCGGCGACAACGCCTACAAGGGTGACGTGTGCGCCACGAGCTACGATCAGTTCTTCGCCGAGACGCTGCCGGTGATCGACAAGGCTTGTGAGAAGTACGTGCCGCCCCCGGTGAAGTGAGGTCGCGGCCCCGTGAGCCCGTCAGCGCCCGCTCACGACGCTGCTCAAGCGTTCGGCAAAATCCGCGAGCGTGGCGTCGTCGGTAGGCAGCTCCACGTAGTCCACGGGGTCGGGTAGTGCGAGGGCGATGGTCGCGAGGCAGCTGTCCCGCACACAGGCGACCACGTGGGGACCGTCACTCTGCGCGACGAGCGCCTCGAGCAGCGGCCAATGTCCCAGCTTTGCCGCCTCGAGCTTGCCGAGGTTGCCGACGATGACAACGTCCGCGGTCTCCGATGCGAAATCTTTGGCCAGCGCAAACCCGGCGTCTTCGAAGGCATATCCACAGAGATCCGGCGTCTGCGAGGCGCGCGCCAGGATCCCGGAGCGCGGCGGCTCTGCGACACTCACGACGTCCCAACCAAGCTCCTCACCCGCGGCATCGAGCACGTCGATCTGCACGAAACCCGCGACCCTCAGCCCGCGCGTCGTCAGCTGTTGGGCGAGCTTCTGCGCCGCGCGACCCTTTTGGGTGCCCGGCGCTCCGACGATGGCGGACCAGCTCGACATCAGCTTCGCTCTCGTAGCCGGGATGCCCCGCGCGGTCACGCGCGGCGGAATCGGCCGCGCTCCAGAAGGCCCGATCATGATCGATAGCGCTCCGGGAGACCGCGCTCGACCAGGAGCGGGCCCGCGCGTAGGCTCCGCCGCGAAGTGCCTGCTCCGCACGTCCACCTGGCGGGTTGCCCACGGCACGCGGCCCGCACTCGCCTCGCACGGTCGGACGCCGCGAGGCCGACCTTCCGCGGCTCGTTCCGCGCGCTCGCCGCGCTCTTCGCGCTGACCCTCTGGGCCGGCTCTGCCTGGGCGCAGACGAGCCCGGACATCGTCCCGCCCAAGCTCTCGTTCGACCCTGGTGTCGTCTATCCCAAACAGGCGCTCGCCGACGAGGTGTTCGGTCCCGTGACCGTCGTCGTGATCGTGGTGATCGACAAGACCGGAGCGGTGCAGGATGCCAGCGTCGAGACACCCCAGGGCCACGGCTTCGACGCAGCCGCGCTCGAGGCGGCGAGACACCTGCGCTTCGAGCCCGCGCTGCGAGGCGGGGTCAAGACCGCGTCGAAGATCCGCTTCAAGTACCGCTTCACGGCGCCGGCGCCCAGCCTCGAGGGCGCGCTGGTCGAGGCCGACAGCGGTGCGGCACTCGGAGGCGTGACCGTGTCGGTCAGAACCTCCGATGGGGTCGTGCATCGCGCGACCTCGGGAGCGGATGGCAGCTTCCGCTTCGAAGGCTTGGCGCGCGGCAAGGCGCAGCTCTCGGTCGAACCGCCGGATCGCGACGCTCAAGACACGGTCGTCGAGCTATTGCCAGGCAAAGACACCCGGGTCGTGTTCCGGTTCGGAGCGAGCGCGTCCAAACCCATCACGCCCGAGACCTCGACCCAAAAGAAGGCCGCGCCCATCGAGGTGGTGGTGCGCGGGAAGAAACTGGCACCCGCGGTCTCGTCGCTCACGCGGGAAGAAGTGCGGCAGATCCCCGGGGTGTTCGGTGATCCGTTTCGCGCCATCGAGGTGCTGCCGGGGGTCACGCCGATCATCTCGGGTCTGCCCTTCTTCTACATTCGCGGGGCGCCGCCGGGGAACGTCGGCTACTTTCTCGACGGCGTCCGGGTGCCGTACCTGTATCACCTCGCCATCGGGCCCTCCGTCGTGCACCCGGCGCTGGTCGAACGCGTCGATCTGTATCCGGGCGGCTACCCCGCGCGCTTTGGGCGCTTCGCGGGTGGCATCGTGGCTGCCGAGGCGACGGCCCCACGAAGCGAGTGGCATGGCGAGGGCAACATCCGTTTGTTCGATGCCGGGGCCATGGTCGAGGCGCCCTTTGCAGGCGGGCGTGGCACCGCGCTGGTCGGCGCGCGGTACTCCTACACCGCCGCGCTGCTGTCTCTGTTCGCGAAGGAGATCACGCTCGACTACCGGGACTACCAGGCGCGGGTGTCCTATGACATCACCCCCAAGGATCGGGTGACGGCCTTCGGCTTCGGCAGCTACGATCTGCTCGGCCGAACGCAGAACGGGCTGTTCGAGGTCCTGTTCGGGACGGAGTTCTATCGCCTGGATCTGCGTTACGACCGCCTGTTGCCGGACGGTGACATCCGCACCGCGGTGACGCTCGGCTACGACCAGACCAAGATCGGCCAGCAGCGCAACGCCATCGACGAAATGCTGGTCGTGCGCAGTGAGCTCAAACAACGGCTCGAGCCGGGGGTCACGTTTCGTGCCGGAGCTGACACTGCACTCGACTCGTACAGCGCGACCGAGCAGACCTACGCGGATCCCGACGATCCAGGCACCAAGACCTTCAACGACCTGTTCCCGCCCCGCAGCGATCTCGGCATTGGCATGTGGAGCGACGTGGTGCTCGACGTGACCCCGGAGGTCGAGCTGACGCCCGGCCTGCGCCTGGATCTCTACAGCTCCGGCGGCGCGAGCGCGGTCGGGTTCGACCCGCGGATCGCAGCCCGATTCAAGCTCAGCGACGATTTTCGCATCGTTCATGCGTACGGCGTCGCGCATCAGCCTCCGTCCTTCGTCGTGCCGGTGCCGGGGCTGTCTCCCGCCAATCTCCGCGGCGGGCTTCAGTCCAGCTATCAGACCAGCGCCGGGGTCGAGTGGGATCTGCCGGACGCAACCACCGCGACTGCTACAGTGTTTTACAACGTGTTCCTCGACATGACCGACACCATTGGCACGAGCGGCGGGGGCGGGGGAGGGCCGCCGGCGTTCGAGCGCCGCAGCACCGGCGCCGGCTACGGGTTCGAGCTGTTCGTGAAACGAAAGCTCACCAAACGCTTCGGCGGATTTCTCTCCTACACTCTCTCGCGCAGCACACGCGCCATCGGTCGCGAGAAGATCCCTGCTACCTTCGACCGCACCCACGTCGCCAACGTGGCCGTCGCCTACGATCTGGGTCGGCGCTGGCGGGCGGGCACTCGCTTCGTCTTCTATACCGGCACACCCAAGAACCCGGACAGCGGCGGCCTGGTCGCGCCCCTCAGGTCGTCGAGCCCCGAGCGCAATCCCGCCTTCTACCGCATCGATCTGCGGCTCGAGAAACGCTGGCCGCTGGCGAAGTCTGCCTGGATCTCCTTCGTTGCCGAGTTCATGAACGCGACTCTTCACAAGGAGATCTTCAACGACGAAGAGATCGGGCCGATCGCCATTCCCAGCGTCGGCGTCGAGGGAGGGTTCTGATGCTGATGCGACCGAGCGCGCTCCTTCTCGTTGCGCTCTTCTCGACCTTCGGCTGTCTGCCCCGGGACACCCGGCCCACGCCAGGGAAACTCAGCGTGACCGCCACTGCCGATGATGCGCTGCTCGAAGGTATCCCAGCCACGCTGACCGCGGATGGTTGGAGCATCGTCTACGAGCGGTTCCTCTTGGGTCTCGGCCGGGTCTCCCTCGATGGCGACAGCTGCAACAACTACACGGACGACAACGGCTACAGTCGCGTCATCGACGCACTCCGCCCAGGCTCGCAGAAGGTGAGCGAGATCTACGCGCTCGGGACTTGCGACTTCGGCTTTCGCATCGGCCACCCGTCGTCGCGCGCCGCACGGGGGGTGGGGGTCACTGAGGCGGACAAAACCTTCATGCGCACGCCGGGGACCGACGCCTTCGTGTCGGGCGCCCGCGGCATCTCGGCCTTCGTTCAGGGGCGTGCGGAGAAAAATGGGGTGGTGAAGCGTTTCGCCTGGAGCATCCGCCAGGACTTCGAGTTCCAGGGCTGTCGGGTCGAACAAGGTGGGGTCAGCGACGTCGGATTCGCGCTCGCCGGCGGCGACGAGAAACGAGCGGACATCACGCTGCGCGGCGAGGCACTGTTTCAAGACAACGTGTCGGACGAGGAGGCAAAGCTCCGCTTCGACATGTTCGCGCGGGCTGACGAGCAGTTTGGCGATGGGGACGGCAACGTGACCCTCGACGAGCTACGAAACATCCCAGTCGGGGTCTACGTCGCGGCGCTCGGGGCAAGCGACGCCGGTCTAGATTTCGACAGCGGGAATTCTGGCTGGCCCGCGCTGGTCGACGACTCCGGTGTGGACGGCGGCGGCTGGAAATCCCTCGGCCACTACGTGTACTTCGCGCTCGTGCCACGCATCGCGCGCTTTCGAGGCATCGGCTCTTGCACGACCCACGGCACGAGCGGCTCGGGCGAATTCTGAGGGCGGATGGTGGCGTCGAGGGGGTCAGGGGTGTGGGCTCGGTCGCCACGCCGGTGGATGCTCGGCACAATCGCCCTTGCGCTCACGGCGTGCAGCGAGCCGACCGAGAGCGCGGCGCCGAAGTCGGTGGGGCCGGATGACGTCGTCTTGCCCGACGAGACCGCGGACGCTCTCGCTCTCGAGCGCATGCGCGATTGGCGCGACCTTCCCGTGTTCACCTCGGATCGATTTCACCGGTATTCGAGCTACGACCGTGAGACCGGTGCCCCGGTCCCCATCTCGCTGCTCGCCAACGGCAACCGGGACATGAACAACTTCGTGTGTCGAAGCGCCGACGCGGAGATCGAAGCGCCGTTGGTGGGGGTGCAGCTCGACCTCGAAGAGTGCCCGGAGGCCTACGTGCACGGTCTGGTCATGGCTCGCGTCGATGGCCCCGGCAGGATGGAGCGCTTCCAGCTCACGCAGCTGTCGTTGCGCAACACGGTCTCCGACTCGGAGCTCTTGCGCATCTACCTGGACGACGCCCCGGAGCCGTTCCTGCAACTGCCACTCGCGGCGGTGCTCGACGGCAGCGCGGGGGAGATCTTCGCGCCGCCCTTCGGCCGCGGCTCCACGCACCACCTGGCCTGGTACTACCCCGTGAGCTTCGCAAAACGATTGATCGTGGCCATCGACCGGGTGGGTCCCCTCGATCTCGTTTATTACCAGATCGACGTCGCCTCGAACGTCGAGCACGTTGCGCCGTCGAAACATCGGCTGCCCGCCCGGGACGACGTGAAGCTCGTGCTCGACACGCCGGCGGTGTCCGGCTCCGAGCTGTCGCCGGTCACCACGCTGGCGCTGACGTCGCTAGAGAGCGTTACGCTGCCGCCGCTGCCCGGGCCGCAGACGCTGACGGAGCTCGCGGTCAGCGTGGCCAAGACAGATCTGGCGGAGTTGCCGAAGATTACCCTGAAGATCAGCTGGGACGGCGCAGCGACGCCGGCCATCGAGTTACCCCTCTCGTTGCTCTACGCGGCGGCCCTCGCGCCGCCTGCCACGAGCAGCCTCGCGCTGGCAGTCGAGGACCAGGGTGAGCGTCTGCGCATGAGCTTGCGTCTGCCGATGCCGTTCAGCACGAGCGCTCTGCTCGGGTTCCAGTCGACGGCCAGCAGCGATCTCAGCCTCGGATTGTCGATTCGAGGTGAGCCTGGCGTGCCCAGTTCACCGTTCGGGCGGTTGCACGCAGAGAGCCACACGACGGTTGCGCCCGCGCCGAGCACTCACCACCCCGTGCTCAGCGCCAAAGGGCCGGGCCGCTACGTTGGGACGTGCGCAATGCTCGAGGGCCACGGCACGCCGACCGGTGCATTTTCGAGCCCGCTCAACTTCCTCGAGGGGGATTTTCGCGGCATGGTCGACGGCGCATGGGACCTGCGGGACACGGGCACCGAGGACTTCTTCGACAGCTGTTTCTACTTCGAGAGTGGGGGCTTCGGTTCAGCGTTTGCGCAGGCCTGGGACGCAAAGTCCGAGAACGGCGCGGGGCGTGCGAGCGCCTGCCGCTGGAACGTGCTCGGCACCGCCATCGACTACGCCGCGAGCTTCGAGCTGGACCTGGAGATCGGACCCGGTGATCCATCGCTGCTGGAGCGCTATCGGACTGTGGGGTTTGTCTACCGCTGAAACCAGCCCTGATCGGTAGTCGGGCCGGCCAGCGGCAACGAAGCGACGCGGTTTCGAGCCAACTTCGCGAAGGGCGGACCGACGACCGTGGACGACTGCTGCCTGCTCTGCTCGGCTCACAACTCGTACCGAGCGCGACAGGTGTTCGGCGACGAGCACATCCAGAACGAGATCGCCGGGGCTCGAGCTCGCCGCGAAGCGAGCCGCACGCCAGCGCCCGCGGTCGCGGCCGCGCCCGAGCCCGAGGTGTTCGAGAAGGTGCGCTCGGCGCTGGTGCTCTCGGGGTTCAAGCGGGCCCAGGCACGGCACGCTCTCGAGCAGGTGCGACTGCGAGGCGTCGAGCCTCGGGTCGAACCCCTGCTTCGCGCCGCGATCGCCGCGCTCACAGCCTGAGACGGTCCGGGCACACCCCCACAAAGGGTGTGCCGGCAGGTGCTCGTGGTCTCGGCAGCGGCAGCGTCGTGGGCACCAATGCGAGCGCATCCTGACTCGAAGGGGACGCACCAGGCAGAGGCTCATCGGCTTGCTGCAGAAACGCATCGCTGAGGCGAGGCTCGACGAGGTCCCCGACTCGCGCGCCCGGCGCGCCCGCCGGCGGGAGCAGAGCACGCTCTTGGCCGGCGCGCTGCTCAGGCTGGTCGCGGACCACCGCCCCCGCCGTCGCTCGCTGGCGCGTGCGCCCCGTGCGGCCAGCAAGCACTTCCGCTGCCTCGGCTCGGGCCGCCACCCCAACCTGATGGTGGACGCTCACGCTCGGCCCGGCGAGAACCGATCAGGAGTGTCACTGAAACAGGCCAGCGAGCCGGCTCCTGCCACCCGTGATATGTCACTGCCCATGGTGGGTCGAAGCTGGCTGCTCGGGTTGGTCTTGCTCATGGGTTGCGGCGGAGGCGGTGCCGCCGCTCCGGAGGCGAAGGCGCCGGACGAGAGTGAAACCCCCGCCAAACCGGCTGCGTCCGCCGCGAGCGAAGACACACCGTCCGAGGCGCCCGACGACAGCGCGGGCAAGCCCAAGGAAGATGCACCGGCTGCGTCGGAGCCACTCAGCAAAGAGGATCTGGAGGGTGTGTTGCAGCAGCTCATGAACGACCCAGAGCTCGCTGACTACCTGCAGCTAAAGAAGTCGGGTCGCTTGCCGCTCAAGGTGTTCGGCGAGGGGTTGCCGCCGAAACTCAGCGTCACCATTGGCTCGTACGACTTGAAGGTCGTGGGCGAGCCCAAGTCCAAGAAGGACCCGGTGCTCGTGTTCACCAAGATCGAGCGTGACGGCACGTCGGTGCGCCTGCGTTATCGTTTCGACGCCGAGGGAGTCACCGGCTCCGCGGTCGTGCACCAGAGCGGCGGAGTGTGGCGGCTCGGAGCCAACCGCGTCATGGGGAAGTGACCTCGCGAGCGAGTCCAGTGAGCCTGGAGGCGGGCACGGCTCGGGTGTATTTCCAACGACCCGAGCTCGAGCTCGAAGACCCGAAGCTCGCAGCGCTGCTGTGCCCCGAGGAGCTCGGGCGCATGCGTCGTTACCTGCGCGTGGACGACCAGCGGACGTTCCTCGCGGCGCACGCGCTCCTGCGCCAAACCCTGTCCGCTCATGCTGATACGGCCCCCGAGGCGTGGACCTTCGATGCCAATGCCTACGGGCGTCCCGAGGTGTCCGACCGGAGTTTGCGCTTCAGTCTCTCGCACGCGCCCGGCCTGGTTGGCTGCCTGGTCAGCGCGACGGCGGACTGCGGATTCGACATCGAGGACACGACCCGCGTCGACGACCTGCTCGAGGTGGCGCGGAGTGTGTTTGCCGCCGACGAGTGCCGTCTGCTCGAATCGATGCCCGGCGCCGAGCGCCGGCGGCGATTCTTCGAGATCTGGACGCTCAAGGAGGCCTACGTGAAAGCGCGAGGCATGGGCCTGTCGCTTCCGCTTCGGGAGTTCTCCTTCAGCTTCGAGCCCCAGATCCGCTTCAGCTCCCGGGAGACCCCTGCCGAGCCCCGAGAGCACTGGCATTTCGAGCTCTCGTACCCGACCGAACGGCACGTCGCGGCCGTGGCGATCCGCCACCTTGGGGCCGATTTCTCGGTAATTTCTGGCTTTCGGTGAACATCGTTTCACCGGCGTGCGCTGACGCAGCGCGGCGTTCCGACTCGGATGTGTCCGAAGTGTGACACTCAACTAGTGCCGGATTGACGATAGTCCCACGGCCTCCACCGTGGCCCCGCTCCCTCGAGCGAGGGTCCGGCGCGGAGCGTGCGTTCGAGGACGAGAGCGAAGTGAATCCGCATCCGATGAAGTCGTTGGGCACCTGGGGAAGCCCGCGTCCCCCCGCGTTTGTCGGCGAAGACATCGTCGAGCAGGCGCACCACGTTCGCTCACCGGCGTTCGTCGTCTACGACCCAAACCACGCCCGGGTCGGGGTGGCCTCCGAGGGCACGATGCTGCGCCCGGATCAGGTCAACGGGACCCCGACGTTTCCTCTGCTAGCCGTGCTGCCGCCGCTCTACCCGGAGTGGCTCGGCGATCGGTCGTTCTGCGAAGTGCACGACACACGCTTCCCCTACGTGACCGGCGCCATGGCCAACGGCATCGCCACGACCGCGCTCGTGATCAACATCGCTCGGGCCGAGATGCTCGGTTTCTTTGGCGCCGCGGGCCTGTCCCTGGCGCGCGTCGAAGCGGCGATCGACGAGCTGACGCGAGAGCTGGGTGACGACTACCCCTGGGGTACGGATCTGATCCACAGCCCCGACGAGCCGGCGCTGGAGAACGGTCTGGTGGACCTGTACTTGCGGCGCGGAGTACGGCGCGTGTCGGCCTCGGCGTTCATGCGGGTGACGCCGTCGGTCGTGCGCTACTCGGCGAGTGGCCTGACGCTCGACCCGCGCGGCAGCGTGCGCCGTGAGAACCACCTGTTTGCGAAGATTTCTCGGCCGGAGGTGGCGCAGGCGTTCTTGATGCCACCGCCGCAGGAGATCCTGGGCGCGCTCGTGGCCGCCGGCAGCATCACGACCGAGGAAGCCGCTCTGGCGTCGCGCTTGCCGTTGGCGGAAGACATCATCTGTGAAGCCGACTCGGGCGGTCACACCGACAACCGTCCGCTCACCGCGCTGGTGCCGATCATCACCGCACTCCGGGACCGAGTGGTTGCGGAGCAGGGTTATTCCCGGCCGATCCGTGTGGGCGCGGCGGGGGGCCTCGGGACTCCTACCGCGGTCGCCGCCGCCTTTGCCCTGGGCGCGGCGTTCGTGCTGACCGGGTCGGTGAATCAGGGCGCGGTCGAGTCCGGGTTGTCGGAAGAAGGGCGCGGCATGCTCGCGAGCGCGGGGCTCGCGGACGTGAGCATGGCGGCCGCCGCGGACATGTTCGAGCTGGGCGTGAAGCTGCAGGTGCTCAAGCGCGGCACACTCTTCGCCCCCCGCGCCAACCGCCTGTACGAGCTGTACCAGGCGCATGCGTCCATCGACGCGATCCCCGCCGAAGATCGCGCGCGGATCGAAAAGGACATCTTCCGCATGAGCCTCGACGAGGTGTGGGAGCACACGCGCGCTTTCTGGAGCGCGCGCGAGCCGAAGGAGCTCGCCTTGGCCGAGCGAGATCCCAAACACAAGATGGCCCTGTGTTTCCGCTGGTACCTGGGTCTGTCGAGCCGCTGGGCCATCAACGGCCAGTCGGAGCGGCGCGCGGACTACCAGATCTGGTGCGGTCCAGCCATGGGGGCTTTCAACGACTGGGTGAAGGGCTCGTTCCTCGAGCCTGCCGAGAACCGCCAGGCGGTGCAGATCGCTCGCAACTTGATGGAGGGCGCCGCGGTGATCACCCGCGCCCAACAACTCCGCAGCTACGGAGTCCCCGTGCCTGCTGCTGCTTTCAACTTCAGACCACGGCCCCTGTCCTGACATGACCGACCACCACGTCCCCCTCGCCATCGTCGGAGTGAGCGCCCTGTTTCCGGGCTCGACCGACGCGACCGGTTTCTGGCGCGACATCCTCGCGGGTCGCGATTTGATCCGCGACGTACCGCCGTCGCACTGGCTGATCGAAGATTATTACGATCCCGATCCGAGCGCACCGGACAAGACCTACTCCAAGCGCGGTGCGTTCCTCGACGACGTTGCCTTCGACCCGCTGAAGTTCGGCGTGCCGCCCAGCATCGTGCCGGCCACCGACACCTCGCAGCTGTTGGCGTTGATCGTCGCGCAGCAAGTGCTCGAAGACGCGACCCACGGTGCCCTTGGCGATGCGACCCGCGATCGCACGAGTGTGATCCTGGGGGTCACCTCCGGCCAAGAGCTGCTCGCATCCATGGTCAGCCGCTTGCAGCGGCCGGTCTGGGCCAACTCCCTCAGGGACGCCGGCGTTGCCGAGAGCAAGGTCGAGGAAATCTGCGAGCGCATCGCCGCGCACTACGTGCCCTGGCAGGAGAGCTCGTTCCCAGGACTGCTGGGCAACGTCGTGGCGGGCCGCATCGCCAACCGGCTCGATCTGGGCGGTACCAACTGCGTCACGGACGCCGCTTGCGCCAGCACGTTTGCGGCGCTCTCGATGGCTGCGAACGAGCTGTACCTGGGTGAGTCGGAGCTGGTGATCTGCGGCGGGGTCGACACGCTGAACGACATCTTCATGTACATGTGTTTCAGCAAGACCCCCGCGCTCAGTCCGACCGGCGACTGCCGACCGTTCTCGGAGCGCGCTGACGGCACACTCTTGGGTGAAGGCATGGCGATGGTCGCCCTCAAGCGGCTGGCGGACGCCGAGCAGAACGGCGATCCGATCTACGCGGTGCTCCGCGGCATCGGCAGCTCATCCGACGGTCGCGCCAAGAGCGTCTACGCCCCGCGGCCCGAGGGTCAGGCCAAGGCGTTGCTTCGCGCGTACGAACACGCCGGCTATGGACCCGACAGCGTCGAGCTGGTCGAGGCCCACGGCACGGCCACCAAGGCCGGTGACGCCGCCGAGTTCGCGGGTCTCCGCGCGGCCTTCGACAGCTCCGGGCGCACGGACCGACAGTGGTGCGCTCTCGGTAGCGTCAAATCGCAGATCGGGCACACCAAGGCTGCGGCCGGTGCTGCTGGGTTGTTCAAGACGGTGATGGCGCTGCACCACAAGGTGCTGCCGCCGACGATCAAGGTCGAGAGCCCGAACCCGGAGCTGTCGCTGCCAACGAGCCCGTTCTATCTGAACACCGAGACCCGGCCGTGGGTCCGCAAGGCCGATCACCCTCGACGCGCGGCCGTCAGCTCGTTCGGTTTTGGTGGCTCGAACTTCCACCTCACGCTGGAGGAGTACACGGGCGCCGCGAGGAAACCGCGCTTGCGAGCGGCCCCCGACGAGCTGGTGCTCTTCGGCGCCGACACTCCGGGAGAGCTGCTGGCGCGATTGCGCGACGTCGACGCCGGCGAGGGACTCGCGTTTCTCGCGCGACAGTCCCAGGCCGACTGGGCCGGCAAGGTAGCGGGCGCGCGCCTCGCCATCGTCGCGAAAGACGAGCAGGACTTGCGGGCGAAGCTCGCGGACGCTCTGACCCGGATCGAGAGCTCGCCGGACGCAGCGTTCTCGACTCCGCGCGGCGTGCACTACGGGGTGGGCGCCGGGCGCCCGCCGGTGGCGTTGCTCTTCCCGGGGCAGGGGAGCCAGTACGTCGGCATGGGAGCCGAGCTGGCAATGGCCTACGACGCTGCCATCGGGGTCTGGGATCTCGCAGCCACCACGGGGCTGGAGCTGCACGACGTGGTGTTTCCGACGCCGGTGTTCGACGACGCTGCGCGAGGCGAGCAGTCGGCCAAGTTGATGCGCACCGAGTGGGCGCAGCCTGCCATCGGCGCCACCTCACTCTCCTACCTGCGCTTGCTGCGCACGATGGGCCTCGAGCCACACAGCGTCGGGGGTCACAGCTACGGCGAGGTGACCGCGCTGTGTGCTGCGGGAGTGTTCGACGAGGCCGCCATGTTGCGCTTGGCCCGCACTCGCGGCGAGCTGATGGCCGCGGCCGCCGCCCAGCCGGGCGCGATGATCGCGGTGTCTGCGAAGCTCGAGGAGCTCAGGCCCATCGTCGAACCAGTCGACGGACTCGTCGTTGCGAACCACAACGCTCCGACCCAGGTGGTGCTCTCGGGACCCCTCGAGGCGGTGGAAAAAGCCCGAGCAGAGCTGCGACGTCTGGGGATCTCGTTCCGAGACCTGCCGGTTCATACGGCCTTCCACTCGTCCGTGGTGAGTGCATCGGTCGAGCCCTTCCGGAAGGCCTTGCGCGACGTCGAGATGAGACCGCCGACCGTGCCGGTCTACGCCAACTCGCTCGCGGCGCCCTACTCGCGGGAGATCGTCGACGTGCTCGCGGAGCAAATCGCGAACCCCGTGCGTTTCGTCGAGCAGATCGAGGCGATGTACGCCGCGGGCGCGCGCGTGTTTCTCGAGGTGGGGCCTGGCTCGGTGCTCACCGGGCTGACCACGCGCATCCTCGAGGGTCGCGAGCACCTTGCCGTGAGCGTCGATCGCCAGGGCAAACACGGCATCAGCTGTCTGCACGAAGCCCTCGCGGCGCTGGTTGCGTCGGGGGTGGCCCTCGACCTCACGTCGCTCTTCGCGCCCTACGAAGTGGCGCTGGCTGCGAGCGCCGCGGGCAAACCCAAGATGGTTCTTCAGCTCAACGGTTCGAACTACGGAAAACCCTATCCGCCCAAGAACGGCGCGGCAGGGCGCACCCCGCCCAACCTGGACATCGCTCTCGGCGTTTCCCAGCCAGCTCATCTCGCCGCGCAAGAGCGGCCCAACTCGGACGCACCCACGGAGTACAACGTGACAGACAGTTCCAAAGGCAATGCCACCAGCAACCACGCTTCCGGGGCCAACGGTCAGGGGACCAACGGCGGCTCCCAGGCCTACGCCGCCCCGGCCCGCGTCGCCGGAGCTGCTCCCTCCGCGCACGCACTCCGGACCTCGCCAACGGAGCTCGCATCCGTAACGATGGTCGCGCCCGCCTGGACCCACAGTTACCAGGAGATGCAGCGGCAGACAGCCGAGGCGCACATGTCGTTCCAGAACGCCATGGCGCAGGCCCACATCGCGTTTCTGCAGACCGCAGAGCAGGCGATGACCGGGCTCGCCTCGATGGTGACGGGGTCCGAGCTCCCGGCCGGGCGGCAGCTCGCCTACGCACCGCAAGCGCTGACCGCGCCCGCGGCTCTAGCGTATGTGGCGCACGCGCCTGCGCCCGCGCCGATCTACGCGGCGCCCGCTCCAGTCCACGCCGCTGCGCCGGTGTACGCGCCCGCCCACGCGGCGCCCCCGCCCGCACCGTCCCCCGCTCCAGTCCACGCGGCTCCCGCGCCGTCGCCCGCACCTGCGCCTGCACCCGCACCCGCCGTCGCTGCGGCGTCGGCGGCCCCCGCGCCGGACATGACCGCGCTCTTGCTCGAGGTGGTCGCGGAGAAGACCGGCTACCCCGCCGAGATGTTGTCCCTCGAGATGGCCCTCGAAGCGGATCTCGGCATCGACTCCATCAAGCGGGTCGAGATCCTCGCCAGCATCCGTGCGCGGCAGCCGAACCTGCCGGACGTCGACACGAAGGAGATGGCCAAGCTCGCCACCCTCGGCGACGTCGTCACGTACATGAAGTCGAGCCTGGGTGGGAACGGCGCATCCAAGGAGTCCAGCCCCCCAAAAGTCGGCTCGGCCGCTACACCTTAGAGCTAGTCGAGGCCGAGCCGTCCGGCTTGGCGCTCGAAGGCATCGCCCGACCGGGCGCCGTAGTGGCCGTCACCCCTCCGTGCATGGGCCCGATCGCTGACGCGATCGCGGCGGCGCTGTGCCGGCGTGGAATCAACGCGCAGAGCTGCGACGAGATCCCCGACGCCGCCACCTCGGTCGTGTTCGTCGGCGGGCTCGCGCCCGAGCTGGATGACGACGCCCAGATCGACGTCTGTCGGCAGGCGTTTCGTGCGCTCAAGAGCTTCGCGGCGCGCGCGCTCGAGCACGGCGGTTCGTTCGTCACGCTGCAGGACACCGGGGGTGACTTCGGGATCAGTGGCCACGAGCGTGCCTTCCTGGCAGGCCTTGCCGGCCTGGTGAAGACAGCGGATCTGGAGTGGCCGCTCGCGTCGCTCAAGGCCATCGACGTGGCCCGTGCGGGTGCGAACGAGACCGAGCTAGCGGAGCGAATCGTCGACGAGCTCTTGGCGGGCGGTCCCGAGATCGAGGTGGGGCTGAGTGGCGACCGCCGACTGTGCCCGCGCAGTGTGCTCGCCCCGATCGCCACCAAGGCCGAGCCCCGCGCTTCGGTCCTCGTGTGTTCGGGCGGAGCCCGTGGCGTGACGGCCGCGACCTTGATCGCGCTCGCGCGGCGCTCGCCGTCGAAGATCGCGCTCCTGGGTCGCACCGCCCTCGAGGAAGAGCCCGCGCCGTGTCGGGGCGTCGAGGGGGAGGCAAACCTCAAACGCGCGCTGATGCTGGCGGCCAAAGCCGAAGGCCTGCCGGTCGAGCCGGCAAAGATCGGCGGGCGCGTCGCGCGAGTGCTCGCGATGCGCGAGGTCGGCGAGACGCTCGCCGCGCTGGCGGCGGCCGGTGCCGAGGTGATGTACCTGCCCACGGACGTGGCAGATCGCGAGTCGGTGGCGACCGCGCTCGAGCAGGTGCGCCAGCGTTTTGGTCCCATCACCGCCCTCGTTCACGGTGCGGGAGTGGTCGCTGACAAGAACATCGTCGACAAGAGCGACGAACAACTCGAGCGCGTCCTGGCCCCGAAGATCGGCGGCCTGCGGGCTCTCCTGGCAGCGCTCGCTGAAGATCCGCTGCACACCATCGTGCTGTTTTCTTCCGTGGCCGGACGCACGGGCAACGTGGGCCAGTGTGACTACGCGATGGCCAACGAGATGCTCAACAAGGTGGCCGCACGCGAGCGACGTCGCCGTCCGGGTTCGGTCGTGAAGTCCCTGGGTTGGGGGCCCTGGGAGGGCGGCATGGTCACGCCTGCCTTGAAGGCCCACTTCGAAGCCCACGGCGTGGCGCTCATTCCCCTCGAGGTGGGCGCAAAGATGCTGGTCGACGAGCTTGCCGAGGCGGACTCGGAGGTCGAGCTCGTGCTCGGTGGAGAGCCGCGGCGTGCAGCCATCGCCGGTGAGGCGCGCCCTCACAGCTTCGTGCTGCGTGTGGCTCGAGAGTCGCACCCCCATCTGACTGACCACCGCATCGAGGGCACCGTGGTCTTGCCGGTGGTGCAGGTGCTCGAGTGGTTCACCCGCGCCGCAGAGGCCATCACCGGTCGTCGTGTCGCTGCCATCGAGCACATTCGGCTGTTCCGCGGCGTGACCTTGCCGCGCTTCGACCATGGGGGTGATGCGCTGGCGCTCCGCGCTGCAACGAGCAGCGATGGCGCGCGGATCGCCCTGAGCTTGTGCGACGTCGTCGAGCCGAACCAACGCTACTACGCGGCGGAGGCGGTGCTGTGTGACACGCTGCCGGTGGCGGCCCCGGAGCGCGCGCCCGACGACGAGCTCATGCTCTCTCCACGCCCGGGAGCCATCTACGGTGACTCGTTATTTCACGGGCCCGAGCTCCAGGTCATTCGCAACGTTCAGGGTGTGAGCGACGGGGGCATCGTCGGAGAGCTCGACACCACCGCTTCACGAGCCTGGCGGGACGGTCCGTATCGGACGGACATGGCGGCCCTCGATGGCGGGCTCCAGCTCGCGCTGCTCTTCAGTGAACACTGCCTGGGTGGGCGGGCGCTGCCCACGGCGCTCGGCGCCTACCAGCGCTTCACCGCTGCGCCGCCCGTCGGCCCCGTCTCCTGCACGTTGATTGGACGCGCGCAGAAGCCAACCACCACGAGCGACATCACCTTCCGTGATGCGCAGGGCAAGGTCGTCGCACGCCTGTGCGGCGTCGAGACCCATCAACGACCATGAGCTTCGAGCCCATCGCCATCGTCGGCCGCGCATGTCTGCTGCCGGGAGCGGACAGCCCTCAGGCCCTGTGGGAGGCGGTGAAGGTTGGCAGAGATCTGCTGAGCGAAGTGCCCGCTGGTCGCTGGCGGACGCCGCGGCGTGCGGTCGTTGGTGCGGTGGGCGCGGCGGAGGATCGCACGTGGAGCGTGCGCGGCGGCTACGTTCGCGACCCGAAGCTCGAGCTCGAGGGCCTGCGATGTTCGTCGGCGGAGCTCGACGGGCTCGATCCCCTCTTCTTGTGGCTGGTCCACACGGCGCGGGCAGCGCTCGCCGATAGTGGCGTCGCCGACACCACCAAGACCGGGGCGGTCATCGGCAATCTGTCCTTCCCGAGCGCGGGCATGTCGCGGTTTGCGGAGCGCACCTGGCTTGGGGCCGAGCTCGCACGGGCAGCGGAGCTCGCTGAAGCCGATCCACGCAACCGCTTCATGTCTGGACTGCCCGCGCACATCCTGGCTGCGGCGCTCGGTCTCGGCGATGCGGCGTTCTGCCTCGACGCGGCCTGCGCTTCGTCTCTGGTTGCCATCAAGCTCGCGTGCGAGCGGCTGCACGAGCGACGCGCGGACAGCATGCTCGCGGGTGCGGTGTGCTCGGCGGACGATCTGTTCATCCACGTCGGATTCTGCGCCCTCAAGGCCATGAGTCATACCGGCCAGAGCCGGCCGTTTCATCGCGACGCCGACGGTCTGATGCCGGCGGAGGGCTGCGGCATCGTCGTGCTCGAGCGGCTGGCGGACGCCGAACAGAACGGTCGCAAGATCCTCGGAGTCATCCGCGGCATCGGTCTGTCGAACGACGGTCGCGGCAAGGGGTTTCTCGCACCGGCGGAGGAGGGGCAGATCCGCGCGATGGAGCGCGCGTATGAGGTCGCTGGGATCGCTCCAACCGAGGTGAGCTACGTCGAGTGCCACGCCACGGGCACCAAGGTCGGGGACGCCGCCGAGCTTCGCAGCATGGCTCAGGTCTTCCGAGGACACCCCGACCTGCCCATCGGCTCCCTCAAGTCGAACCTGGGTCACTTGATCACGGCCGCCGGGGTGGCGAGCTTGCTGAAGGTGCTCGCCGCCATGGACGCGGAGCTCTTGCCGCCGACGATCCACGCTTCCGACGCCCTGAGTGACGATCTCGCTGGGACTCCGCTCAGGGTGGTGACGGCGTGTGAACCGTGGAGCTCGAAGGGGCCGCGCCGCGCAGGCGTGAGCGCCTTCGGTTTCGGCGGCAACAACGCGCACCTGATCGTCGAGCAGTATCTCGGACCCGAGCCAAGCGTGCGCGCCGCGAAGGTCCCGCACGCGAGCGCTCGTCCTGCCGAGCCCATCGCGGTGGTTGCGCTCGAGGTGCTCGCGCCCGACGTGGACGGCTCGGTGCTGCTCGACGAGTCGGCGCTGCGGTTCCCGCCTCTCGATCTCGAACAGGCCCTCGGTCAGCAGCTCTTGATGCTCGCTGCTGCTGGGCGGGCGCTCGCGCGGGTGCCACAGGTTCCGCGGGAAACGACCGGCGTGCTCGTGGGAATGGGCTGTGATCCGGAGGTTGCGCGCTACGGCGCTCGCTGGCGCTCCGAAGGCTGGGCACGGCAGTTCGGCGCGAACGAGCGGGGCTTCGTCGAGGCGCTGCAGGACGGTTTCGTCGGACCGCTGCAGTCGGCGGGGGTGCTCGGAACGATGCCGAACATCGTCGCCAACCGCATCAACAGCGCGTTCGATCTGCGCGGCCCGAGCCTGGTGGTGTCCGCGGAAGAGCTGAGCGGCGTGCGCGCGCTTGATGTGGCCTGCCGCGCGCTCCGTCGCGGCGAGCTGGACGCGGCGCTGGTCGGGGCGGTGGATCTCTCCGACGAGCCGGTGCATCGCGCGGCCCTGGCTGCGCTTCGGCCGGACGCGACAACCACACCCGCCGATGACCGCGCGGTCGTGTTGATCCTCGAGCGTCTCGTCGACGCCGAGCGGCTCGGGCACACGGTGCTCGCCACCCTCGGTGACCTTGCTGAAACCGGAGCGGCCGTTCTGCCGCGTCACGGCGCGCACGCTGCGTCGGGTCTGCTCGAGGTCGCGGCGGCGGTTCAGTCCGAAGCGCCCAGCGTCGAGCTTCACCTCGGCTCACTCGGAGGTCAGCGTGCCTCGCTCGTCGTGCACCCGCGAGCAAGAGCTCAGCAAGTCGAGCCCCCGCGTGAAGGACTTCGGCTCGCGGTGCGCCGCGCGCCGGTGCGCATTCCCGCGCTGCCGCCGGTGGCAGAACGAACCCCCGTCGCCAGCGAGACTCCGAGCAGGAATGCTGCCCAGACCATGCCTCGCGCCCCCTGGCTCGAACCGCTGACGGAGCCCGAGCTCGCTGTGACTCCGTCGCCGCACCCCGCCAGCGCTGCGCGCTTCGCATCGCCTGGACAAGCCCACACGGCCGAGTCGCCGCAAGCAGTGCTGGGCGCTCATTCGATGGCGCACGAGGCCACGCTCCCCTCCGAGCCGTCGCTCGCGTGGTCCCCCGCGCAGATGTTGTTCCAGGCCCACGCCCGGATCATCGAGCAACATCACGGCTTCGTCGCGCAGCAGACGGCGGTGCATCAACAGTTCCTCGACGCGCAAGCACGGCTGCGTGCCCAATGGCTCGCACTCAGCGCGCTCGCGCCGGTGAGCTACGCGCCGGAGCAACTTCCTCCCCCGGTGGCCGACGCGCCTTCGCCGGTGACGCCGGGCCCGCTCGCCCCGCCGCGTGCGGGTGCGGCCCTCGATCGCGCGCTCGAAGCAGCCGAGCAGCGCAATCTCCCCGGATTCAAGCTCGACCGCGCTGGCCTCGAGCTGCACTCGAGCGGACGCATCTCGCACATCTTCGGCGCCGCGCTCGGGCCTCAAGACGGCTACTTCCGTCAGGTGCGCATGCCGGAGCCGCCGCTGCTGCTTGCCGATCGCATGACCGGCATCGACGCCGAGCTGGGTTGTCTGGGTCGGGGCTTCCAGGGACTCGGCAGCATCTGGACCGAGACCGACGTGCGCGAGGACTCGTGGTACCTGCACCAGCGCCGCATGCCGGCCGGCATCATGATCGAGGCGGGTCAGGCCGATCTGATGCTGATCAGCTATCTCGGCGTCGACCTCTTGAACCGTTCCGAACGCGTGTATCGACTGCTCGGCTGTGAGCTCACCTATCACGGTGCGCTGCCCGAGCCGGGCGACACGCTCGCGTACGACATCCACGTCGATGGGCACGCCGCCCAAGGCGACGTGCGACTGTTCTTCTTCCACTACGACTGCCAGGTTCGCGGGGAGCCGCGCCTGAGTGTGCGCGGTGGGCAGGCAGGGTTCTTCACCGACGAAGAGCTGGCGGATTCGGCCGGAGTGCTCTGGGACGCCGAGACCCACAAACCCTGCGACAGCCCGCGCCTCGATCCGCCGCCGCGCCTCAGCGAACGACGGAGCTTCAGCGGCGAACAGCTGCGGGCCTTTGCCGCGGGCGACGTGCCCGGTTGTTTCGGGCCGGGCTTCGAGTGGGCCAACACCCACAGCCGGACGCCGCGCATCGCGGACGGTCGCATGTTGTTTCTGGACGAAGTCACCGAGTTCGATCCGGAGGGCGGCCCGTGGGGTCGGGGATACCTGCGGGCCGTGGACACCATCGAAGAGAACGACTGGTTCTTCGACGGGCACTTCAAGAACGACCCGTGCATGCCCGGCACCCTGATGTTCGAGGGCTGCCTGCAGACGATGGCGGTGTACCTCGCTGCCCTCGGCTTCACGCTGAAGCGCGACGGCTGGCGCTTCGAGCCGGTGCCCGAGCAGCCGTTCCTCATGCGCTGCCGCGGGCAGGTGACCCCGACCTCGAAGCACCTGGTGTACGAGGTGTTCGTCGAGGAGGTCGTCGACGGCCCGAGTCCGATGCTGTTCGCGGATCTGCTCTGCACCATCGACGGCCGCAAGGCGTTCCACTGCAAGCGCGCCGCGCTCCAGCTCGTGCCGGACTGGCCGCTGGACGAATTGCTGGCGCGCGAGCCGTCCCTCGCCATCGTCAAAGCCGGGCCGGTCGCCATCCAGGGCGGCTTCGAGTTCGGTTACGACTCGCTGCTCGCGTGTGCGTGGGGTCGCCCGTCGCGCGCGTTCCCGAGCTACACGCCCTTCGACGGCCATCGCAAGGTCGCCCGCTTGCCCGGACCCCCGTACCACTTCATGTCACGGGTCGCGTCGATCGAAGGTGAGATCGGCAAGCTCGAGCGCGGGCAGCGCGTGGTGGTCGAGTACGACATCCCGGCGAGCGCCTGGTACTTCGACCAGAACGGCGTGCGGAGCATGCCCTACTGCGTGCTGCTCGAGGCGGCGCTTCAGCCCTGCGGCTGGCTCGCGTCGTTCGTCGGCAGTGCGCTCACGGTGGAAGAGAACCTCTGCTTCCGGAACCTCGACGGCACCGCCACCCAGCACGTCGAGCTTCTGCCGGATGCCGGCACGCTGCACACGAAGGTGGAGATCACTAACATCTCGGCCACGGCGGGCATGATCATCGAGTCCTTCGACGTCGAGTGCCTGATTGACGACCAGGTGGTCTTCGACATGAAGACGGTGTTCGGATTCTTCCCGGAAGCCGCCTTCGAGAACCAGGTGGGTCTCCCCGTGCCGGAGCACGAGAAGGGCGCGCTCGAAGCGCCGAGCGACGTGCGCGTCGAGCTCACGGGCTCCCCTGCGCGGTTCTTCGACGGGCGGGTGCGGCTGCCCCAGCCCATGCTGCGCATGATCGATCGGGTGACCGGCGTCTGGCCGGAGGGCGGTTCGGCGGGGCTCGGGCGTTACCGTGCGGAGAAGGACGTCGATCCCGACGAGTGGTTCTTCAAGGCCCACTTCTTCCAGGATCCCGTGCAGCCCGGCTCCCTCGGCATCGAGGCCATGATCCAGCTGTTGCAGTACGCGATGCTCGAGCGCGGCCTCGGGGAACGCGGCGGGCACTTCGAGCCGATCCGCATCGGCTCCCCGTTCACCTGGAAATATCGCGGGCAAGTGATCCCGAGCAACAAGATCGTCTCGACGCTGCTCGATCTGATCGAAATCGGTGAAGACGAGCGCGGCCCCTATGCCGTCGCCAACGCTTCACTCTGGGTCGACGGCAAGCGCATCTACGAGGCGAAGGGCATGGGCATGCGCATCGTGCCCGATGGCGAAGAGCTGCTCGATCCGGAGAAAGACAGCTGGCTCGCCGATCACTGTCCGACCTTCACGGTGCCGGCGCTGCCGATGATGTCGATGCTTGATCGCCTGGCGGCTGCCGCGCCCGGTCGGGTCGTCGGCATGGACCGGGTCCAGGTCGAGCGCTGGCTGCCCGTCCCGGCGCCGGTGCGTCTGAAGACCGAACGGCATCCTGATAGCGGTGAGGTAACCCTGCTGGCGTGGCGCGAAGCCGCGCGTTCGGAGCTGTCTCGCTTCGAGCCCGTGGCAACGGCAACGCTGCGCGTGGCCGACGAGTACCCGCCGGCGCCGGCAGCGCTGGCTCCCCTGGTCGATGCGCGAGAGGTCCCGCTGCCCTACACGAGCGGCCGGCTGTTTCATGGCCCCGCGTTCCACAAGCTGAAGTCCCTCTGCATGGGCCAGAGCGGAGCGAGCGCGGTCCTGGATGCCAGCGTGGGTGCCGTTCCGGCCGGTACACTGAACCAGGCGCTGCTGGACGCTGCGACGCACGCCATCCCGCACGATCAGCTCCGACTGTGGTGCGACGCCATCGGGGAGGACGTCGTCGGGTACCCGTATCGAATCGAGGCGCTCACGCTGCACGGGCCCGCCCCGATGGAAGGCGAGGTGCGCTGCGAGGTGCGGTTCGTCGGTTTCGACGAGGGAGCCCGGGAGCCGTCCCGGTTTCCGGTCTTCTCGTTGCAGCTGCTCGTCGAAGGGCGAGTCTGGCTTGCGTGCCGGTTGATCGAGATCCTGATGCCGAAGGGTCCGCTCGGTCTGGCGCCGCCGGAGGAGAGGCGTGCGTTCTTGCGCGATCGCGAGCCGGTGTCGGGCCTCTCCCTCAGTCGTTTCGATGGCACCGAGACCCGCCTCAATGCCAGCGAGGTGAAGGCGAGCAACTGGCTCCCGGGGACCCTCGAGGCGCTCTACGAGGTCGACGGTGAGCTGGTCGAAGCCATCGCCGTGAAGGAGCACGTCGCGCGCTTGCTCGGCGTGCACCCCGGCTCCGTCGACAGCGTCGCGGGGCTGGCGCGCGCTGACGCTCTGCCGTTGACCGCCGTTCGCACCGAGGTCAGCCGCGAGCGGGAAGACGTCGTCGTGCGTTCGCTCGGAGCGCCTGCCATCGATCTGACGGAGGTGCGCGCCTACTGGGGGGAGCACTTCGGGGTCGGGCGCTGGCCGGTGGAAGATCTCTACTACGGGCTCATCGAACGCTTCATCGGTCGGGTGCACGTGGCAGAGCCCGCAGCGCTTCGCGCGGTCGGCGGCCGGAGCCTGCTCTACCTCGCCAACCACCAGGTCGGCGTGGAGTCACTCTTGTTCTCGATCATCGCGTCGGGCTTGACGAGCGTCCCCACGGTCACTCTCGCCAAGGAAGAACACCGCGGCACCTGGCTCGGGCTGCTCATCCAGCACTGCTTCGAGTACCCCGGCGTGATCGATCCCCGGGTCATAACCTACTTCGATCGCTCCGATCCCGAGTCCCTCGGCCGCATCGTCGCCGAGCTGGCCGCCGAGATGGTGGGACCCGGGAAATCCGTGATGGTGCACGTCGAGGGCACACGTTCGCTCAGCTGCCGCACGCCGGTCGTCAAGATGAGCAGCGCCTTCATCGACATGGCCATCGCGACCCGCGCGCCCATCGTGCCGGTGCGCTTCACGCGCGGGCTGCCCGCCGAGCCCGTCGAGACCCGCCTCGAGTTCCCGGTTGGCATGGGCCGCCAGGACATCCACCTCGGTCGGCCGCTCTTGCCGGAGCTGTTCGAGGCGCTGCCCTACAAGGAGCGCAAGGGTGTGGTCGTCGACGCCATCAACGCGCTCGGCCCGCCGAACGCGCTCGAACAGCCGGCGGCGCCGGATCCGGAGTTCGCGGCGGTGGTGCGCGAGCATGTCGCGAAGACCGGGGTGAGTGAGGAGCACGCGGTGTTGTTCGAGACGCTGGCGCGTGTGAGCGAGCCCTGCGCGGCGGTGAGTCGTCTGCTCGCGGCGCGGGGTGGCGGGCTCACGTTCTCCGACACGCCGGAAGATCGCTGGCTCGGTGAGCTCCGCCGTCGGTTGCTCGGTCGGTGAGCGCAAGCATGACTCACGTCCACCCGGTTCAGATCTATTACGAGGACACCGACCACTCGGGCGCGGTCTATCACGCCAACTACCTCAAGTACTTCGAGCGCGCGCGGGAGCACATGCTCGGCCCGAAGGAGCTGGTGCGCCTGCTGAATGACGACGGCGTCGGCTTCGTGGTCTACCGCGTCGAGGTGACCTACCGAAAGAGCGCGGCGTTTGGCGACAGCCTCGAGATCCGCTCCACGGTGCGCAAGGAGAGCGACTACCGGCTGGTGTTTTCCCAGAACGCGCACCGGGTGGGCGAGGACGAGGCGCTCTGCGAAGGCAAAGTCGATCTCGTCACCGTCAACCGCCAGAACGAGCTGGTGGTGGTGCCGGAGTCCGTGATGCGGCGGTTGACCACCGGGTAGGTCGAGGGCGCGCCAGCTCAGTACTCGTGCGGCGTGTACCAGCAACCCGGAGACCGCATCCGTCGTCGGTTGCGGCCACGGGGCGCACGAGCTTCAGCCGCCGGACGGGCGCCAAAGCCCCGCGATTTCGAGGGAGATCGAGTCTTCGCTGAGGACGCCGGCCGCCCAACCCACGATTGCGTTGGCCCATGCGCGCGCGGCTCCTCGCGTAGTACAATCACCCCATGGCGGCGCGAGTAGATCGAGATCGCAAGGTCGGCTCGACCTCGGCCGACGTCGCTGCGCTCGTTGAAGCTCTCGATCCAGAAGTCCGCGAGGCCATCGCGGACGTGGATCGCACTTTGATTACCCTCTCGCTCGAACACTCGCCGTGGGAGCGTCTGCGATCCGCTTCAAAGTTGGCACAATCCCTCGCCAGGATCCGCGATGGCGCGACATCCCAACGCGGCTGATCTTCCGGCGCTGCTGGCGGCGCTGTGCGACGCTGGCGTCGACTTCATCGTCGTCGGCGGAGCGGCTGCGGTCATTCATGGGGCTCCCATCACCACGAACGATCTCGACATCGTACACCGGCGTACGCCAGAGAACGTGGCGCGGCTGCTCGAGCTCGTCCTCCGACTCGACGCGACCTTGCGCTATGACGCGGCCAATCGAGGCCTTCGACCGACGGCCGAGATGCTGGCCGGGAAGGGACAGATCAACCTGTCTACGTGTCTGGGGCCGCTCGACCCGCTCTGCGAGCTCGGTGCAGGCCAGGGCTACGAGGAGCTTCTGCCACACAGCGAGTCGGTGACCGACGAAGGACGCCAATTGAGTGTGCTTGATCTGCCAACACTCATCGCAGTGAAAACGAAGGTAGGGCGCGCCAAGGATCGGATCGTCCTGCCCATCCTCATCGCCACGCTGCAGGAGCGAAACAAGCGGCGATAGCGCCGCTCTGGTTTCGATCCGGTGAGCGTGCGCGCGCCTGAGCCTCGCGCCGTGCGCAACGCGGCGCCAACATCAATACTCGTGCGGCGTGTACCCCGCGGCCGCCGAGTACTCGAGGTACGCCGGCATGATGTAGTCGATGTAGTCCTGCTTGTACTGGGTGCAGCCGGTGGTGCTGCCGTGCGACGCCAGGTTGCCGAGGGCCATCAGCGTGTACTGGTCCTCGGTGCAGCCGGGGTAGAGGGACTTCACCTCGGCGCGGTTGCCGGCAAACCCCGCGACCCCGATGTGGATGTTCACGTCGGGGTTGAAGATCGAGTTGGCGAAGTCGGGTGACTTGGTGTCGGTCGTCAGGTTGGGGTGCCCGTTCGGCAGAAAGCCGGCGTCCCCGGCCACGGGACTGCAGGCCGGGACCACTTGCATCATGCCGAAGCAGTGCGACTCGGCCTCGGTCCAACCGGCGGGGGTGCCGCAGGGCAGGTTGGGGCAACCGTCTGCCGCGTAGTCGAAGCGCGACTCGCCGTAGATCATCGCCTTCACGATCATCGGGTCGGGCTCGGCGTACTGGGCGGTCCACTTCAAGATCGAACAATCCGCGACGTCCGCCGACACGCCGGTCTGCTGTGCGACCAGGCCGGTCTTCAACGGGTCCGGATCACAGCTGCCCGGCGTGATGACGCCGCCCCCGGAGCCGCCCGCGCTGCTGCCGCCTGACCCGCCAGCGCCGGCGCCGCCCGCGCCGCCGGCGCCGCCCGTGGCCCCCGCGCCGTCATCGCCGCCGCAGCCCAGCAGGCAGAGTCCGAGGCCCAGAAGAACCGCGTTGCGCATGGACCGAAGATAGCGCCAAAGCGTGCGGCGCGGCGCGGCCATGCGCGCTCATCGGTGAGGCGGCGCCGATCCCGACTGCCTCGAGGGGCCGCCGCCCCGCTGATGACCCCACCTCACGGCCCGAAATGCGCGATGTAGGCGTTCTCCCCCGTCGCAGGAAGGTTACCGTTGCCGAAGTTGATCAGGCCGCTCGAGTATGTTCCCACGACGGCCACGAAGGGGCCGGACCAGGTGATTGAGTCCGGCCTGTCATCGAGAAGACCGCCCCAGCTCTTGGAAGAGAGGTGAGTACCGCTCGAGCTGTAGCGGGCAACCACGAGATCGATGCCGGCGACGTAGGTCAATGCGCCGCCTCCGAAATTCGCCGCAGCGCCCATCTCGGCAGCCAGCGCGATTTCTCCGTTCGGTGCTGATGCCACCGCCACGCCGCGGTCGTCGGCGCTGGACCCGAAGCCCTTTGCCCAGGTCGTGGTCATCGTGCTCGGGTCGACTTCCATCAGGAAGGCGTCGCTGCCGCCCTTGCTGGGCAGCGGTCCCTTCCCAAAATCCACCTGCCCCGCGAACTCGCCGGTCAGGACCAGCTTGCCCGATGCGGTGCGGGCCATCCCGCCGACCCTGTCGTCCCCGGCGTCACCATAGCGGACGGCGGACGAGAAGGCGCCTGTGGCCGAGACCTTGACCAGGAAAATGTCCCAGGTGTTCCCGCCGACATTCGTCAGTGTGGTCGTGCCGAAGGTGACGTCACTGCCATAAAAGTCCCCGGTCAGGATCATGTCCGCGCCGTCGGCAACCAGCGCGCGGACAAATCCGTACCCGAACGTGGGCACCGCGAACTGCTTGACCCAAACGGGATCCCCAGTTGCAGCCGCGAACTTCGCGACGAACCCGGCAGCGACCGCGCTCGTGAGCTGCTCGACCTGGAAGTCGTGCACCCCGCTGAATTGCCCCGCGACGAACAGATCCCCGCCGCTGTCCACGCCGGCGGCATAGGCGGTGAGCGTGCCGGTTCCCGTCTCGATGCAGTTGGCCCACATGTTCGTGCCGTTCGTGCCCGCGTACTTCGCGACGTAGAAGCTCGCCTTGTCACACGTGAGGGTCTTGGTGCCAAACGTCGGCTTCGCTGACGTCAGCCCCGCCATGAGAATGTTGCCCGCGCTGTCCGTGCCCATGCCCACGATCGATTCGTCCCCGGCGCCCCCGGCGCGGACTGCCCACTCTGAAGCCCCAGATGGTTTGTACTTGGCGATGAACAGGTCGGCGTAACCCACTGACTGCAACAGGGTGCCACCGAAGGTGCCCTTTGCAAGACTTCCGGCTGCGAACACGCTGCCCGAAGGGTCCGTGCTGACCCTGGCCCCGACGTAGTTCGAGCCCCCGATGGTGTACACCTCCGTCCACGTCGTGGGCCCCGGCGGCACGCATTTCTTCGAGACGCAGTTGGCGCTGGTGCAGTCGTTGTTGCCGTCGCAGGCCGAGCCGTCCGCGCACGGGCTGCACAGCGGTCCTCCACAGTCCACGTCGGTCTCGGCGCCGCCCTTGACCTTGTCCGAGCACGAGAGGTCGATGCACACGCCACCGGTGCAGTTGCCGGTGCCGCAATCGAGCGGGCCCCAGCAGCCCTTTTGCGCGCCGCACTTCGAGCAGCTCGCGCCGCCGCAATCGATGTCGGATTCGGTGCCGTTCTGCAGGCCGTCCGTACAGTTCGGGGCCTGGCATTTCTTCGTGCTGCACACGTGGCTCGCGCAGTCGCTCGGCTTGGTGCACGCGCTGTCGGCGCAGGCGCCGCACGGGCCGCCGCAGTCGATGCCGGTCTCTGTCGGATCTTGTTTCCCGTTGGAGCAGTCGCTGGGTCCGACGGCGCCATCCGCGCCATCCGCGCCGGCGTCACTCCCACCGCCGAAGGCGCAGGCCTTCGCCGCGTTGCACACCTGGCCGAGCGGGCAGTCGCGATCTTCCTGGCACTCTGGCAAACAGCTGCCGTTGATGCACACGAGAGGCGCCGTGCAGTTCGAGCTGTAAACACAAGGAACGCCCAGGCTCGAGTCCGTGCCGCCATCCGTCACCAGCCCGCCGTCGACGAGCTCGTCCTTCGCGGCGCAAACGCCGGTGACACACGCTTGACCGCCCACGCAGTCTTTCTCGGTGACGCACTCCGGCCGGCACTTGCCCGCAGCGCAGCGGAAGTCGGCGGGGCATTGGCTGTGATACGTACACCCGGACTCGATGGGCAACTGACACACGTTGAACGGTTTGTCCGCGGGCACACACAGCTGGCCGAGCTCACAGTCGGGCTGGTCCTTGCACTCCTGGTGGCAGAGGCGGAACGCGCACACCAGCGGAGCCGTGCAGTCCGTGTTGATGACACAACCCTCGGCCAGCTTGCCCCGGCGGAGGCCTTCCGCGTCGTCGGACCCGCAGGCCGCCGCCCAAAGCAACGCGACCGCTGCACCCAGACCCAGCCGCACCGCCACCCCCACACGCGCCCCCAGCATCTTCATGACAGAGGTTTATACTCAAACCTTCTGCGGGCGTCCTCACAAACTGAAGCACCCCTCGATGGGCCAGCAGATCGGCGTCGCAAACGGCAGGCAGCCCTCGCCCGAAGGACAGGGTTTGTTGCACGCGACGGTCGCCGGTGATTGCTTCAAATTGCCGCAGTACTCCTGCTGGTCGTCCCATTTCCCGTCGCTGTTGTCGCCGCCGCAGTTGCCGCAGTTGCTGCAGTCGCACTTCTTCACGCAGGCGCCGAGGGCCTGACAGTGCGCTTCGGGCACACAGGCCTCGTCGGCAGCGCAGTTCGCGCTGGCGCAGGGATCGATGGCGAGCTGACACTTGTCCCCGGTCCACTGGTAGTCCTTCGGGCACTCGCAGCTCGCGACGCCGCCCACGACCTTGCACTGGCCACAGGTCCCGCATTGGAGCGCCGCGCAGGTCTCATCGGGTTTGCACTCCAGCCCGACCGCATGAAAGCCGCTGTTGCAGCTGCAGGTTGCGCCGCCGTCGGCGACGACGCAGCTGCCTTGCCCGGAGCAGGTGACCCCGACACACGAGGTCGAACCTCCGCCGCCGGTGGCGCCGCTCGAAGTGCCGCCGCCGCCGGTCGGAGCTCCGCCCGATGCGGCGCCGGTGCCCCCCGTCTGTCCCTTGGCGCCGGTGCCCGCGCTGGCGCCGACCGAACCGCCATCCGGACCCGCAACACCCCCGCCGCCGTCGTCCCCGCAGTGCACGAACAGCCCAAGCAGCACGACCCCGAACGCAGCACGTCGGATCATGGCCGGAGCATACCGCAGTCACGAGCTCGGCGGCGCGCGTCATGCGAACCAACGCTCGAGCTGCCCCTGCGCGTTGCACGGGCCGGTCACCGAGGTCGAGGTGGCCTGAGCGGCCGCCGCCGCCGCGAGCGGCCGACGTCAGTCTAGCTTCGAGAGCACGTCGGTCACGTTCGTGCCCGGCAGCGTGACCCCTTCGCCCACACCAGGCAGCGCGAAGGGCGCGAAGTGATCCCGCTGCCACGCGACCCATCGGTAGCGAGGGGACTCCAGCGGCTCGGCAAAGCGCGCGCGGACTCTCAGCGGGCGGCCGTCGGGGGTGGCCTCCATCACCTCGAAGCGGCTGTCCGCCAGCTCCACCGTGAACCCGGCGGGCCGCTTGTCACGCGGCGTCCAGGCGATGTGATAGAGCGGCGCACCCAGGTAGCCGTCCGCGACCTCGACCTCCAGGGTGTGAAGGTCGATGCGCCGTACCTGGACGGCCTGCACACTCTCGCCGAGCGTGCGGATCCTCTCCGGCCACGTGCCTGGGTAGTCGTCGCCGTGCTGGCGCATCGTGATGGTGAAGTTCGAGGCGAACACGTGCGGAGTGTTCACCACGACCAGGGTCTGCTTCGCCAATGCCGGGTCGCTGGGCAGGGAGCGGTCGGCTGCGAGTAACAGGTTCGCGAACTTCTTGGGGACGGCAGCGTTGACCGATAACAGTAGCGCCGACAGCAACGTGTGCCGCAGCACGAGGGCGACGGCGATGGTCCGCGTGAGCAACGAGCGAGTCGTCGCCGCGACTGCGCGCTCGGCGAAGCCTGCGACGAGCGCCGCGGCGCCGATGCTGGCGAACAGGTTCATGCGAGAGTGCGTGAACGTCGTGCAGCTCGGGATCACCGCGAAGAGCGCGCCCAGCGCGTACCAGCGTTGACTGCGCTCCAGAGCCAGCTGCGGCCGGAAGAGCCAGGCGAAGAGCCCGAGGACGAGCAGCGACGCGAGCACGAGCGGCGGCCCGAAGCGCTCTGGCAACCCCGTCGCAACATCGGCGAAGGGAAGGGTGAGCTGGCTGGCCAGGAGCACCGGCGCCCGCTCCACGAGCGCGGCCGCGAACGCGGCGGGCTGGTGGAGCGGATCGGTGTAGAGCCCGGTGTTCGCGACGCCGTAGCCGAGAGCGCGATGAACCAGCTGCCAGGCGGCCCCGACGCCGAGATACGGCAGCATGCCGAGCGCCCGCTTCTGCCAGGCGCCCTGCTCCATGACCAGGGCGTACGCCAGCAGGTAGGCCAGCGCGCCGACACCGTACTCGGCGGACAACAGCGACAGCCCGAGCGCCGCCGGGCCGAGCCAGCGGCCGGGTCGCCAGCCGTCGCTCCGAGAGCGATGCTGGCACGTGAGGGCGGCGACACCGAAGAGCACGCTCAGCGTCATGTTTCGGGTCGCGAGCCACCCCGCGGGCAGAGCGTGCCCGCTGTCGAGCGCAAAGAGCAGCGTTGCCAGTCCCCGAGCCCAGGGCACCGCCAGCGTGCGTCGATAGAGCGCGCCCGCGGCGAGCACGAGCGCGCCGTACCAGAGCATGCTGTGCAGATGTGCCGCCCAGCTCGAATGAGGCCAAAGCGTGGAGTCGAGCCAATGCGTGGCCGCGGTGACCGGGCGCAGGAACATGATCTTCACGTGCGAGCCCCACCAGGGCCAGAACCCGAGGTCCTGGGCCCGAGCGCGGAAGCCATCATCACCTGGAAAGAACGCGAACTGATCGAGGCGGAAGCGCACATCACCGAGGTAACCTCGGCCGTCTTGCGCGACCATTCGGTGAAAGTGGTCGTCGATCAAGAGCCCGTTGCCGAGCGAGCTCGCCGTGAGCAGCAGCGCCAACGCTGCGATCACGTAGGGCGCCTTGGGGCTCGCGAGGAGGACGCGCCAGCGCCCCTTTTCGCGGGTCACAGGCACCTGGACGTCACCACGGCGCAGGTTTGTAGTCCTTCAGGAACTGGCCCCACAGGTGCTCGCCGGTGTTGATGCCGTCCAGGATGGGGTCGACGATGCGCGCCGCGCCGTCCACGATGTCCAGGGGCGGGTGGAACCCTTGCTCGACGGTCTTGCGGGCCGCAATGTGGGCCGGATCTTCGTCCGTCACCCAGCCAGTGTCCACGCTGTTCATGTGGATGCCGTCCTTGACGTAGTCGTCCGCCGACGTGCGCGTCATCATGTTCAAGGCGGCCTTGGCCATGTTGGTGTGGGGGTGTTTGTTGGTCTTGAACCGACGGTGGAACTGCCCCTCCATCGCCGACACGTTCACGATGTGTTTGTCGTCGGTGCGATCCTTCAGCATCAACGGCTTCAGCCGCCCGTTCAGCACGAAGGGCGCGATGGCGTTCACCAGCTGCACCTCGAGCAGCTCCACCGTACTGACCTGATGGAGCGCGAGTCGCCAGCTGTTGATCTCGCGCAGATCGACCTGTTGCAAGTCGGCGTCGAGCTGCGCGGCCGGGAAGAGCTGGAGCCCGGTGTCCCGGTCCTCTTCGGTGAGGGGGACCTGCGTCAATTCTGGTGCGCGCTCCAGACCCAGACGGGCGCTGGCCAGGGCGGGTGCCTCGCGGGTGGTCGCCAGCGACGCGCTCTGCGAGAGCTCCGCGTGCTGCCGCAAGAAGTCTCGAGCGCGCTCGGGCAGCGCCGCGACCGCGCCACGCTCTCCCTGCATCAGGTGCCCGTAGAACCCTGGCGGGCGTCGCACCGTCTGACAGGCGTTGTGCAGCACGAAGTCGAGGCGCGACTCGGTCTCGATCACGTGGTGGGCGAACAGCTCGACGCTGGGAGTGTGCCGAAGATCCAGGCCGTAGATCTGCAGCCGGTCGCCGAAGCTTCCGGCGTCGGCCTCGCGGGCGAAGCGCAGCGCAGCGTCGTGGGGAAAACGCGTCGTGACGATGACCCGGGCGCCGGCGCGTAGCAGCAAGATCGCCGCCTGAAATCCGATCTTCACCCGGGCACCGGTGATCAGCGCAACGCGGCCGCTCAAATCTGCGGTCTGCGAGCGTTTCATGTGGTTGAAGTCGCCGCAGGTCGGGCACATCTGGTCGTAGAAGAAGTGCACCTTGGAGAAGAGCTGCTTGCAGACGTAACAGACTCGCGGTTTCTGTAGCTCCGCCGCGTCGAGGCCCTGGTCGAGCTCCGGCGTTTCGCCGTGCGCCTCGGCGGCCAAGGCGTGTTTCTTCGGCGTGATGAAGACCGGCTGGGCGCGTTTCTTCCGGATTGATGCCCGCTCGAGCAGCGCTTCGTCCGCCGCACGCAGCGCCTTCTTGTTGTGTTTGCGGAGCGCGCGGGCCAGGAGCTTCTGTTCCAGGCGGTGCGGTCGAGAGACACGGCCCGCCGCGGCGAGCAAGCGGTTGCGGCTCTCGAGCGGCAACTTGGCGAGGTGCGCGCGGCTGTCGATCAGCGCCTCGAGCACGCGCATGCAGCGTTCGAGATCGTCGGGGGTCAGGTCGGGCCCGGCGTCGGACTTTTCTGGGGGAGCGCTCACGTTGGTGCCGCGCCTCTAGCGCCGATCGCCGGCTCTGGCTAGCGACATGCGGTCGAGGTTGCGAAGCGTATGGGCCGGGGCGCGGCTGTCCGGTCGCCTTTCATGCGAGAAAGACAGGCTTGACCGAGCCCCGGGCGAGAAGACATGCTCGCGCGCTCGATGCGGCGTCGCGCCGCGCGTGGGGAGAGATGATGATGAACGGATCGGGTCGGCAGCGGTTGTTCGGGGCAGTGGGGGTCGCGGTTGCTCTCGCGGCGATTGGCTGTGGCAGTGACGACGGGGGCGGTGGTGGTGGTGGGACGGGCGGCGGCGCGGGAACGGGCGGTGCAGCGGGTTCCGGGGGAGCGGCGGGTGGCGGTGGCGTGGCTGGCAGCGGAGGCGCAGCCGGCGCCGGCGGCAGCGTCTCGACGACCCTCGCGACCGTCAAGGGCACGCTGACCTTGAACCAAGCCAACAGCACCGATCCGAGCGCCGACTGCTCGACGACCTATGAGATCGACGGCGTCGAAGACCAGAGCGCACTCTGGCAGTGCCCGAGCTGCAAGCCGACCTTTCGCTCGGCGCACAAGGTGACGACGACCAACTGCAAGCAGCCGTTGCCTCCGCCAACTCTCAGCGTGGGGTGGGGTAGCGACCAAAAATTCTATTGGGGTCCGGGAACCAAACCGCTCTTGGAGCTGGGCACGGCGACGGAGCAGAGCGGCACGGTGACAATCACGGTGAGTGCCGACTTTCCCGCTCCGACAGGTTCGCTCAGCGTGACGGGGACTGGCACTCTGACTCTCGGCACCACGCAAGGTGATCCCTTGGATGGATGGCGCCCCTCGGCCACGTATTCTTGCGGCTGGCCTCAGACCAAACCGCCGGAGTACGTCGGGAAATACACTCCCATCCTCAATGACAAGCTTCCTGACGGTGTGTTCGCCGACGCCTGCGGAGACAAGGTTCGCCTCTACGACTTGCTCGGGCGTTATCTGGTCATTCAGGCGAATCAGACGGTGCAGCTCACCTGCGGCCCCTGCGACGGTGCCGTCGCGGGCCAGAAAGCCTTCGAAGACGCGATGAAGGCGCTGAACATCCCGACCTTGGTGGTGACGATGCTGGTGCCCGACTACGGCCGCGCCGAGTTCATCCCGACCGTGGACGACCTGAAGGCCTGGGTGGACACAAACCAGGTCAGCGGCATCGCCCTCGCCGACCGCGGCTTCGGTCCGGCAGCAATCGGCAGTGTGCTGCAGAAGGTGCCCAACTTCGGCTACCCGTCGTTCCTGTTGGTGGCCCCCGACGGGACGATCGTGTTTGCACAAGAGGGCTTCGACCCGACACAGTCGGTCTGGACCCAGCTCGAGACCGAGATCAAGACCCACGCCGGGAAATAGCTCCCGACGGGTGACTCCGTCGCGCCCAGCGCTCCTCACTTTCGAAGCATCTGCTCCACCTTTCGGAGCAGTGCCTCGTGCTCGAAGGGTTTCGGCAGAAATCCGATCCTTCGCTGGTGAAACGCGCCTGGGAAGCCGGCCGGATCTGCGAAGCCGCTGATGAAGAGCACGGGCAGGTCCCGGCTCTTCGCCCAGGCAAGCTCGGCCAGCTCGGGCCCGCGCAGGCCCGGCATGATCACGTCGGTGAGCAGCAACGCGAGCTTGCCCGTGTGCCGCTCGAGCAGCTCGAGCGCGCGCGGCGCGCCCTCCGCCGTAAGGACCTGGTAGCCGCCCTGCTCCAGCATGCCGGCGACCAGCTGCAAGATCGTCGGCTCGTCCTCGACTACCAGAATGGCCCCCGTGCCCGCGCAGGGATGCGTCGTTCCGGGACGACCGCGTCCCGCGGGAGCTCGTCCACCCGAGGCAGGTACACCCGGAAGGTGCTTCCACTCCCGGGCTGACTCTCGACCTGCAGGTGCCCGCCGCTCTGCGTCACGATGCCGTAGACCGTCGAGAGCCCGAGACCGGTGCCCTTGCCGCGCTCCTTGGTGGTGAAGAACGGTTCGAACAGGCGTGACAGCACGGCTTCGTCCATGCCCATCCCGGTATCTCGGACCTCGAGCACGACATACCGGCCGGCAGGGACGACGAAGCGGGAGCCGAGCGCGTCATCGAGCTCGACGTTGCTCGTGCTGAGCCGAACCTGACCGCCCGCCGGCATCGCGTCACTGGCGTTGATCACCAGGTTGGTGATGACCTGTTCCAGTTGGCCCGTGTCTGCGCGCACGCGCCCGAGCTCCACGGCCAAGAGCCGCTCGAGTCTCGTCTCGGGGGCCATCAGGCGAGACAGCATGCGCTCCATGCTGCTGACCACCTCGTTGAGGTCCACGACGGTCGTGCTGACGGGCTGCTGCCGGCTGAAGATCAGTAGCTGACGGGTCAACGCGGCTGCGCGACCCACGGCGTTCTCGATCTCCTTGGCGCTCCCGAGCGCGGCTTCTTGCCCCGGGATCTGCGTGCGCAGGAGGGCCGAAAAACCAGAGATGACGGTGAGCAGATTGTTGAAGTCGTGAGCCACGCCGCCGGCGAGGCGTCCCACGGCCTCCATCTTTTGCGCGTGGCGTAGCTGTTCCTGACTGCGCGCGAGGGCTGCTTCCGTCCGCAGTCGTTCGCTCACGTCGACCGTGAGCGCCATCGTCCCGGCAGATGCTCCGCTCTGGTCGCGAATTGGCGCGGCCCAGATCGCCAGATCGATGGGCGAGCCATCCTTGCGTCGCCGTCGAGCCTGCACGCCCTGAATGCCCGTGGCCATCGCACCTTCCATGTTGCGGCGGAACTCCGCTCGCGACGCCTCGTCGACGACCGGATTCGGCTTCCCGATCGCCTCCGCTTCGGTGAAGCCGAAGGTGCGCTCGGCCGCTGGGTTCCACAGGCGGACGGTCCCCGCCGGATCGAGCAGCATGATGGGCACCGGGCAGGCCTGGATCAGTGCGTTCAGTTGCTCGTTGGACTGGCGCAGGGTCTCTTCGATCCGCCGGCGTTCGGTCATGTCCATGAAAAAGGCCAGTGTCACCGGACCATCCTGGATTTCGACCCGACGCACCGAGACGTGGAAAGGGAACACACTACCGTCCCGACGGAGCCCCAGGGAGTCGTAGGCGGCCTCGGCCTCGATGCCCACCCTGCGCTTCTGAATGTGGTCGATGATCGCCTCGCGCTGCTCCGGCGCGACCATCGAGAGCAAACTCTTGCCGTAGATCTCGTCGGAGTGGTCCGTGTACCCGAACATCGCCAGGTACGCGGGGTTGCAGTACTCGGTGACGCCGTCGCGGGTGAGCGTGACGCCGATCGGAGCAAGGTCGAAGCTCGCTTGCAGCGTCGCGGAGTCCAGTGGCACGAACGCCAGCTTGCCGGTTCTGACAGGGGCGCGCCATCCGATTCGGCGCCGAGCAAGCGAGCCTAACAGCGCGTCCCGGCCCAGCGCTCGAGCTCCCCGAATGGATCGAGCACGCCCTGGAGCACGCCGCGCAGGGTCCGGTCGCCGATGCGCCGGGCGGCGGACCAGCCCAGGTACCGGACTTCGCCGAGGACGAGGCCCGCGGCCGGCGTGTACCAGAGGTCCAGGCCGCTCGGGCGCACCCCGTTGGCCTCGAAGCCGTATTCCCAGAGAGTGCTGCCGATGACGGTGAAGGCGAGCGCGGGCAGCACGCCGTTCTTGCAAGTTCGGGCGCGAAGATAGAGCTCGCTGCCGAAGAGGGCGTGGCCAATGCCGTTGATCCACCAGGGATCTCCGTCCCATTCGAAGGCGCGACGGGACGAGTCCCACTTGGGGGGGAGCGTGAACGCCGCTTCGTAGTGCTGACCGATGTGGGAGAGCTCCGTGTCGGCGAAGGGCTCAGGCCAGAGGAACGCTTCCGTCGCGCGCATCGTCGTCATCAGGCCGAGGGCGTGCAGCGAGGGGATGGTCCATGACTGCTCACCCGTCGCGTCGGCCTCGCCGCGGGCGCCGGCCTCGGCGGCGCTTTTTCCCGCCTCGTTCTGGACGGCTGGCGTGGTGTCGGGCTCAGCGGCGCGGGCAAACTCAGAAGCTCCGCCGAGCGCACAGACCACCAGCCACGCCCTCACTCGCACACGGTCACCCGCTCTGCCTTCGCACTCTGTCCGTCGGTAACGAGGCGCACGTGGTGGCGGCGGGTCCCGCCGGGCCCCCTCTCGATGCGCGGCACCCGCGCCGCGTTGACGTACAGCACGCCGTCGACCTCAGACTGCCAGGTTCGCGCGCCGCCGCCCTTCAGTCGGTGGTGCATGTGACCCGCCGCGACGGCCAGCACGCGCTTGCCGCGCTGCTTTGCGTGTTCGATGGCCGCGGCCAGATCCGCGTCGCCGAAATCCCCTTCGCTCTTCCGGAAATCACAACCCCAGAGGTCATGCCGACGCGCCCCGAGGCCCAGCGGTCCGTTGTGCGCAACGAAGATCAGGCGCTCGTGCGGGGTTTCGTCGACCAGCCGGCACAAACGCGCTGCAGATTCCTCCAGAGAGCTCACACCGTAGGTCGCGTTCAGATAGCTCGCGAACGCAAAGAACCCGCCGCCCTGGGAGTGCGGACGGCCCGCGATCACACTGAGCGAGAGCTGATCCCCTCGAAGCTCGTGCATGCTGTACCCGGCGAGCGGAACCGGCGAGAGCGCGCTGCGCAGGCTCTCGCAGCGCCGTGACTGTCCTCGCCCGAGGATTCGCGCCGCGCGGGGGCGCTCCAGCGTCTCCGCTGCCAGATGCGGCAAGCTCACGCCGTCGTGGTTTCCGGGGACCACGAACGCGGGCGTGCGCAGCCGCGCGATGCTCGCGGCGACACCGAGCGCGTCCTGACGATAGCCTGCCAGATCTCCGACGAACGCCACCAGATCATAGGCCTCGGCATCGATCAGGGCGACGTCCCGATCGTCCCACGCCAGGTGGACGTCGCCGATGATGCCGATGCGGAGGGAAGGTGAGCTCACGGGATGGCCGCAACCCTAGCAGTGATGTGTCCACACGGGCTCTGCCGGCTCTCCACACAATTGCCGCGGGAGGCCCCGAGTTCCTGCACGCTCGCCCGGTACGGTCAACGGCGTGGGGCCCCCGCGCCCGCCCGCGCCGGCCCGCCCGCTCGGCCCCGCCCCCCCCCCCCCCCCCCCCCCCCCCCCCCCGGGCCGGGCGGCGCGCGGGGGGCGCGGCGCCCCCTCCCCGCCGCGCGCCGCGGCCCGGCGCCCCCGGCCGCCCCCCCCGGGCGGGGGGCGGGGGCGGGCCCGCCCCCCCCCCCCCCCCCCGGCGCCCCCCCCCCCCCCCCCCCCCCCCCCCCCCGCCCGCCCCCGGCCCCCCCCCCCCCCCCCCCCCCGGCCCCCCGGGGGGGGGGGCGGGCGGCGGGCCCGCCCGGCGCGCGCCGGGCGCGCCCCCCCCCGCGCGCGCCCGCGCTGCTGTTGTTGGTCCCCGCCGCCCCGCGCCCCGCCCCCCCCCCCGCCGCCCCCCCCCCCGCGCCCCCGGCCGCGGCCCGGGGCGCGGGGGGGGGGCCGGCGCGGGCCGGGCGGGGGCTGGGGGGGTGGTTCGGGGGTTCCGCGGGTTGGCCCCCCTGCCCCCGGCTGGCGGGGCGCGGCCCCCCCCCGGGGCCGGCCCGGGGCCGCCGGCGCGGGGCCCCGGGGCGCCCCCCCCCGCCGGCGGCCCCCGGCGGGCGCGCCGCCGCCCCCCCCCCCCCCGCCCCCCCCCCCCCCGGCCCGGCGCGCCGCGCCCGCCCCCCCGGTCGGGGGGGGCCCCGGCCCCCCCCGCGCCCCGCGGGGGGCCCCCCGGCCCCCCCCGGCCCCGGGCCCGCCCCCCGCCCCGCCCCCCGCGCCTCGCCCGCCGGGCCCGGCGGCGCCCCCCCCCCCGGGGGGGCGGCCCCGGCCGCCCGGGGGCGCCGGCCCGCCCCCCCGCCCCCCCCCCGGCCCCGCCCCGCCGCCCGGGGGGCCCCCCGGCGGGGGGCGGCGCGGCGGGCGCCCGGGGGCGCGGGCCCCCGGGGGGCCCCGGGCGCGGCGGGCCGGGGGCGGCCGGGCCCCCGCCCCCGGGGCGGGCGGCCCGCGCCCCCCCGGCCCGCGCCCGCGGCGCCGGGCGCCCCCGCGGGGGCGCCCCGCGGGGGCCCGCGGGGGGCCGCGCCCCCGCGGCCCCCCGCGGGGGGCCCGGCCCCCCCGCGCCGGGCGCCGCCCGGGCGCCGGGCGCGGGGGGGGGGGGGGGGGGGCCCGGGGGGGGGGGGGGGGGGGGGGGGGGGGCCCGCGGCGGGCGGGGCCGGGGCCGCCGGGCGCCGGCGCCGGCGCTGGGCGGGGGGGGGGGGGGGGGGCGGGTGGGGGGGGGCGGGCGGGGGGGCGGCTGGGCGCCCGGGGGGGGCTCCGGGGCCCGGGCGCGCGCGCCGCGCGCCCGGGGGGGGGGGGGGGGGGGGTCGGCGGGGGGGGGGGCCGGCCGGGGGGGGGGGGGGGGGTCCGAAAGGGCGGGGGGGGGGGGGGGGGGGGCCGGGGGGGGGGGCGGGGGGGGGGGGGGGGGGGGGGGGGGGGGGGGGGGGGGGGCGCGGGGGGGGGGGGGGGGGGGGGGGGGGGGGGGGGGGGGGGGGGGGGGGGGGGGGGGGGGGGGGGGCCGGGGGGGGGGGGGCCGGGGGGGGGGGGGGGGGGGGGGGGGGGGGGGGGGGGGGGGGGGGGGGGGGGCGGGGGGGGGGGGGGGGGGTCTGGCCGTTGTGGTTGCCGTTTGCTTTTGCCAGCGGCCCACCGGTCCGAAGCGAGCCGCGTCCGCGACTGGTCGAGCGGCGCATCTCGAGCGCGGTCGAGCGCGCTCGCGGTGCGGTCTCGGGCACCGCGCTGGACGGTTTCCTGTCGGAGCGCGAAGCCAACGCCATCTTGCGGGAGGTCGATCGGATCGGCCGCCGGCTCGACGCGGTCGAGCAAGAGCTCGACGCCGGCATGCTGGCCTCGGCGCGCAATCGCGAACGCCTGGCAGAGCTGGCCCGCTCGGACTCGCAGGCGCTCGATGACGTCAACGAGCTTGCAGAGCTGCTCGCCACGGAGCTCACCCTGGCGCGCCACGGGCGGAGCGAGAGCGTGGAGCCGCTCGTGGCAGAGCTCAGCGCGCGGGTCGAGGCCTTGGCTTCGAGCTGAGCGCGCGCGTCATTTTGCCAATGCGCCCGTGATGCTCTTCACCAACACATCGACCACCGGGTTGTAGCCGTAGGCGGGGTTCGCCGGATCGCCCACGGTGACCTTGGGGCAGATGGAGCCGACGACCGCTTGATTGCCGATGCCCTTCAGTACTTTCAGGTGGCGCGTCCCGGGGAACGCCTTGCCATAGTGTTGCAGCTTCGAGTAGGTGCTCGAGGCCGGATCCTGGCAGAGCGGATTGTTGGCGGTGTAACCCGGGCCGACGTCGTCGCAGTCGCAGCCACCGCTGCTGAACGCGCCGCAGTCCTTGGGGGTGTTCAGCCGGAAGATGCAGGCGTACTGCAGGTCGGCGAGATTCGTATTCCACTCGTGCCCATTGGCCGGCTGAGCGGCGGCCTTGGCGGAGGGCGGGCTCAAGGCGACTCCCGTCGCTGGCTGAGTGCCCGAGCGGGGAGTGTTCGACTCGATCATGAGCGGGTCGTCCGCCAGGTCCTTGCTGTCGTCCGCCAGAAGCCAGGCCCAGCGGCCCTTGGCGGAGAGCTCTGCCGCGGTCAGGTACGACAGCTCCGTGGGAGAGCTCAGGGTTGCCTCCGTCGCGAGATCTTGCCACGGCACCCCCACGATGCCTGCCAAGAACACCGCGCCGGGGCTGCGCTGTTCGAGCAGGGGGTTCTTCACCGGTGTGCAGCTCGTCGTTGGGCCCTTGCCGTCCCAGGTCGGACAGATCATAGGCTGGGTCAGCGCCTGCACGTAGCGCTCGGTGGGGTAGAGGAAATCGAGACCGAAGCGGCGTTTCTGCTCCCAGCAGCGCAGGTTCGGGTGGTCGCTCTGGTCGTCGTACGCACCCTTCTGACACTCCGGGTCGCTCCCGAGATCGGCGCAGCCGGGAGGCGGGGAGCTCTCCGCCACGTTGCACGAACGACAGCAAGGACTGTCGGGATCCGTTGCGCATGCGCCGGCGGCCCGCGGCAGGTGAAACGCCGTGTTGTTCGGGTTCGAGGTCTGGGCCGCGATCCAGTTGAAGCCGCCGTCGACGGTGGAGCAGTCGTTCTCGTCGGTGAGCATCATCACGATCACGACGGAGTCCGGGCGCAAGAAGTCCGATCGCTGCTGGAGCACGACGGCGTCGACGCCCTGCGCCACTGCGATGTTGTCGACGACCACGACCTGGGCGGGCGGGGCCGGGTCCACCAGGAACCGGTACCAGCTCTCGAGCTGGGACTCGTACCCGCAGCCGTTCTCACCCGCGGCCGTCACCTGCGCTTTGAAATCGGACTCGAGCTGGGCTGCATCGCTCTGTCCCGGGCCCGCGCTGCCTTTTGTCCCACTGGGATCCCACCACAAGAACCCGAGGCCGGCGTAGGTCTGCAGGTTTGCACTCGGTCGTACGGTGCCGATCAGGTGTGCGTTGTCGTTCTGCGTCGGGTTGAACGCGGGGCCGTTCTCTTTGCACTGGTCGCCGCCGTGTCCGCCCAGGCTCGACGACACAATGCCGATGTGGATGTCTTCGATGGCCTTGAACTGTGGTTTGCCCGTCGCGGGGTCGATGACCGGCGTGACCAAGCGCTTGACCAGCGCTGGAACCGCGTCCGAGAGCAGCTGCTGTTTGTCCGCCATCGAGATCGAGTTGTCGATCATCAGCAGCAGGTCGAGCTTGTCGGACGGCACCAGGGGAATGCCGCCGCTGCCGCCACCGCTCCCGCCGGTTGCGCCGCTGCCTCCGCTGCCTCCGGTTGCGCCGCTGCCTCCGCTGCCCCCGCCCGTACCTCCGCCGCCGCCGGTCGAGCCGCCGCAGCTCAGCATCAGCATTGAACCCAACACCAGCGCACCCACCCCTGCGAGCCATCGTGTGGTCATGTCGCCGAGGCTACATCAGTCTTCGAGGCTGTGCCCCGGCGTTCACTCGTTCGGCGTCTTCGATACCGGCCGCTTCAGCTTTCCACCGCACAGCCACTCACAGCCGCACACGACGAACGGGTGTCCGCTCTCGGTACACGCGTCCTGAAACGCCGCGCTCGTCTCGGGCGGAGTGCAGTCCTTCTGCTCCGCGACGCAGGCCTTTTCGTTGTTCTCGGCGTCGTACGCCGTCTTTTCGCGCTTGAAGTTCCCGGTGCACACCATGTTGCACCCGCACTTCATGACCCGGAATCCGGCGAGCTTGCAGGCGTCCCTGAAGTCAGCGGGTTCGTCGCTCGGTTTACAGGCCTTGCCCGGTGGCGCGCAGCTGAGCTCGTGGCCCAACGCGTCGAACACCTTGCTGCCTGCCATGCGATCCTTGGGCAACTCCACGTCGGCGGTCGGCGCGGTCGGCGCGCTGGGTCCGGGAGTTTCGGGGTTCTTCGCGCAAGCGCAGAGGCACACGCTGAGAACCACGCTCGGGATCAGAAATGTGCAGCGCATGCGGCACGGGTAGCATGGCCGCCGCGTCCCGTCGCGGGTCCGCTCGCCCCTCGGTCACTCGTCGTCGGGGGGCGCAGGCGCCATCTCGGAAGGGTGAGTGGGCAAGCGCGGTCGCGGGACCATCTCGTGGCGGTGGGTTCCGCCCGTCGGGACGGGTTTCTTGCCGGCGTCGCGGGCTGCATCGGGGCCTGGTGCGGCGTCCCCGGGAGCGCCCGTCGCCTCCGCTTCGTTGGCGGCGTCGCTCGGACTCGCGTCAGCGGGACCCACGCCCGCGTCGCTCGCTGCATCCGGTGGGGGAGGGGCGTCGTAGGGTTGGGTCGGCGGCGCCGCGACCATCTCCGTGGGGTGGCTGTCGTCGCCGCTTTTCTTGCACGCGGTGGCCGCGAGCGACATGCTCGCCGCCAGGCTCACGGCGCGCGCGGTCTTGGTCCAACCCCGGGTCACGGGTTGTTTGACCCCAGCGCGGATCTCGTCGAGCAGGGCGTTCGCGGCGGCCCCCAGCCGACGGTTCTGAGCCTCGACGGCAGCAGCGATCCTGCGCTCGAACTCCGAGCGCGCCTCCGGAGAATCGAAGCCGAGCGCACAGCGCTCGATGATCTCGTCGAGGTGCCGGCAGGTATCGAGGTTCACCGTCACCACGAGGTCCTTGACCCGCGCTCGCAGGTCCGCCCGCTCAGCCTGGAAGTGCGCGAGCAGTTGATGTTCGTAGTCGAGCGCCATGGCGGCGTGGTGCAGGCAGTCCGGCCCGTAGTTGCGCGTCCGGAAGGCGTGAAAGGCCAGCTCGAAACACAGCTGCGCGCGCGGGTCGGCGATGCAGTAGTCCCAGCCGAAATAGCTGCCGCGGAGGCGCCCCTCGCGCCGAAGCTTGGTCTCGAGGGGAGTGCCCGCGTAGATCTCGGTGCGGCAGAAGTTGGTGGGGTTGTGCGGGTGTTTGCCCAAGAACGCGACGTTGTCGCGCACGTCTTCGAGGGTCGAATCCGGGTTGAACAAGAGCACGTTGAAGGCGGTGTGGATGCCGAGCCGGTTGACCACCTCGAGGGCGCGCTCGTTCTCTTCGACGGTCTGCCGTCGCCCCAGGCGCTTGAGGGCCTCGGGGGTGCCGGCCTCGATGCCCAGAAAGACCCGGAACAAACCCCGGGCGACCAGCGCTCTGAAGATCTCCTCGTCGACGGCTCCCGGACGGGCCTTGATCGCAAACGCGATGCGTCCCACCCGGCGCTGCTCGAGGGCGGCGCCGAGCGCAGCGACCCGTGACAGCATCTCGGATTTTTCGTCCACGAAGAAGTTGTCGTCGTGGAAATTGAAGATGCGCGCCCCCGAGTGATAGAGCGCCGCCATCTCGTCGGCCACGCTCTCGACGCTCCGCATGCGCACTCGCTCGCCGCCGGTCAGGCGATGCCAGGCGACGATGGAGCAGAAGGTGCACGAGTATCCGCAGCCGCGGGAGCCCAGGAGGTTCGTGATGGGCAGTCCCAGGTAATCGTCGAGAGGCTGCTTGCGCGGCGGCCAAGGCAGCCGATCCAGATCAGGCGGTTTGGCCGCGGGGGCGTTCCGCACGACCTGGTCAGCTTGCCGGAACACCAGGCCGCGCACCGCGCCGAGGTTGCCGAGGTTTCCCGTGAGCTCGCACAGCAAATCCTCGCCCTCACCGATCGCGACGGAGTCGATGGCGGGGGCGTCGCGCAAGAGCTCGGTCGGGTGGAACGCGGCGAAGTGACCGCCCGCGACGACGTGGCCCCGGTAACCCAGCTCTCGCGCGCGCGTCGCGAGTCGGACGAACTCGCGCGCACGGTACGTGAACACCATGCTGAGCCCAAGCAGCGGAGCGTTCGCATCGACGATCTCTCGGGCGGCGCGATCGATGTCGTCCGCCTCGTTGAACACGATCTGAGTCACGCGATGCCCCGCGTGCTCGAGCGCCCCGCGCAGATAGCGCACGGCCAGGTTTTCCTCGAACTCCGCGCCGACGAGCACCACGTGCATGACAGCCTCCCGGGTTGCTCCAACGTCTCGCCCCGCCCCCGGCGCGGAAATGACCCCAATCATGTTCGAGCACTAGACTCGTTCGCCGCCCGCAGCGCACTTGCGCCCACCGCCAGCGTTCAAGTCGCGCTCGATTTGCGCTAAGGCAGCCGTCGCGTCGGTCCCCAAACCGACCAGCCGGCTCGGGTCCGGCGAAGCGGGAGAGAACCATGTCGAAGAACTCCGTCCGGCGCTGGCTCGGCGCCCTGTCCATGCTCGGCTTTTCACTGCTCGCGGGCTGCGCCGAGGAGCGAGCGCCCATCAATCGCGTTCAAGCGGACGCGCTGGCAAAGAGCTTCTTCGTGGGCGAGGTCGGTGATCCCAAGGACGATCCGGAGTTCTACATGCGGGTGACCGTGGTCGACGTCGACTCCGGGGCCGGCTCCGACGGACTCTTCACCAACAGCGACGCTCAGCCGACGATGCGGGTGCGCTGGGAGATCACCGAAGACCTGCTGATCGCACGCCTGACCTACGAGCGCATCGAGAACACGGACGGCAAGGGGGTGCGCCGCACGCCCGACGGCCAGGCGGTGGCCGCGTACACCATCGACAGCCACTTCGACATCAAGCGCTCGTACAACGAGAACACCGGCGAAGAGCTGAACGTCGTCGAGGAGAACGACCAGGACCGGCCCTGGTACAAACGGGCGTATTTTCGCGTCGACTGGTCGAAGAACCTGATCACCAGCGCCTACGAGCTCGACACCCTCTCACAGCTGGGCATCTATTACGGCGTTCAGATCGAGCCGATCGCTTACTACGTCAACGATCCGGCGCACCAGGACACACCGGTGTTCGATCGGAAGCGCGGTTACTTCGACGTGACCCACAAGGTCTGGGCCAAACCCCAGGTCATCAAGGACGAGATCTACGGGGATTTTCCGGCCTGCTGGCTGTACGGCAGCTTCCCCAGCGTGAACTGCAACCCGAGTGAGGTGACCCTTCGGCAGTCGTACCTGAAGATCGCCGACACCGACTACGAACCGCTCGAATACGACGGTACCAAGATGGACATGTTCGGCCTGTTCACGGTCGATCGGTTTGGTTACGACCGCAGCTACGGTGTGGTCGACGACAAGTGGCACCGCTTCGGCACTCGCTGGAACCTGTGGCAGCGCTCCCACGCCGACCCGGTGGTCGCCTGCAACACGCCGGACACCACGCCAGTCGGGGCGGATCCCCACCGGGACGACGACGCGGACGGCACCGAGGACGAGTGTGCGAGCGTGGGGCGTGGCAGTCGTTGTGATGCCGTCACCAGCGAGTGCACCCTGCCGCTCCGGGATCGCCAGGCCAAGACGATTGCCTGGCACGTGAACCCTGGTTTCCCCGACGACCTGTTCGAGTCGAGCAAAGAGATGATGAGCGCCTGGAACGACGCGGTGCGCGTGGGCGTGCTGGCGGGGCGCCTGGCCGAGTGCCGGCGCACGGGTGAACAGGGCTGCGAGACCACTCACGGATGGCCGGCGCGCTGGTCGGACGACTTCGTGCCGCCGGTCGGCGCCACGTCTCCCGTCGAGGTCCCGAACTTCTTCGTGCTCTGCCACAACCCCGTCTCCAGCGAACTGGGCGACGACCCCGCCTGCGGCGCCGACAAGACCGCGCCGCGCATCGGCGACCTGCGTTACAACATCCTGGCCGTCGTCCAGGATCCACAGATCATGGCGCCCTGGGGCATCATGATGGACGCCGAGGATCCGCTGACGGGTGAGAAGATCGCCGGCTCGGTCGCCGAGTGGGGGGCGGTGCTCGACCGCGCTGCAAGCACGGTTGCTGATCTCGTGGCGCTCATCAACGGCCAGATCAAACCCGACGACTACATCAAGGGTCAGAACGTCAAGGACTGGGTCTCCGCCAATCAGCCCAAAGGGCCAGCGGAGAAACTCTCGGCCTTGCCCAAAGACGAGCTGAGCTCACGCCTGTCCGCCTTCGACCCTCAGGTGATCACGCCGTACCTGGCCGGCGCGCCGAAGCCCAAGCCGATGCACCACCCCTTGGCCAAGCGTGCGGCACGGGCGAAGTTCCTGCTCGACTCCGGCCGTCTGGGTCCGGGCAACGCAGCGCTCGCCGCGCGGCTGTCGGCGCTGCGCGGCACTGCCGTCGAGGCCAGCCTCGTCTCGCCCGAGATGCTGCAGGCCTCGGGCGCCGACCCCGCAGCCCCGCCCAGCGCCGAGGCGATCCGGCGCGCTTCACCCTTCGACCGCAAGATGAACCCCACGCTGCGCGCCGCCGATCGGCGCGCGCGGCAGCTCGGCAACGCGCGTCGCCACGCCTGCCGCTACGACGCGGCCGAGCCGGACAACTTGCTCGGCCTGGCACGGGCGCTGGTCAAGAAGTTCCCGCCGCCCGCCGATCCGAGCGACAAGGCAGCGGCCAACGAACATCGTCGAAAGATCGTCGACTGGGCCCGCGCCGAGTTCAACAAGGGGGTGCTCGCCCACGAGGTCGGCCACTCGATGGGGCTTCGCCACAACTTCGGCGCGTCGTTCGACTCGCTCAACTACGATCCCGAGTACTGGCAGCTCCGGACCAACGACGGGGTCGACGCTGCTAAGGACTGCCCCGCCGGCACCACGGACGGCTCGGCCTGTGTGGGGCCTCGCTGGCGCGATCCCATCAGTGACAAGGAGATCGACGGCGAGATCCAGCGCTACTCGACCTCGAGTGTCATGGACTACCCGGGTGAGCAGAGCCAGGACATGCTCTTGCCCGGCAAATACGACCGCGCCGCGGTGCGCTTCACCTACGGCAACGTGCTCGACGTGTGGTCCAAGGACGGCGTCAGCGTCGACGCCAAGGGCGCGGGGCAGACCGAGGCCTACAAGCTCACGGCGTTTGCCACCAGCCCGGGGCTGTTCGGCGTCTATTACTTCCCCCCGACGGACGTGAACAATCCCTACACGTTCATCCACTACAGCCAGTACCAGAAGGAGTTCGGCCTCATCAGCGACTGCGCCGCCGATTCCTTGGAGCCGCTCGGCAGTCGCTGCAAACAGCGTGAGATGGACGTGGTCGACTACCGCGACATGTCGGACTTCGCTGCGGATCCCGACTACGCGTCGTTCTCCTGGGCGGTGCAGCCGCGGGCGGTCGACGCGACCGGGCGTGTACGCCGCGGGTACCTGTTCTCGAGCGATGAGTACGCGGACACCGGCAACGTGCCCTCGTTCAGCATGGATTCCGGCGCCGATGCCTACGAGCAGGTGCGATTCCTCGAGAGCACCTTCGAGAACCGCTACATCTTGGACGCGTTCCGGCGCAATCGGGTCGAGTTCAACTCGTTCGACGTGACGGCCCGCATCCAGTACCGCTACCTGGACAAGATCCAGCAGATCAGCAAGGCGTTTGCCTTTGGCGCCGTGCTCGACGGAGATCCCACCCAACCGGCCGCCGGTCTGCTCGAGGACGGCAACTACGGGCCGCTGCAGCTGGCGGCGACTCACGGGCTCGACCTGTTCGCGCGCATCCTGACGCGCCCCGAGCCCGGTCACTACTGTCCGGCGGACGTGTGCGGCAGCGGGCAACCGGTGGGTGTTGCGACGGAGCTCTTCACGGCCGACGCCGTGGCGCTACCGGACGTGTACCTGTACGACTTCCGCGTGGCCCTCGGCGACGGTCGTTATCTGCACAACGACTTCGACTATTCCCAAGGTTATTTCTGGGGCGACTACCAGTCGCAGGTGGGCACGTACTACGAGAAGATCTGGGCGACCTACTACCTGAGTGAAGCCTTCGACTCCTTCGTCTCGAACTCGAAGGAGGACTTCTACGACTCGCGCTACAAGAACGTGAGCTTCGCCACCATCTACCCGGAGCAGGTCCGGCGACTCTACTCCGCGCTCTTGACCGGAGATCTGGACACCTTCGCTCCCTGGGTCGTGGTCAAGAACGACCCGAACAACACCCCCCTCGGCAGCCTCCAGTATCCCAACTGGCACGACGCCAAGGATCTGGGCACGCGCCCGGCAAACGCCAAGCTTGCCGATCCGAACTACGGCTGGAACTCGCAGCTCTACGCCATGGTGTGGGGCAGCATGTATTTCCCCACCAACTGGTCCAGCTCGTGGGTGCACGACGCACGCATCGCCGTGCTCCCCAACGAGACCCCGGACTGGCCTGCGGACGAGGTGATGAAGTTCAGCTACCCCGTGACCGGCATGACCTACCGTGCACACCGCGCCGGGACGGAGCAGCTCATGGGTCAGGTGCGCGAGCGGGCTATCGGCGCTCGCATGCTCGCCTGGGCCAATCACCTCATGGCGCTCGCTTACAAGGTTCAGCTCGACGTGAACGGAAAGCCGCTGTTCAACCCCGACGGCACGCCCATGCTCGAGCTGGACGTGAACGGCAAACCCCAGTTGGACGCCGCGAATCCAGGCGCCGCGGCGGCGCTGGCGAAGTACGTCGACAGCATCGACATCTTCCGCCAGCTGACGTCGAAGTTCGAGCTGCCGCTCTACGATGGTGAGCTGCCGAGCCCGTGAGGCTCAGCAGGTCGGGCAACCGCAGGTCACACCCTTGATGCCCGAGAGATCGTTGCAGATGTTGAAGCTGCCGGTGCACACACTCGGGCCGAAGCAGGCGCAACTGGCAGCGGCGCACGGTAGAGGAATGTCGACGCAGTGGCGGACCGGCGCGGGTTTCGCCACGTAGGTCACACAAGCATACTTCGCCGACGTACAATCGGAGCAGCTGGCGACGCTGGTGCACTCTCCGGCAGGGACGCAGGCACCACTCCAGCAGTTGCCTTTGATCTGAGCGACCTCACCGGCCGGGCAGTTCGGCGCCTTGGTCAGGCAGACGACCTTGCTCGAGTCGCAGTCGTAGCCCTTGACACATCGGCCCGCGACGCAGCTGACCTCGGTGGCGGAGACGCCGAGCGCGGCACACTTCTTCGTCGTGCACCCGAGCTTGCAGATCCCCGGATTCTGGGAGGTGGGGATCCCCTCGCAGGAGCAGCAGTCTTCGAAGACCTTGCAGTCGCTGTCGACGCTGCACTCCGGTGCCGCGACGGATGCACCGCCGGTTCCTCCCGCTCCGCCGCCGCCCGTTCCACCGCTGGTCGAGCCCCCGCTGCCCGCGGCGCCGCCGCTGGTCGAGCCCCCGCTGCCCGCGGCGCCGCCGCTGGTCGAGCCTCCGCTGCCCGAGGCGCCGCCGCTGGTCGAGCCTCCGCTGCCCGAGGCGCCGCCGCTGGTGGAGTTGCCGCTTCCGCCGGCACCGCCGCTGGTCGAGCCGCCGACGCCACCCGAGGACGCCCCACCGCTGCCACTGGGATCGGAGTCCGACTCCCCGCCGCAGGCCAAGAGCAAGCTGGAAACCCAGACCAAGTGTGCAAAACGACGCATGTGACCGTTCTCCTCACGCTAACTGATAGCCGAATTTTCCTGATCTGTCCGCCCCGCATCAGCGCGGAGGGACAATGCCGGGTTTGCGCGAGACCCTCACCCGCTCCAGCGTGCGCTTCTGCAAGAACGGCTGTTCGCCGGTACGGATCCGCACCGTCGCCGGCGAGCGGGAGACCACACGGCCCACGAAGGCGTCGATGTTCCAGTCATCACCGGACTCGGTCGCGTCGTAGCGGGCGTGAACCAGGTACAGCCCCGGGCTGCCAAACGTACCGGTGGGACACAGCTCGATCAAACGACTCACCACCGAGATTTTTCCCCCAGGGCCGAGGCGCGTGAAGGCCTGCCGATCGGGTGCGCGCTCATCAGGCTGCGGATCACAGGTCACGAGGCCGTCCGGGCGCATCACCTCGTAGCTCACGAGCTCGCGGCGGAAGTAGACGGTCTCGGCGTGTTTGCTGCGATTGTGCACGGTGATGCGCACGGTGGCGGCGCGTTCCGCCTGCGCGTCCGAGCCCTGGACCATCTTGATCTCCAGCGGGCTGTCCTCGATGGCCTTCTTGTCCGCCGGGAGCTTCGTGCGCGACCACTCGGCGTACTCACTCTTGAGCGCAAAGGGTTCGGCGCGGAGCCCCTTCACGCCACCCTCGTTCGAGGGGCGGCTCGCGCCCTTTTTGGGCGGCAACATCACGGCGAAGGGCGGATCCTGCTTCGGAGTCTCCTCTGTCCTCTTGCCGCGACGCCACACGGTCTTCTTCTTCTCCGGAAAGCCGAAGTGCGGCGTCACGATGGCGCCGGGCACGAGCTGCCACTGTCCGCCTGCGGCGAAGCAGTAGAGCCTGGGATCGAAGCGCTGTTCGACGCCTTCGCCGGGCTCGAGCAAGACCAGCGTGCGTTTGTCGGCGTGTCCCGGGAACAAGTCACTGGGCAGCCGGCAAGTCTCCGTCTTCTTCTTGCTCGGGACCTGGACCTCGAGGCTCAGGAGCCTGGGATCGGCCGCCAGCACCGCGGGGCCTTGTCCGCGGTTGGAGATGCTCAGAGACCAGGGCAGGCCTGGCCCGCGCTCACTCACCCGAAGCGTGAGGTTCGGTGGGTTCGGCTCGGCAGCCCCCGGCGCCGCGGGTTCCTCTGCCCGCGCGCTGCTCGCCACGAGCAACAGGGCCGGCAGAAACGAGCAGGTGCGCAGGGACATGGCTCATGGGTACCAAAGCGGAGCCGCGCGTGCCAGCCCGCTCGCGCGACAGGCAATGGTGGGGGCGAAACCCCGGTTTGTGGCGCTATGCTCCGGAAGCCCTCGAATGCGTGGACTCTACGCCATCATCGATACCGACAGCCTCTCCGCGCGGGGGCTCGACGTGCTCGACTTCTCCCGCGCGGTGATCGCCGCGCGGCCGGCCGTGGTCCAGCTGCGTGGCAAGTCCTTGGGCGGGCGGGACACCCTCGCGCTCCTGCGGGCGCTGGTGCCAGCGTGCCGGGACGCCGGTGTGCGTGTGTTCGCCAACGATCGCCCGGATCTCGCGCTGCTCGCCGGCTGTGATGGCGTACACGTCGGGCAGACGGATCTGGACGTGAGCGACGTGCGCACGTTCGCACCAACACTCGCCGTCGGTGTGTCGTGCCACGACATGGCAGAGCTCGAACGAGCGCTCGCGCTCGCGCCGGACTACGTCGCCTTCGGTCCGGTGTTCCCCACGAGCTCGAAGCAGGATCCCGATCCGGTCGTGGGGCTCGATGGCCTCGGGCGCGCCAGCGTCCGAGCGCGCGCTCGAGGTGTGCCCCTGGTCGCCATCGGTGGCATCGAGCTCGCGCGCGCTCCGGCGATTGCTGCCCGCGCCGAGCTGGGTGCGGTGATCTCCGCGCTGATGCCCGAGGGAGACGCAGCGCTCTCGACGGTCACGGCGCGTGCCCGGGAATTTTCCCGCGCGCTCGGGGGCGAAGCGTGAGCCTCGTGCTTGCCGCGGTGCTGGTCGGAGGCGGGGCGCTGCTGGCTGGGGTCGCGGGTTTCATCCGGAAAGGACAGCGCGCGAGCTCGGTGGCCAACAAACAAAGCGAGGCGGCCGCGTTGCCAGCTGCAGCTCCGACTCCGCTCCGCAGTGCCGGCTTCGAGATCGAGCTCGGAGACGTGATCGAGGTGTCCGGTCGGGAGCTGTGGCTCGAGCAAGCGTGGTTGCTCAGCGAGGCGAACGACCCGGTTGCGGCGGTGTTCGAGGCGAGCGAGGCCATCGTGCTCAGTCTGCCCCCGCCGGCCTCGACGCTGTACTGGCTCGAGGAGGTCTCGCTGGCGCTGCCAGAAGAGACGCCGAGCAGCATCGAGTCACGGGGAGTGCGCTTCGAACGGGTACGGCGTTTGCCGGTGCAGATCGCTCCGCTCGGAAAATCGGTGCCGCTGCCCTGGAACGAGGGGCTCTTGTCGGAATACCGCGGGCTCGGGGGCGATGCGCTGTGGGTGCTCGGCCGCGGCAAACACTGTCGTGTGTGGCAGGGGCGAGCGCTGCTTGCGTCCGACGTGGTGCGCTGGGGTGGAGGCGCGCAGACCCTCGAGTGACGACTCGGATTCAGGCGCGCCGCAGCCGGGCGATCATCGCTTCGAGAGTCAGCGCCGGCTGGGCGTTCCTCTCGATCTGGGCCAGCGCAGCGAGCACGACCGTGTAGCGGCGCGCCGCGACCTCCGCGGCATCGACGTCATGGGGCAGCGCGCGGCGTGCTTCTTCAGCCAGGGACTGCGCGAAGAACCCGAGCTGGTCCCGCACGGCGTCGCGCCCCTCGCCGCGGCTCTGAGCCAGGGCGATTGCCTCGGCCAGATCCGGGGCCTCGAGCGCCGTCCGCGCCGCGCTCGAGAACTCGTCCCGTTCGCGCATCGCGTCGGGATCCGCGAGGTCGAAGGCCAGCTCGGCGCTGCCTTGCGCGAGCGGAGCGACGTCCACCGGAAGGCCGCGGTCGGTCAGCAGCTTGGCGACGATGTCGTCGGCGAGCGGGGCGAACCGGAGCGAGAGGGTCCGCGAGCGCACGGTGTCGATCAGGCGTCGCGGGCGGCTCGTGAGCAGCACGAAGTGCGTGCGGTCGGTCGGCTCCTCGAGCGTCTTGAGCATGGCGTTGGCGGCCTGCAACGTCAGCTCCTCCGCGTTCCGCACGATGAACACGAGCGCGCGCCCTTCGTGTGGCGGGTAGCCCGTGCGCCCGAGCACGACCCTGCGGATCTGCTCGACGCTGATGCCGGTCGCTTCACTCACGCCGCTTCCGAGCAGCGAGCCATACAGACCGCGCCCGATCAGGACCACGTCCGGGTGCAGGGGCACGTGCGGATCTTGCTCCGCCAGCGTGACCGCTCGGTGGCACGACGAACACTTGCCACAGCCAACCGGCGTCGGAGCTTCACACACCAAGGCCTGCGCGAGGGCGAAGGCCGCGAGCTCCTTGCCGACTCCGGGCGGTCCTTCGAAGCGATAGGCGTGATGCACACGCCCGGCCGCGAGGGCACGCGTCAAGGTCTCGACGGCCGGTGCCTGGCCGAGGATCGCCGAAAACCCCGCAGCCCCTGCCGAGCTCACTCGCCGTTGCCCCAGGACAGGGCGCCGCTCTCGACGATGCCGGGCCAGCTGTCGACGTAGCGTGACGGCTGCCCGGGTTCCGAGACGTCGATCCAGACGGCGTGCCCGGTCGCGGGCGGCCGGACGTCCACGTGGATGAATTTGTTGTGGGGGTAAAAGCCGCAGCCGACGTCCTTGAGCGTGCGGCACAGGCGCATGACCTGTTCGTTCGGCACGCCCATGACGAACAGATCGAGGGCCCGACCTTTGGCGTGGAAGCTGCCGTGGCCGCCGCGCCGATAGCCGCTGATCAAATACAGCGGACGGGACGGGAACGCCTCCGAGATGCGCGCCACGACCCACAGCAGACGAGGGTCGAGCAAACGCACGTTCGGCACCCATTCGCCGGCCCACTCACTGTCGGGCTCGGGCTCGAGTGGCAGTGGCAGCTCCGGACGCTCGGCCCCCGCGGGCCGCGCGAGCACACTCAGGCGATCGAGCGCGCCCAGGGCAACGGACCCATCACACTCGAGCAAGCTGAATGTATCGTGTTCGTCGCCGTAACGCGCGACGGTCACGCTGTAGGGCCGTTGCCACGGTTCACAACGTCCCTTGCGTGTGGCTTGCACGAACACCGCGTCGGCCGGCAGCGGTGCTTCCAGTTGCCACACCGGCGACAGCTCTCTGCCGCTCACGTGGGGGAGCAACAGCTCTGCCATGGGTGCCAACGCCAGATCGAAGCCCGTCGCCGGAACGCGCTCGAGCTCATCCGATGGTTCCCAGGAGCTCAGGCTCCACGCCAGGCGCGGTGGTTCGGTCCAGGTGGCAGGGCCGAAGCGTCCAGAATAGAATCTGCCCCACTCACCCTGGCGTTCGAGCCACGGCTCGACGTAGCGCCGCAGCAGATCGAGGTCGCGCTGGGCGGGCAATCGCACCTCGACCAGATCGGCCCAGGGGCTTGCGGTCAGCCCGGTCGCCGGGGGTCGCGCTTTGGCCGGCGCACGCAGCGGATACGCGGCGGCACTTGCCCCCAGCGCGAGCGCTGCGGCGCACAGGCTGCCGAGGACCAGAGGCTTCACGCCCGAAACATGCCTCGGTGGGCCCGGGTTTACAAATTGTCGTGACGTTCAGGAGGGACGGCTCGCCGGGGCGTCCATCGCCTTCATCCCGAGGCGCAGCAGATACAGGAAGGTCTGAAAGGCCTCGTCGGCCTTGGCTTTGTCCGGGCCCTCGAGCTCTTCGGCGACGACGAGGCCGTTCAGGACGGCCAAAATCAGCACCGACAGCGGCTCCATCGCCGGAAATTCCTTGGCGTCGATCTTGAGCACGTCGGCCACACCGTGGCTGATCAGCTCGCGCGCGTCGTGCTGCAGGGTGGCCGCGCGATGTTTGAGCTCGGGGTCTCGGCGCGCCGCGGCCCAGACCTCCATGTTCAGCCCGATCATCGTGCGGTTCTGCTGGATGGCCTCCCAGAGTGAGGTGAGCGCGCTCACCATGCGCTGCTTCTGCCCGTCCTCCGACGCACTCAACGAGTGCCTCACGCGGTCGAGGTAGCGATTCTGCGTGTAGCTCTGGACCTCGTGGATGAGCGCGTTCTTGCTGGCGAAATAGTAGTGAACGATGCTCTTTCGCAGGCCCAGCTCCTTGCCGATCTCGGCGAGCGTGGTGGCGCTGAAGCCCTTGCGGGAGAAACAATTGGCCGCGGCGCTGAGGATCGCGGCGACGCGGGGGTTCTCCCAATCCACGGCGCGGGTCGCGGCGCCATTGCCGTTCGAGGTCTCGGGGTGTGTCAGTGTTTCTGCGGAATTCATGTTTGGTTTGGCGTTCCGGAGCAGGCTCTGACGAGCGGCAGATCCGACGTTGCCCTCCGGTTGGCCTTTTGGCCAAAGGACCGAGCGGAGTCAAGGCCCGCGGGCCGAACCCCGAAAGTTCGGGGATTTGGCTCAGCGCGCCGCGCCGTAGAGGCGATGTAGGCAGGCCCGGAACTCCCAGGCGGGCGAAATCATCAAGCTCGCGTCCAGCCCCGTGCCCGCGAGGGCCGCGGTCTTGGCGGCTGCAATGTGGTCGAACGCCGCGTCCACGTCGTGCTTCTGGTCGGCGCAGAGCAATGCGGCAATGACGCTGACACTTCGGCTCATGCCCGCGGCGCAGTGCACGAGCACGTTGCCGTGGGGGATTCTGCGCCGGATGAACGGCAGCGCCACACCAAGCGCGGACTCGAACTCGTGCTCGCCGTTGCCACCGTCGACGATCGGGACTTGCAGCCACTCCGTCTCATCGCGCAGAGGGCCGGTGGTCGGGAGATCGGCGAAGAGCGGCATCCGGCAGAGCGAGACGACGCCGGCAAAGGGCGCGGGGCTGCCCTCGGGCTCGGTGCCGACCTCGTCACCGCGGAGAGCGGCGTAGCCGGACTCGTAGTCACCCAGGTAGAGGCGGTGGTCGATGCGCCACACGCAGAGCAGAGTGACACGAATGGCAGGCCGATGTCAGCAGGCGTCGGCGCGGAGGGGCGAAATGAGAGCGCCGCCCGGGCTCAGCGTTTGCCGTCGACTTCCTTCAGCGCTTCGCGGAACAGCTCGTTCATGTTTTCGCCTGGTGATGCGTCGTCGGGTTGGCGCCCGCGGAAGCGCACGTGCGTTTCTTTTGGCGGAGGCCGGCTCGACAGAGGTGGGGCGCTTTCCCCTGGCGGCGAATTGGTTGGTCTCGAAGCAGGCGCGGGTGAAGAAGGTGGCGCCGGCGGGGGGTGTGTCGGAGACGAACGCCTGGCGCGGCGGTGAATGAAGCCTGCGAAGCGCAAGGGCGGAGGCTCTCTCACGCTCACGAACGCGAGGCGCCAGTGCCATTCGTTGCCGAACTTGTTGCATTCCGAGAGCACGGCGTCCGCATCCAACCAGTGCTCGGGGTCCAGATGGCACTGCAAGCGCACGAAGCTGCCCGCGAGGCGCGCGACGGGCGCTCTCAACAAGATGGTGTCCGTACCCAGCTCGACGGTTCGACAGCGGATGACGTCGTTTCCGGCGAACGCGGCGGCCTCGACATCATGCAGAACGTGCGTATTCCTGCCCGGCATGCTGGCCTCGGCCGACAGGTGAGGCATTCAGCGTGCCCAGGGCCGAGCAGGGGACCGAGTCGGAAGCGGATCGAGACGAAAAGCCGCGCCGCGCGGCGCAGGGTGGAGCTCACCACAACGAGTGGGAGCTCGTTTCGATCTGTTGTTTGGAGGAAGCGATGCGTGCTCCCTGCGCAAGCTCCGCGTACCGAGCGCCGAGTCGTGCATTCGTTTCGCAGGCGGGTCGGGTCGCGGATCCGACGCTGAGGGGGTCGTGGACGCAAGGCGGGGAGCGAGAGCAGCTACGTGCCCGGTAGGAGCATCAGCCTGCCAATGACGCCCCGCGCTTCGAGTCGTTCGTGTGCGACTGCAGCGTCGCCGAGTGACAGTCGGTCCGCGATCACGGGACGAAGCTTGCGTCGGCGCACGAGCTCGAGGCAGTCCTCCAGATCCCTGCGCGAGTAGCTTCGCGCTCCCGAGACCGTGTGGCCGTGCAAGATCAGCGGACCGAGCGCCAGGCTCACCTTGCCGACGTCGATGTTGCCGATCACCACCAGCTGCCCGCGCGGGCGCAGGCTCTTCATCGCCTCGCGAAAGGTCGCCGCACCGGTCAACTCCAGGGCGATGTCCACCCCACCGTGAGTCAGGCCGCGAACGACTCCCGAGAAACTCTCGTCGTTGATGACAACGACGTCGTCCGCGCCGAGCTCCGAGAGTGCCTCCGCCTTGTCAGGGTTGCTGGTCGTCGCGATGACTCGCGAGCCGGAGAGTTTGCCCAGCTGGATGGCGGCTACACCCACGCCGCCGCTCGCTCCGGTCACGAGCAGCGTCTCACCGACCCCCGAGGCGCGCGCCTCGCGCAGCGCCCGCAGCACGACCCCAAACGTGCACCCGAGCGAGGCCGCGTCCTCGAAGCTCACCTCGTCCGGGATTTTCACCAGCGCGCGCTCGGGCGCCGCGCACAACTCCGCGTACGCGCCGTCGATGGTGTGCCCGAAGCTCTGCCAGGCGCGCTCACAATGCAGCTCGTGGCCCCGCACACACGCAGCGCAGTCACCGCAGTGCGGGCGATGCAGATTTGCGACGCGATCTCCGATCGCCAGGCTGCGCACCTCGCTCCCCACGCCCACGACCTCCCCCGCGAGCTCGTGACCCAGGATGGTCGGCAGCTTCATCATCGGGAAGCCGCCGCGACGATCGATCAGGTCTCGCCCGCACACGCCGCTGGCGTGCACGCGGATCAATGCGTCGTCCGGGCGTAGCTCGGGCTCAGGCCAGTCGCGGAGCTGAAGCTCGCTCGCGCTGCCGATGCGCTCGAGCACGACCGCGCGCATCGTCGATCACTTCTTGGGCGCAGCGGGCGGCGCCGGTGTCTTCGGTGTCGCGGGCGCTGCCGCGGCAGGCTTGGCAGGCGGCTTGACTGGCGCGGCTGCGCCGGGTTTGGCTGGCGCTGCCGCACCGGGTTTGGCTGGCGCTGCCGCACCGGGTGTGGCTGGCGCTGCGGGTTTGGCTGGCGCACCCGGTTTGCCGGGGGTCGGAGGCGTCGCTACGGCGGGGGTTGCGCCCGGCTTGGTCTCCGGCTCAGCCGGCTTCGCGTCGTCGGCGTCGGTCGCGTCGTCGCCGTCGGTCTTTTCGCCGGCTGCGCCCTCGGGCTTGGTGTCGTCCGCCTCTTGCGGCTGCAAGCCCTCTTCGGGAATGGGTTTGTACACCGCGGCGATCGGCGGAATGCTCGCTTCCTTTCCGCCTCCACAGGCGACCAAGAGGAGCGACGAGAGCGGTAAAACGAAGCGGACCACGTATCGCATGCGCGGCAGGGTAACACCTTGCGGGCGAGCGCGACTCACGGCGTCTTCTTCTGCTTTTTTTTCTTTTTCTTCTCTGGCTTTGCGCCGCCGGGGTCCGCCTGTTTTTTTGCGCCGTCCCCCTTCTTCGCAGCGTCGTCGGGCCGCTTGGCGGAGGTCTTGGGCGGGTCGTCCCCCTCGTCGGTGCGTTGGCTCGCCTGCTGGTCGAAGTACGGCATGCCGGCCTTCTCGGTCCAGTGTGCCTCGCCGTACTTTCCGCGCTCACGGCTCTCACTCATGTCGCCGCCGGTGGCCTCGCCGTCGTTGGCTCCCACGTCCACACCCTGGGTCATCACCAAGAGCTCGTCCGCCAGGTACTCCGGGTGTTCGTCGTGCTTGAGCGTGACGCTGTCCCTGGCCATCGTGCCTCGCCCCACCTTCACGATCTGCGTCGTCGGCGGGTACACGTCGTTCCAGCGCTCGCGCACCGCGTGCTCGCCGTCCCGCACGATGCGATACCGGTGCAGCTTGAAGCCGGCGACCCCGCGCTGCGAGAGCACGCGCACCCCATCCCGCAGATTCGGGTCGTCCCGCTCGACCTCTTCGTAGGGAATTGCCGCGTCCACCCGACGGATCAAGGTCACGGTGCGCTCACGTCGCGGACCGAGCACCTCGGCGCGCACGATGCCGTTCTTGACCGTCTGATGGAGCACCACCGGAAAGTCGAAGCCGTTCTTCACTCGGAAGTTGATGGTCGGGTACACCACCGTCGCGTCGAGCCCCATCTTGATGTACGAGCTCGGGCGGGTGTGGGGATACCGCTCGACCACTTCCAGCCCTGAAAAGAAGGCGGCGCCGTGCAGGGTACCGGAGATCTGGCAGGTCCCGCCGCCGATGCCGTCGACCACCTCGCCCTCCGCGATCACCGGCGCGACCTTGTAGCCGTTGGCTTCGTCGCGGGCCCCGACCACCTCGTTGAAGTCGAAGGTCTCGCCAGGCAAGAGCACGGTACCGTCCAGCTTGCTGGCCGCGAGGCGCAGGTTGAACGTGCGTGCCTGGTAACGATCGCCGCGGTTGTAGCGCGTCTCGAACCAGCCCATCACCGCGTCGAACTTCACGTCGCCGAGCTCCGCCGAGCTCCGCCGCGGCTTCTTGTCCTCGAAGACCGCGGTCGCCGTGCTCTCGCCGTTCGTCACCGCATCACGCAGCGCGCCGAGCGTGGCGTCGACGTCCAGCAACCGCCCCGAAATCTCGGGCACCAGCGAGCGTTTTTCCAGGTCGAGCCGCGCGTCCACCGGCAGGCGATCGACCTCGTCCTTCAAGCGCAACAGCACACCGACGGTGATGTCGGTATCGAGCACGATCGGCAGCGGCAACACGATGGCGTCGCTTCGATTTGCCCCGCGCCGCGCCATGCGCAGCGGGCTCGTGGCGTCGCGGCAGTCGCGCACCAGCTGAGCCAGGCGCACCTTGTCGATTTCGGCGCCCAGCCGCCCGAGGCCGAGCTCTCGCTTCTGACCCTCGCCCAGGTCCAGCATGAGCTTGCCAGCCGCAAATCGCCGCACGCGATCGAGGGCGAGTTTGGGGCCGTCGTCATCCAGCCGAAGCGGCTCCCCCAAGAGCTTCACCTCGGGCGGCGGCTCCTTCTTGTCTCCCGGGGTCGGTGCCCGCGGAACCAGGAGAAACCCGATCCCAAGGCCGGCGATGACCGCCACGCTGAGCATCAGCGCTCCGCGCCGACGGTCGAGCGTCGAGAAAGACCCGAACGGCTTCACGCGGCGCTAATATCACGGCCGCACTGCCTCGGCACGCCATGACCCAGTCCGCTGAGATTGAAGAAAAACTGGGCGCGCTGCCGGCGCGGCCGGGCTGCTACGTGTTCCGCGACTCGCAGGGCAACGCGCTCTACATCGGCAAGGCCAAGAGCCTGCGCGCGCGGGTGCGCAGTTACTTCCAGGCTGGGCAGAGTGACACGCGCGGCTTCATCCCGCTCTTGCAGAAACAGGTCGCCGACTTCGAGACCATCGTCACCTCGACCGAGAAGGAGGCGGCCATCCTCGAGAACAGCCTGATCAAGGAGAGCCGCCCTCGCTACAACGTCAAGCTGCGCGACGACAAAGAGTTCCTGACCCTGAAACTCTCTCTCGAGCACGCCTGGCCGCGCCTCGACCTGGTCCGTAAGCCGGAGTCCGACAAGGCGCGTTATTTTGGTCCGTACCACTCGGCGACCGCCGCGCGGCGCACGCTGAACTTGATCGAGAAACACTTCCAGCTGCGCACCTGCTCCGATCGCGAGCTCACGAGTCGCTCGCGTCCGTGTTTGCAGTATCAGATCAAGCGCTGTCCCGCGCCCTGTGTGTACGAGGTCGATCGGGACGTGTACGCGCAGCAGCTGCGCGCGGTCACGTTGTTCCTCGACGGGCGCCACGACGAGCTCACGCGCGAGCTCGAACAGCGCATGTCCGAGGCGGCCGGGGCCATGGAATACGAGCTGGCGGCGCTGTATCGCGATCAGGTGCGTGCGGTGTCACTGGTGCGCGAGGCCCAGCGCGTGGTCGCGGTGAGTGATCGCGACCAGGACGTGCTCGGTGTGTACCGTGAGGGGGATCTGGTCGAGCTCTCGCTGCTCAGCGTGCGGAGCGGGCGGGTGGTCGATGCGTCGAGCTTCAGCCACCGCAAGCTCGAGCTGCCCCTCGACGAGCTGGTCGGGGCCTTCTTGCGCGAGCACTACGCGGTCGACGGGCTCAGCGCGGGCCTGATCCCGGACGAGGTCGTCGTGCCCGTCCTGCCGGAGGGCGCGGCGGGCGTCGCCGAGTGGCTCAGCGATCGCCGTCAGGGCATCGCGCGCGAAGACGGGGAGCGCGCGCGCAAGGTGGAGATCGTGGCGCCGGCCCGGGGCGCCAAGCGGCAGCTGCTCGAGCTGGCCGTCGAGAACGCACGCCACGCCTTCGAAGAAAAACGACGTTCGGCCGAGGACATGGACGCGCGCCTGGGGCTCTTGCAAGAGCGACTGCGCTTGCCGCGTCTGCCGGTGCGGATCGAGTGCGTCGACATCTCACACTCCGCCGGCAAAGACACGGTCGGCGCGGTGGTGCGGTTCTCCGGCGGCCTGCCCGACAAGAAGGGCTACCGCACCTATCACGTGAAGGGCGTCGCCGACGGCGACGACTACGGGGCCATGTACGAGGTGCTCGCGCGCCGCTTCCGCCGCGGTCGTGCTGCCGAGGAGGGCGACGACAAGACCGAGTGGGAGCTGCCGGATCTGTTGGTCGTCGATGGCGGACGCGGCCAGCTCGGCGTCGCGCTGGCGGCCGCGAGTGATCTCGGTCTGTGCGAGCTGCCGGTGGTGGGGCTGGCCAAGGAACGGGAGTCACCGCTCGGCGACAAGCTCGTCGATCGCATCTACCTGCCCGGGCAGAAGAACCCGATCGCGCTTCGACCCCAGAGCCCCGAGCTGTTCTTGCTCGCGCGGGCCCGGGACGAAGCCCATCGCTTCTCCAACCGCGGCCGCAAGCAGGCGGGCAAACGCCGCACCTTCACGAGTGAGCTCGATCGCGTGAAGGGCATCGGCGAAAAGACTCGGCGTGCTCTGTTGCGTGAGCTCGGCAGTGTCCAGGCCGTGCGCGAGGCGGACGATGCGGCGATCCTCGCGGTGCCCGGCCTGAACCGGCAGAGGCTCGCGGCGCTCCGGGCCCACTTCGCCAAGACCACGCCGACCGCCCCGAAGCCGGGGCCCTGACGGGCAGCCGTGCGCTGGTCGGCACGAGCGCCCTGCTCGACTCGCTGAAGTGCGTCCGCCCCGGTGGTGTGCTGTGCATGACCGGCATCCTCGGGGCCTGCCGTTCCATCGCCAGGAGTGTTAGGCCTGGCGCATGGGACTCTTGACCTTCAGCATCAACGTCACCTTGGACGGCTGCGTTGACCACCAAGAGGGGATCGCCGATGACGAGACACACGCCTTCTTCACCCGCCTCATGGACGAGGGCGGGGTGATGCTGTGGGGCCGCGTCACCTACGAGATGATGGAGAGCTACTGGCCGGCGGTCGCCCGCGGCGACGAGGACGCGCCGCCAGCGGTGCGCGAGTGGGCGGTCAAGCTGGAGGCCAAGCCGAAATACGTGGTGTCGTCGACACGAAAGGACTTCCCTTGGACCAATAGCCACCACATCGCGGGCGACCTGCGCTCGGGCGTGCAGAAGCTCAAGGACGCGACGCCAGCCGGCGTGCTCCTGGGTAGCGGCAAGCTCGCGGCCGAGCTGGACCGGCTGGAGCTGATCGACGAGTACAAGTTCCTCGTCCACCCCAGGCTCGCCGGTCACGGCCCGACCCTGTACCAGAGCGGCCTGCCCAGCACGCGACGGCTCGAGCTGGTCTCGACAAAGCCGCTCCAGAACGGCGCCGTCGCCATGCACTACCGGCGCGCCCGCTGACCCAAAGCAATCCCCGCAAGAGCGGTCCCATCGCGCACCGTGTGCCCCGCTCGGGCTCGGGTCGCGTTGCTTTGCTGCGCGAGCCGGCGAGCCCATGCCGCTATCGCTTCCAAGACCACCGTGGGCAGTCCGTCCGCCTGGTGGGCAGGGGAAAGCATTGCCGAAGGCGCCGCGACGCTACCCGTGAGTCTGTGGCTCCTTTCGGACGCTCTCACCCTCTGCTACGGCTATCGGACATGGCCAAGGTCTGCGTGCAGTGCGACAAGAAGATCGGCCTGTTCAAGTCGGCCATCGACGAGATCTACTGTTCGTACGAGTGCCGCGACGCGGGACGACGCGACATCGCCGTCAACTCCCAGCACGCGGTGGAGCGCCAGGCCGAGGCAGAGCGCCGGGCGCGCGAGGCGGCAACGAGGGCCACCGCGGCGGAGGCGCAGGCCCGGAGCGACGCTGCGGTGCTCGGGACCTGTCCGAAGTGCGGGACGGCGTGGCGCCTAGCACCGCCGGTCGAGCCGGGCGGCTTGCGAAAGGGTGACTGCACCAAGTGCGGCTTCACCGCCGAGCTCTCGAGCATCGAGCGCTGCCCGACGTGTACATGCATGTCGTTGATCGTAGAGGCGCACGGGGCGCGCTGCCCGCGCTGCAAGTTCCGCCGCTCGTGAGCAGCTGCTCAGTCGCACCGTCAGGTGTTCCCCGGCCCCCAGTCGCGCCATGCGCCGTGAGCTGGAGGCTCGGAACCGGCGGGCCGGGCGGGCTCGAAACGGGTACAGACAGCCACAGCTCCCCCGTAGCTCCGGCCCTGACGGCCGCAGGAATCGGGCGGCGGGTTGGCGCTCCTGCCAACGCGGTTGGCCCCCACCGGCCCGGCCAGCGCCGAAAACCGCGGTGAGTTACGCGGTACGGGCCTTGCTCCATGGACCTCGCGATGATCCAGGCGCGGGCATCTCGAAGCGGCTTCCGCAACGGCGACGATTCGCCCCCGGAAACCACGATTGACAGCAATCGTCCCGCACACTTACGCTCTCGGGCGATACTTGGAAAAGTCGGTTGGCGGTCGCGCCCCGTCTCGGGGTCAGCGAGCACCGGGTTATCTCGGAGACGGGGAGCTCGGTCGTGAAGGAGCAATCTGATGAGTCTGAACGGTAAAAAAACTGGCTCGCTGCTCAAGCGCTGCGTGCGCGCGGGCCTGGTAGGTCTTGGCCTGATTTCGGTGGCCTGCCTCGACCGGCCGGTGTCACCGGCGTCGCCGAACACGACCAACGTGTTCGTTCAGGACATCCGCCAGAGCACCGTCGACAAGATCGACTTGCTCTTCATGATCGACAACTCGATCTCGATGGCTGACAAACAGGCCATTCTCTCGGAAGCAGTGCCGCAGCTGCTGAACCGGCTCATCACGCCGGCCAAGGACCCGGCGACCGGCAAAGAGGAGTTCAAGCCGGTCGTGGACATCCACATCGGCGTCGTGTCGTCGAGCCTCGGCGGTCACGGTGGTGATCAGTGCTCCGAGACGGGACCGGCCTCGAACCCGACCCAGTACGACAACGCCCACCTGATCGGCACCATCCGCCCGTCCGGGAGCCTGCAGAGCTACAACAACCTCGGCTTCCTGTGGTGGGATCCGACGGGGACCAAGGGCAACGCCGGCCCCGGTGAGGGCAACGCTGGCAACCTGGAAGCCAACTTCAAGGCCCACGTGAAGGCGACCGGCGAGAACGGCTGTGGCTACGAGGCCCAGCTCGAGTCCTGGTACCGCTTCCTGGTCGATCCAGCGCCGCCGTCCAAGGTCGTGACGGTGGACAACATCGCGCAAATTCAGGGGGTCGACGACGTCGTCCTCCAGCAACGGCGAGACTTCCTGCGGCCCGACTCCCTCGTCGCCATCATCATGCTGAGCGACGAGAACGACTGCTCCATCATCGATGGTGGCTTCAACTGGATCGCGTCGCAGACCTCGAACCCGAACAACACGGCGTTCCACTTGCCGCGCGGTACCTCGGCCTGCGCCACGGATCCGGACAGCGCGTGCTGCCGTTCGTGCAACGCTGCGGAAGGCTCGCCGCCGTCGGGCTGCGGAGATCTCGGGAGCGACCCGGAGTGCCAGAAGGGCCCCTGGGACGATCAGGGGGATCACCCGAACTTGCGCTGCTGGGAGCAGAAGAAGCGCTTTGGTCTCGAGTTCTTGTACCCGAGCCGCCGCTACGTCGAGGCCCTCAGCCAGTCGCGCATCTGCCCGACCTGGGACGCCAACGGTCCGGTGGGCTGCCAGTTCGACGACCCGAATCAGGGTGGTTACCGCGCGTGCAACCCGCTGTACGTGAAGGACCTCAACGATCCGGCCAGCTGCGAGACCGGAACTCGAGACCCGGCCCTCGTCTACATCGCGGGCATCGTGGGGGTGCCATGGCACGACATCGCGACGGACGACACGCTGAACGACCCAGCCAAGCTCAAGTACCTGACCGCGACGGAGATCGCGGAGAAGGGGCGCTGGGACTGGCTCCTGCCGCAGTGCAAAGAGACCGTCGACCAGAACAAGGGCAAGAATCCCGGCAACAAGCTGCCGCGCCCGATTGCGGCGTGTGACAAGTGGGACCTCAAGGATCCGCCCGACGACGCCCTCATGATCGAGTCGAGCTTGCCGCGTACCGGCACCGCCCTCGCGCTCAACATCCCGCTGGTGGATCCGGCCGGTGGAGAGCTGGCGAACGCCATCAACGGCCACGAGTGGAACACCGCCGACGGCGATCTTCAGTACGCTTGTATCTTCAAGCTCGGAGCTCCGAAGAACTGCGGCGCTTCCTCGGGCGGTGGCTGCGACTGCGACGACGTCGGGACCGGCTACACCGCCAACAACCCCCTGTGTCAGGGTGGCGGCACGTACTCGAAGAGCCAGCAATACGCCAAGGCCTTCCCGGGCACCCGCGAGCTACAGGTGCTGAAGGACTACGGCGCGAACAGCATTGTGGCGAGCATCTGCCCGAAGGTGACCAGCGGGTCGCCGACGGACTCTAGCTTCGGGTACAACCCCGCCGTCGAAGCCATCATCGAGCGCCTCAAAGAGGTGCTGAGCGGTCAGTGCGTCAACCGGCCCATCGCCTTCCCGCCGGGAGCCGATGGCAAGCCCGATCCGAGCGCGATTCCCCAGTGCGCCGTGGTCGAGGTGCAGCCGAGCGGAGGCGCGGCCTGTCCGCCCTGCGACGGTGGCCTGAACCGAACCGACGTCGACGCCGCGCTGGTGAAGCCGGTGATCAACCGCCTGAAGCAGACCGGCCAGTGCACGGGTAACGCCTGCACCCCGGCGAGCTACTGCATGTGCACGATCAACTTCGTTCAGGACAAGAACGACTGCGAGCAGAACGAGAACACCCAGGCCGGAACCATTGGCTGGTGTTACATCGATCCGGCGCAGGGCATTGGTAACCCGGCCCTGGTTGCCGGTTGTTCGCCACCGCGGCAGCTGCGCTTCGTGGGCTCGAACACCCCGACCTCCGGCTCGACGGTGTTCATTGCCTGCCTCGGCGCACCGATCGCAAACGCGGCGCCGACTCCCTGACGGCCTGCCGGAAGTGAGCTCTGCGGGGCGGCTACCGAGAGGTCGCCGCCCCGTGGCGCATTTTGGGGCGAGTGCCCGCGGTTGAGTCCCGAGCCCACCGGGGTACGATGCCAGCACCCGGATGGACCCCAGGAAGACCATCCTCGTGATCGAGGACGAGCCCCACATCTTGCTCAGGCTCAAGGATGCCCTCTCGTTCGAGGGCTATCGCGTCGTGACCGCCTCGAACGGGAAAGAAGGTCTGACGCAGGCTCGCGCCGAGCGGCCCAACGTCGTGCTCCTCGATCTGATGCTGCCGGACATGAACGGTTATCAGATCTGCGAGGAGCTGCGTCGTCAGGACGCGTTCGTGCCCATCATCATGCTGACCGCCCGCAGCCAGGAGGCCGACAAGATCCGCGGGCTGGATGCCGGCGCGGACGACTACGTGACCAAGCCCTTCAGCGTCGGTGAGCTCATCGCTCGCATCCGGGCGCTGTTTCGTCGGACCGGGCGCCCTGTCGACGCCAGCAGCTTCGAGATCGGCGAGGTCACGGTCAACGTCACGGCGCACACCGTGCAGAAGGGCAAACACGACCCCGAACAGCTAAGCTTCTACGAGGTCGAGCTGTTGCGCCTGTTGCACGAGCGGGCCGGCACTCCGGTGAGCCGGGAAGAAATCTTGAACAAGATCTGGGGCGTCGACGCCAACCCCACCAACCGCACCATCGACAACTTCATCGTGAAGCTTCGGCGCAAGGTGGAGAAACGCCCGGACAAACCCGAGCACATTCTCACGGTCTACGGCTACGGCTACAAGCTGGTGCCCTGAAGCAGAAAATCACAGGCAGGGGGAAGGACAGGCAGGAAGAAATCTCCGTTCTTTCCGTCAGTCTGCCGCTAGCGGGAGGACGTTGCGCGGGTCACACACCACCGTGCGCGCGTTTCGGGTCAGCTCACCCGGAGCCAGCGAGGCCACGTTGAGCCCCTCGCGCACCCGACGCACCTCGAAGTGAAGGTGCACGTCGCCGGGACTGCCGCTGTCGCCCACAAAGCCGACCAGGGAACCCTCACGCAGATTCATGCCCCGCGCCAGCCCGGGAGCCGGGCCCTCGAGGTGTCCGTAGACGATGATGTACTCGCGCAGGCGGTCGTTCTCGCGCACCGGGTGCCGAGTGACGACGGAGTTGCCGAAGACCTCGCCGACGAACAGAACCTCGGCGTCGCCGGACTGATGTTCCAGCGCGACGAGTCGAACCTCGGTGCCGCGTCGCTGACCGAGATCGATGCCGCCGTGACCGACTGCCTTGATGTGCGTGCCGCGCCGTTGCTGCACGTCGGGGCGATCCAGATCGTAGCCACTCACGACGAGGTTCTGGCCGGGCAGTGGTGCCACCGGCCAGCGGTACTTGCGGTAGTCGCTCGGGCGCTCCGGGCGGCGCGGGATCTGATCGTAGACGCGCAAGGCGCCGCTCTTGTCCCGATGTGCGTTCTGCTCTGCGATCAGCTCGGCCGCACCTTCGGCCGCGCGTGGAACGGGGATGCACACTCCCTGATCCGGCAGGGTGCCCTCCGGGCAGGCGCTTCGGAAGGCCCGCTCCGGTGCGGCGTTCGGTTCGAGCGAGGCGTGCCGCCGCGTGCTCGTGCTCACCAAGGGACGCCCGTGCTCCGCGGCCTGCCCCAGCGCAGTCAGCGCGGCCAGGAGCAGGCTGGCCTGGGTGAGGGGTTGCACGCCCCAACCATAACGCGAGTACGGCCCGGGAGATTTCCGCCCATTGCTGGGAAAAGCAGAGGCAGCTGGCGGGATCGTTTGCGTTCGGAGGCCCGGGTTTGATAGCGGGAAGGGCGTGACCTTCCCAACCGGCCCGCTCAGCCCGGCCGACGCGGCGGTGATGGAGACCTTCGTCGTCCCCCGCTACCTCTCGTTTTTTGGGGAGCTCGCGCTGGAGCTCCTGCTCGCCGGAGAGGGCGCTCGGATCGTCCATCTCGGGTGTCGTACGGGTTACCCGGACCGGCAACTCTGTGATCTCGCGAGCGGCGCCGGGGTCATCGGGCTCGACGCCTCGAGCGCGGCGATCGACCTCGCCAGATCGAAGCTCAACCCGGACGCAGCCACGAGCATCGAGTACCTGCTCTCCACGGAGCTCCCGACGGGACTCGAGGCCGGCGCGTTCACCCACGCGCTCTGCCTTCACCCGATGGGGACGCATGAGGACCGTGACGCGTTGTATCGGGAGATGTACCGCCTGCTCTGCGACGAAGGGCAGGCGTTGATCGCGCTGCCGCTCCGCGGATCGTTCCAGGAGGTCGGCGATCTGTTTCGCGAGTATGCGCTGAAACACGACGACGGGGATCTCGGCAAGGTCGTCGAGGAAGCGATGGCGAGTCGCCACAGCATCGAGACGCTCTCGGAAGAGATCGAGGCGAGCGGCTTGGACGACGTGGACGTCGAGATCCGGTCCACCACACTCACGTTCGACAGCGGGCGGGCGTTCGTCGAAGATCCGGTCAGCCGGCTGCTCATCTTGCCGGAGCTCGCCATCATGCTCGGGGGCATCGATCTCACGACCCCGCTGGCCTATGCCCGGGACGCCATCGACAAGTACTGGTCCGAGGGAAAATTCGAGCTGACGCTCAACATCGGTTGCGCAAGCGCGCGGCGCTAGGTCGTTGGCGTCCGTTCGGGGGAGAGCACTGGGGCCGCCGGACTTCGAGGCTCAACCTTCCGCCAGCGCGACCAGGCGAGCGTGCTCGGGCACATTCTCCATGAACCCCCGGGCCAGGCCCGAGTCCCCGAGCTTCTCGGCGCGCTCTCGCAGGCGTGTCACGGCGAGCCTTGCGCTCTCGCGTGCTTCTTCGACGCTGCCGGTTTCCGCCAGCGCCTCGGCCATTGCGCAGCGCACCCGCCCCTCCGCCTCGTCGGTGGTGCCTCGTTCATCGAGCAGCGCGAAGGCCGCGCGCGCCTTTTCGAGGGCGCGCTCCGGCTGCGCTCGTGCGAGCAGCGCGGTCGCTTCGGCGGCAAGGCCCTGCGCGATCAGCACCGGGACGTTCGGCGCCGCGGTCTGGGCCTTCTGAGCCTCGAGCTCGGCCTCCGCCGGGCGACCTGCCATGAGCAGGATCAGGGCCATGTACAGGTGTGACGCGCCAATGAGCAACGTCTCGTTGCGTGTCTCGGCTTCGTGGATGGCGCGGCGCTCGAGCTCGATTGCCTCTTCAAACCGCCCACGGTGCGCCCGTACGAGACCGAGGTTGTGCAGCACGTAATGACCGATCCCCGCGAGTCCGAGCCGCTCGGTGTGGCCGAGGGCCTCTTCGAGCAGCCGCTCAGCCCGGTCGAAGTCGCCGATGGAGAGCGCGGCGTACCCCAGGTTCGCACGAGCGTTCCCGCCCGTACGCCAGTCGCCGATCGCGTCGAAGTCCAGAAGCGCGAGCTCGACCTCGGCGACGAACTTTCCGACGTCACCGTCGTAGTACGCGCGTGCGCTTCTGCCGTGATGCACCCAGGCGCGGCCGAGTAGCGTCAGCTTGGAGAGGTCGGCCGAGAGCTCGTCGGCGCGGGTGATGAGCTCGTCGGCAGCCGCGTGAAGTCCGAGCTTCAGGTGGCCATGTGAGGCGCGGATCATCGCGACGATCTGGTTGGCTCGCGCCTCTTCGTCCAGGGGGGCTCGGGCCATGGCGCGCCCCGCCCAGGCGATCAGCTCCTGGTCTTTGCCGAGGGTGCCCGCCGCGCTGCACAGCGCGCCGATGGCGACGTACCAGCGGCCGGAGCCTGCGGGCAGGAGGTCGACCGCTGCTCGGGCGTGATGCTCGGCGTCCAGGTATTCGCCTCGCCAGAAGTGGGCGTCCGCGGCGAGGTAGTGCAGCTCGCCGCGGGTCGAGTCGTCGGGGTTCAGCTCGAGCGCCCGCTGCACGCGGGCGAGGACGGCGGCGAGATCCGCCCCCTCGAGGGCTTGCTCCGCTGCGCTCAAGTAGAATCGAGCGGCCGGGCCCGGACACAGACCTTGTCGGTAGTGTTCGGCCAGGCCGAGCGCGTCGCCGGAGCCGGACGCCGACAGCCAGTCCGCGGCCAGGCGGTGCCCGAGGGCGCGGTCGTCCGGAGTCAGCGTCGCGTAGACCGCGTCACGCAGCGTGGCGTGCCGAAACACGTATTCGATCTCGCTGAGCGCGCCCCCCTCTCGTCGCTTCGAGATCAGCTCGCGCGCCGTCAGATCTTCCAAGGTCGAGCTCACCAGGGCCTCGTCGGCGCTCTGGCCCAGCACCGCGATCACCCCGCCGTGGCGAAACTGCTCGCCGAACACCGCGGCCGCGCGGAGCAAGCGTCGCGGCTCTGGACCCAGCGCCTCGAGTCGGGCCTGGAGCATGTCGAGCACCGTCGCCGGGAGATGTTCGCGTCCGTCGGCGACGGCGCGGATCAGCTCTTCGAGAAAAAAAGCGTTGCCGTCGGCGAGCTCGACCGCGCGCTCGACCACCGCGGCGACGGCGGACTCTCCCAGTACCTCGCGGGCCAGCGCCAGCGAGGCGGACTTCCGGAGTGGACCCAGGCGAAGCTCAATCGGTTCGCGCCGCTCCCACAGCTTGGGCATCAGATCGTGAACCTCCGGTCGTGCGAGGGCGAGCACGAACAGCGGCAGGTCATGCAACTCGGCGAGTGCTGCATCGACGAAATTGACCGTCGGCAAATCGCCCCAGTGCAGATCCTCGAGCACCAGAAGGACCGGATGAGCGCGGCACTCGTCCGCCAGAAAATCCAACCAAGCGCCGCGCATCGCGTCGCCCAAGAGCGTCGGATTTTGACGCGCCGCCAGCAGTCGATCGTGGGCGTCCACCGGGAACGGGATCTCCGTGAGCTCTCCAAGAAAGACCGCGGTCTGTCTCACGTCGGTCGCCGCTCGCGCGTGTCGGCGCACGCGTTCTTCGAGCCGCGCCTGGTTCGAGGTCAGGCTCTCCGTGTCGCGCACGCCGAGGGTCTGCCCCAGCGCGCTTCGAAGCAGCCCGAACGGGGAGCCGGCGCTCACGCTCTCCGCGCGACCCACCAGCACCTCGACGTCGGGTCGAAGCTCCCGGGCGCGGCGCACGATCTCGTAGCGCAGGCGAGACTTGCCAACCCCCGCCGGCGCGACCACCAGCGCGACCCGCGCCACTGGTTCCTCCACACACTCTTGGAACAGGGCATCGAGGGTGGACAGCTCGCGGTCTCGCCCCACGCAGGTCGTCGCGCGTCCCAAGAGCTTGCGGGTGCCGTCGGCGTCACGGCGCGCTCCCAACATCGCGTGGCCGCGCGGGTCCCGGGCGATCTCGTAACTGTCGCCGACGAGCTCGGCCGTCGCGTCGTCCAGCGTCACACAGCCGGGCTTGGTCAGCGCGATCAGTCGCACGCACGCATCGATGGCCTCACCGACCGGTGCCCTGCCGCCCACGAGCCCGAGCCCCGAACCCAGGGCCACCGGCCGCTCGGGAAATAGATCGCACATCCGCGCTGCGATCCGGACGGCCTTCTCCGCCTCATCTTTCGGGGTTCCGCCGCTGACGAAGCTGGCGACACGTGTCCCGTCGGCCAGGGTATCTGCGCGGCCGCCGGAGGAATTCACGTGCTCGTCCAGTCGGCGCTCCGCGGCGCTCTCCGCCTGAAGCGGAGCGACGGCGACGGTGTCCGTGTCTTCGGGAGAGGCGCCTCCGCCGAGCAAGGCGGTCCACACCATGCGCCGCTCGCGGCTGGTGATGCCGGCCGGTGCGCCTGCGGCCGGTGCATCCGCACCGATTTCGACCAGCGCATTGAGCACCGCCCTGGCGTCTCGGGGCCTGTGTTCGGGGGCCTTGGCCAGCATGCGCGCCACCAGTTCGGCGAACGCGGCTGGAATACCGGCGGCGAGCTCCGAGAGCGGTTCGGGTTCGTCGAGCAGGATCTTCGCGAGGACCGCGGTGGACGCGCCGCCGCCGAACGGTGTGTCGCCCGTCATGCATTTGTACACCAGGCTGCCGAGCGAAAAGACGTCCGAGCTGGTCTCGATGAGTTGTGCGCCTCGAGCTTGTTCCGGCGACATGTACGCGAGGGTTCCGAGCAAGAGTCCGCGCTCGGTGATGCGCGGATCGAAACGTCGGCGCGCGATGCCGAAGTCGATCAGCTTCGCGTGGGCCAGCTCGCCATCTGGCAGCAGGATGTTGCCGGGCTTGAGGTCGCGATGAACCATGCCCAGCTCGTGTGCGACGGCGAGCCCCTCGCAGATGCGTCGGAGCACGAGCACACACTCGCCGAGGCCGAGGCGCCGCGCGGCGAGCACGCTCGACAGGCTGGACGAGTCCAGCCACTCCATCGCGAGGTATAGCTCACCTCGATCCGTGACGCCGTGGGCGACGTAGCGCACCACGGCGGGGTGGGATAGATCCGCGAGCATGGCTGCTTCGCGCAGGAAGCGGTCGGGTCGCTGGTCGTCGTGCAACACCTTGAAGGCGACGGTATGGCCGCGCTCCCGGTCTTCCGCGCGGTACACCACCCCCATGCCACCCGCACCGGCTCGGTCCAGGATGCGAAATCGGTCAGCAACGAGGTCACCGAGGCGCACGCGAAGGCGAGGATACTACGGCTCTAGTACCGATACTGCCACAACAGGTCGAGGCCAGTGCCCACCGTGCCGACCTCGGTGCGCAGTGACCAGTTGCGCTGGAAGCGCCAATCCACGGTGCCGCTCACGTCGACCGGTTCGGTGTTGGTGGCGTCCTGCTGTTGCTCCAGACGGTTGCGGTAGGTGCCCTCGAACCAGACGCTCTCGCTCAGTCGCACGGCGGCGGTGTAGCTCGCCTTGTTCTCGTCGGTCCCGGTGCGAAGCTCCACGCTGCCGACGAGCGCGTCGGCGAACAGTGTGTTGAACGCCGTGGCGATCCCGCCCGCTGCGGCGGTCTCCCGCGTGCGCGCTCCGGAGGACTCGTCGCTGGCTCCACTCGATGAGCCTCCGAACAGCAGCGCCATGATTTCCGGCTCCGAGCGCGCCGGATCGCTGGTGAGCTTGAGTTTCGCGTCTCGGAGCGTGCCGCGCACATCCACGAACACGACCGTTCCATCCGGCGCGCGCCAGCTGGCGGTGGCAAACAGGTGGGGATCGCTCGGCTCCGGGGTGTCGAACACCACGCGGCCCGCGTCGATCACCCAGGTCTTGCCCCAGGACTGAAAACGCCCCCCGGGCTCGAGCTCGATGAACCCACCGACCGTCGTGTCCTTGCCCAGGTCGATCACCGGCTGCCCGATGAGCGGCAGGTTCAGATCGGCTCGAGTGATGCGCACGCCGCGCTGCAAGTTCACCACGAAGCGCCAGGGGAGCAGGGGCTCCGTGGAGGGAGTGCGGGGTTCCCGCAGGGCCTGCACCACCTCGATCGCCGGGTTGTCCGCCAGCTCGACGACCTCGCGTCCGGAAGCCTGGGGCAGCTTGGCCGTCAGGCTGGGGATGTTCACGGTCACGACCATGCGCTCATCTTCGCGCTCGATGCCGATGGTAGAGAAGCCGGTGGCTGTGGCCTGGGACACGCCGTTGAATAACAGCGGGACCTCCGTCATGCTCAACGAGGCGTTGCCGCGCGCCAGGCGCAGGCGTTCGAAATAGAGGTTGGCCAGCGCCCGCACGTTGGGCGTCTCGGAGCGGGACCGGGCCAGCACGTCACGGATCTCGACGATTGAGTAGCGCCCGGAAGTACGGGCCGTTGCGTCGCAGGTCAGGTCTCGGAACTCGATGCCGAGCGGCGCGATGTTGAGCACCCCGGACTTGAGCTTGGCCTTGCCATCGACGGTGACGTCGAACTCCTTGGTGGGTTTGCCCTTGGCGTCGCGCTGAGCCTCGAGCACGAGGCTCAGCTTGCCATCGACCTTGCCGGTGAGACGCGAGAACACGTCGCGCACGAACGGCGACACCACCACGGCGTCGTAGCCGCGAGACTCGGCTGACAAGAGCACCCGACGTTCTCGGTCGAGATCCGGTAGCGCCCCGCTCCAGTCCAGGCCAAAGCGCGCCTCCGCGCTCAGCTGCCCCTGACCGTCATCGAACTCGGCCTGGGCGCGCAGCTGGCGCCCATCGGAGCGCACGAGGATGGTGCCGCGTCCAACACTCACCCCGTCGACGCTCGCGCTGGAGACATCGACCTTGGCCGAGAGCTGCGGCGGTTCCTCGCGGGTCTGGCGCTGGACCGCGATACTGCCCCGGAGGTTGCCGTTGACCTTCGCCTCGGCGAGAGCCGGGACCACGCCGAGCGGTACGCCCTCGAGTGCCCAATGGGCGCCACCGGTCCAGCTGCCATCGACGATGCTGGCGTTGCCGCTGGCCATGAACTGGGCGACGCGGTGCTTCTCGACGAACGCGTCCACACTCGCCGCGAAACGACCGCTGGCGAGCTCGTACAGTCCGGCCGCGCGCAGGTCGACGGGCAGCGCGCGAGCACTGCCCGTGGCTTGCACGCTGTGGGCCTCGAAGTTCGCGCTCAGCTTCGGATCGCTGACGGAGCCAGACACGATCACCCGGGCGCCGGCCGAGCCGGTGATGGCGGTTGGACGCACCGGCTCGGGCAAGAGCGCGAACGGACGCTCGTGCAGAGTGAACATGGCCATCACGGGCGCCTCGAGCAGCTGGCTCAGCCAATCGCTGGGGTCTTCCAGGATCTTCTTCCAGTCGATCCGCGCCGTGCCGCTGGTGGTGATCAGCGCGCCTGCCGCGTCATACAGCTGCGTCGTTCCACTGGCGTCGCCTTTGTCGCCGTTCACTCCGCCCGCCATCTGCAGCTCGACGCCGGTGAGCTCGGTGGGTTTGTCCCCCTTCTTCTCCGGGGCGCGCACGATGGCGAGCTTGCGGGTGCCGGCGATCTCGACGCGCACGTTGGGCAGCTGTTGGGGCCCCAGGCGCTCGACCCGCAGTCGAGCGAAGGCGGTGCCTGCGATCTTCTCGATGTGAGCCGACTCCGGCAAGACCCGCTGAAGGAGCGAGAGCTGCAGCTCACTCAGCTGAATTTCCCCGTCACCGGTCATGCCGAGCCACGACTTCGGGTCGGCCGGATTCCCGTCGAGCTCACTCTGCCAAGTGGCGCCAAACCCGCCGACGTCCTCGACCACGCCGGAAGCGTTGCCCTCGATGTGCTCGCCGTCGAGCGTTGCGTTGACCGACAGCGACACGCCGCCGACCGACGCGATCGAGCCCTTGCCCAGCGCGATGCGCACGTGACCGTGGGACTCTCCCTTGCTCGCGATGATGTCGGTGTCCACGTTCAGGCGCCCGCCCAGGAGGCCTCGTGGCAAGCCCAGCGCCCGCGAGACCACGTCGAGATCGAGGCCTTCGCCCTTGGCCTTCAGCTCGACTCGCTCCTTCGAGATCCGCGCTCGACCGGTCAGCTCTCCGCCGGCGCCGGAGAGCTTGAGGTCGTTCACGACCACGTCCCGGGTGTCGAGATTGAGGGTGGAGATGCGGCCCCCGAGCGTGGCCCCATCCCGCTTCACCTGCAGGTCGAGGTTCTTGATGCTGGGTTTGCCCCTGGCGTCGAGCGTGGCGCTGGCCGTCACCTCGGGCCCGTAGTCGTCCCGCAAGTGCGCGGTCAGCGCCGGGCGCCGCACCGGGCCCTTGGCCTCGACGTCGACGCGGGCGAAGCTCTGCCCGCTGGCCACGAGCTCCTTACCCACGACCTTGGCGCTGATGTTGATCTTGTCGAGGTCGGTGAGCGGGCCTCTGGCTCGACCCGTCAGGTGACCGTGCGCCAGCTGCACATCGCCCAGTGAGAACGCCGCGACGTCGCCGATCAAGGTCGAGTCGAGCTGGTTCTTCTCGATGTGGGCCTTCACCACAGCCTCGACGCGCCCCTTTGCCGGGGTCAGCTGACGGACGCGCGGCGCGCGCTCGATCTGGAAGGAGCGCGCGCGCGCCTCCAGGTCCAGCGCGCCGCTCGGGTGCACCGTGAACGCCACCTTCAGCGGCATGCCGGTCTCGTGCAGAGTCGCCTTGCCCTCGAAACCCTTCTCGTTCCAGGTCCCGTTCACGTCCATCGGCGGGACCAATTGTCCCGAGAACGTGCTGGCGCCGGTGGTGCCGTTCACGTCGACGACGATCTGGCCGAGGCGATCCCAGACCGCGACCGAGGTATCGACGTCGACCTTGGATTTTGGCGCCTGGGGCCAGATGGCGCGTATGTCGACGCCGCGACCCTCCACATCGAGGTCGACGCGAAAGGCCGGCGCGAATCGGATCGGACCGCTGGCGGTGAGGCGGGTGTCTTCGATTTCGAAGCGGGCGTTCGTCTGCAGCTCGGGCAGCGTGCCCGTGGCTTCGACGTGAGCCGAGACGGTCTGCGTGAGCGGCCAATCACTCAGCAGCGCCCGCACGTCCTCCGGCAAGGCACGCGGAATGTCGACGGTCGCCGCCACCCGAGGCCCTTTCACGTACACCGAACCCGCGAGGGGCAAGTTGCCGAAGTAACCATTGAACGAGCTCCACACCGCACCTGGCGCGCGGATGTGAAGCTCCCCGGTGCCTGTGGCGTCGGTTCCCGCGAGCCCGCGCACCGTCATGCCGTAGCGATGCACATCGATGGCCGCGCCCTTCGGCGTGGCAAGCACCGAGCCGCGCACACCGCCGAGCCCCACTTCGAGGATCGGGAGTCCCGCGACGGTGCCGCGCGCGTAGACCTTCCCGAGCTCGATCTGGGGCAGCCACACCCGCAGCGGGCGTGACGCTGACTTCGGCGCGGTGGGGGTCTTGGGTGCCGATTCGATCGGCGTGAGCGCGCGCGCCAGAGTGGGGATGCCTTGTTCGTCCGGCACGACCTGCACGTCCGCCCGATCGGCGCGAATGTTCCGGATGATGAGCGTCACGCGCTCCTTCGCCGTCAGGACCTCGCGAACGATGGGGATGACGTCGGCGCGCACTCGCACGTCGTTCAATGTCAAAACGACGCTGCCCGCCTCGTCTTTGACGATGACGTCGCTCAGCGTCGCGCCGCGCAGGCCGAGGTCCTCGATTTGCCCTGTCTTGACCTCGCCGTAGAACACACCGCTCAGGGAGCGCGACAAGAGCGTCGAAGCCACGCGCCGAGATGCGGGCAGGTTGACGTGCAAGATGGCGCCCGCGCCCAGGCTCGTTGCAAACACCGCCAAGAGAGCCAGCAAGCCGAAGGAGCGGCCGAGGAAACCGAGCACCCGGACTCGACGCCGCGGGACCGCCTCGACGGTATCCGGGACCGTGGGGGGAGGGGGCTCGGTCTTGTGCATCAGAAGGATTCACCCAGGGCGATGTGAATCGCGATGGGCAGCCCGAACAGCGTGCCCGGATTGCCCTCCCGGCGCTCGAGATCTTGCTCACCGATCTTCTGCAGCCAGGGTGTGCGGTATCCGGCATCCACCCGGAGTGGCCCCACGGGCGTGCGGTATCTGAGCCCGAAACCCGGCGAAACGTGCGGAACGTTGAAGCGGATTTCACCCACGGAGCGTGTGACGTCGCTGGCATCGATGAAAGTCGAACCGAACAGCGGGCCGATGATGGGAAAGCGGACTTCCATGGACGCTTCCCAAAGCGTGAGGCCACCGAGGGGGCGAATGCAAGCTGCCGGCAGCTGGTCGATGGGCTTGCCGCAGTCTTCGCCCGTTGGAACCAGGAACCCGACCGGACCGTGAGGTCCGACCCCGCGGTACGGATATCCGCGGTTCGAGTTCGGTCCCCCGGAGTAGAACGCGCGGAACAAGAGTTTGTGCTGATCACGAATCACCGCCGGGTTCGTCGGGTCGAGCTGGGCTTGAGCGTTCGTGAGGGTCTCGCCGTAGTTGCTCGGAAACAAAAAACCCGTCGAGAGTCGGGTTGCCAACGTGACATGGCGCGACAACGGCAAGAAACCTCTGAGGTCGGGGCGCAGGCGCAGGTCGCTGACCGTGCCGCTGAACACGTAGCCTGCGACCTGGAACGAGTTCGACAGATAGAAGCCCTCGTGGGGCTCGATGCGGTCGTCTCTGAAGTCGAGGATGGCGTACAGCTCCGGGAACGACACCCGCACGGCCTGGAGCCCGTCGGGCACGTTGCCCTGATAGGTGAACGGGAAGTTCGCCTGCCAGTTGTACGAGGGTGTCACGAACAGGTGGTGACCGAAGAAAGCGCGCTCGACGCCTGTGGTGGCCTTGACCTCGTGATAACCGATTACCCGCTCGCGCTCCGGGTCGGCACCGTCGGGCAGCGGATACAGGAGCGGGTAGATGCTGTAGTCGCTCGACACGAAGCCGGTGGTTCGACCTTCGACGAACGACGGCTGTCGGAGCTCCGCGTGCAGGCGGTTTTCCGGCAAAAGGCGCGTCGGTGAGTCGAAGCGGCCGATGCGGGTGGGGAAGTAGGTCACACCCGGACGAGCTTCGATGTTGAAGCGGCGCATGCCGCCGATGAAGTTGCGATGCTCCCAGCCGACCCGAAAATGGTTGGAGAGACGCAGCACGTCGAAGCGCGCGCCGCCGCCCATGCGCAGAGTCCTGAGCGACGACTCTTGCACGACGACATTGACGGGGACCACTCCGCCCGCGGACTTCGTCTTGTCCTGTCCGACCTCGACGCTGGCGAAGACACCCAACGCTTGCAGCGCCTCCTGTGCGTCGAGCAGATCCTTGCGCGAGTAGCGCGCGCCCTCTTCGATGCCGAGGACTGCCCGGACCTTGTCCTCGGGGATGGACACCAATCCGATGATGCGCACGCTTCCGTAACGAGCGACGGGTCCCTGGACCACCTCGAAGGCGACGTCCGCGAGGTGCGTGGCGAGATCGACCTTCGCCGCATGTTTGACCTTCGCAAAAGCGTAGCCGGCATCCCCGAGCACTCCGGCGATGGCCTTGCCGTTCGCCTCGAATTCGTCTTCGTCGAACGGCTCGCCCGGGTCGAGGGTGATGGCGCGGAGCGCGCGCGCCGCGACCTCGTGGGGCAGCGTTGCGAGGCCGCTCAGGTCGGAGCGGCGCACGCGGACGAGCGGCCCCTCGTCCACCGCGATCTCGACCCGGACGTGCCGGGCGTCGACGCGCACGATGCGCGCCGCCCGGACCTTGGCTTCGTAGAAGCCCTTGCGGCGGTAGTACCGCTCGACGCGCTCCAGATCCCGGGCGAGCACCGTGTCGTCGAAGATTTCGTAGTCGTAGAGCAGCCCCTCGAACGACTTGGGGAACGGTGGCGGTCGTGTCGCGAGGCGCTCCTCCACCGCTGGAGCATCGAGGGCACTCGTCCCCACGATCTCGACGTCGGCGACCAGGTCGCGGCCGGGCGGGATGCCCTTCTTGATACAGCCGACCAGCGTCGTCGAAAGCGCGAGCAAACAAGCCAGCGCGCCTACGCGCCAGCGTGTCATCTACTCACTCCACGTGGGAAGCCCCGTCACTTCTTCTTCGTGGGCTCTTTGGGCGGGTCCATGCCGGGCAGGAAGGCGAGCTCCGCCGGCTTCTCCAGGTACTTGATCTCTTCAAAGGTCAGGATGCCCATGATCGGGTCGGCTTCCGTGCCCGTCGTGGCTCGGGTGAAGGTCGTCGAGTAGTCGCCCTTCACGGTGACCTTCGCGCCCTTGTTCGGGATCGGGTTCGGGATCTTGATGCCCCAGAAGGTGTCGCTCTTCTCGGCGTCTTCCTTCTTTTCGAACTCCTTCACGGCGTCGTAGAGCTGCGCGAAGTTCGAGGCCCAGCCCATCACCTTGATGCACTCGCTCTCGGGCGCATCCTTCGTCTCACACAGCCAGAACGCTGGCACCGGCGCGTTGCAACCCTCGGGATCTGCCTTGCCACCTTTGTGTACCGCGCAGGCGGGCGCGTCGGGCAAGTTCGTCTTGCTGATGTAGCCGGTTACGCTGAGCTTCTTGCCGGCGACTTCCTTGTGGTGGGTGCGGCTACGCATGTAGTAGCTGACGCCCCACACGGTGTAGGCGTCGCCCGCCTTGACCGGCTTCCCCGGCACGTTCGGGACGGCGGGCAGGCTGGCTTTCCCTCCGCTCGACGCTCCGCGCGGCTGGTAAGCTTCTTCATCCTTGCTCGGGCCACAGCTCACCACTCCGGCGGAGAGCACTGCGAGGGCGAGCGAGGCGGAGATTCGGCGAGCGGTCAACATGGGGCCTCCCTGAACGGAATGATTTCGCATGGCTATCATGCGGCCGGGCGCCGCCACAAGGCCGCTGCGGGGGTCTGGGTCGAAGCGGGACCGCTTTTTGGCTGCCGAACCCCGCAAGCGGCCGGACTCGGCGGTTTTTTCCGCCTCTCCTTTGGGACGCGAGCCGCCCACTTCGCGTCTGGCCTCGAGCGTCGTGGGCCCCGCAGATGCTGGGCCTACGGGCCGAAATCCTGGCCCTCGAAGCGCCGGGCAGAGGCGGGGAGCGGCGGGGCGCGTGGGGCTACCGGTCGTGCGCCGGCCCGCTGCTAAGCTGCACTCGTGCCTCGATCGATCATCGTGGGGGACGTCCACGGTTGTCGCGACGAGCTTTCGGAGCTGCTCGCAAAGATGAGCTTCGGCAGCGGTGATGCCTTGTTCTCCGTTGGTGATCTGGTCGCGCGCGGCCCGGATGGAGCCGGGGTTCTGGAGCTCGTTGCCAGCGTCGGCGGACGCGCGGTGCAAGGCAACCACGAGCGCCGGCTGCTCGAGGCGCGAGCCGCGCGCGACGGCGGGGAGCCCGGTCGACGGCTGGGAGCGTCCCACACGCACCTGCTCGAGACGCTCGCCCCACATCACTGGCAGATGCTCGAGGCGCTGCCACTCTGGCTCGACTTGTCGGAGCACGAGCTCCGCATCGTTCACGCCGGCCTTGTCCCCGGCATGGCCATGGAGCTTCAGGACCCCTGGGTGCTCACGCACATTCGTACCCTCGACGCCGACGGAGCACCGAGCGACAAGCGCGGCGCGACGCTGTGGGGTGAACGATACCTCGAGGGGCCTCACGTCGTGTTTGGGCACAACGCCGTGGATGGACTTCAGCTGCACGCCCGAGCAACCGGCCTCGACACGGGCTGCGTCTATGGCAACCGCCTGACCGCGCTGGTGCTCGCTGCCGGCGCCCGCGTGCCGCCCGAGGGCGAACGCCCCGACGTGATGGTGTCGGTGCGCGCGCGGCGACAATACGTGGACCTGCGCTGAAGGGGCGCGAACCGCTGCCAGCGCCGGGTCCGAGCGCGCTGGGCGCGCCCCGGAGTGAGCGTACTTGCGCTAAGCTGCGGGGTCGTGACGTGGCTGCGCCCCCGGGTCGGAGTGATCGCGCTCAGCGGTGGCGGGGCGCTGCTGCTCGGCAGCTGCCTCGGGATCGGCGCCTCCTCGTCCGAACCCGTCACCAAGAAGGACGCGGGAACGGGGGTCGACGCCGCGGGGCTCGCTGACGGCGCCTGGGCCTGCTCCCCCAAGTCTTGTCAGCAGCTCGGCGCCGACTGCGGTGACACGAGCGACGGCTGCGGAACCATCGTGGCTTGTGGCAGCTGCCCGAGCGGCGAGACGTGTGGCGCCGGTGGCCCCAATCATTGCGGAGTGGGCAGCTGCACACCGACCACGTGCGCAGCGACGGGGGCCGAGTGTGGTTTGATCGGCGACGGCTGCGGCAGCTCGCTCAGCTGCGGGAGCTGCTCGGCGCCGAAGACCTGCAGTGGCGCCGGCCAGGCCAACCACTGCGGTTGCACACCCACGACCTGCGCCGCCGAAGGCAAGGACTGCGGGACGCTGTCCGACGGCTGCGGCGGCACGCTCGATTGCGGGAGCTGTTCGGCGGGCAAGAAGTGCGGAGCGAACCAGCAGTCAAACGTGTGTGGTTGTGAACCCACGACATGCGCCGCGGAAGCGAAGAACTGCGGAAGCATCCCGGATGGGTGCGGTGGGACACTCAGCTGCGGCAGCTGCGCGGCACCCAAGACCTGCGGCGGGCTCGGGGTGGCGAACGTGTGTGCGTGCAGCCCGGCCAACTGCCCGCCGATCTATGCGAACAGCTTCGAGGCACCGGCCGACTTCCCGACCGGTTGGGTGGTCTGGCAGAACTGCCCCACCGACACCACCTGGTCCGCGGTTCGCGACGTCTATCCGGCGCCGAACGGTGGCGGCTCGAACCTACGCTTCCACACGACCGGCTTCGTTTCGAGCTGCCAGTATCCGGGTCTCTACGCCCAGAGCCCCGCCATCGCGGCTCTTCCGGGGCGCACTTATCGTGTGCTCGGTACGAGTCGCAACGCGGCCAGCATCGGTGCGACCGGCGTGTTGTTCTTCGACTCCGCAGATCAGCAGGTCGGGGCAGGGCAGGTCGCGTGGTCGTCGGACGCCTGGCAGTACAACGACGATCCCGTGTTGGTAGCCACCTCGCCGCCGAACACCAAGACCCTGCGCGTGAGGCTGGCTCTGCAGACTCCGTCGGAGTTCGCCGATTTCGATCTGCTCGAGGTGTACCTGGAGCCGCTGTGAACGCCCCGCCGATCGAGCCCATGGATCGGCATGCGGCGCCCTTGCGGCACGCTCACTTCAGCAGTGGCAGCGCACGCCGGAGACCGCGCAGTGCGTGGCATCCGTCCCCGATCAAATCGAGATAGGTCTGCTGGCGATCTTTCCGAATCGAGTCGAGCCGCTCGTAGACCCCGCCGCCGATCAGCTGACCGGCGGCATCGACCTCGTCCGCGGCCGCCATCCTCACGGTCTGGTCAATCTTCTTCCCGCCCTCGGTCTCCGGCAGGGTGAGGCCCAGGCTTCGGGCGAGGGTGAGCGTCTCGACCAGATGGCCAAAGAACTTCTGCTGCTGCAGCCGGATCAACAGCCCCTGTTCGGGATGGCGCGCGAGCAAGCTGGCGTAGGCCGGACGCTCCAGCTCGTAGCGATACAGCAACACACCGAGTTGCCTGCGCATGCGGCGTTTGTCGTCCTCGCTCCCGCGGACGGCGACCGCGCTCAGCAGCGCTTGCACCAGGTGCAGGCCGCCGCAGCTGTGGCCGTAGATGCCGGACTTCTCGCGTTTGGCGGCGTTGAGCGGGCTGCCTTCGTCGAAGGCTTTGTCCGGTGGGCCTGAGTATCCCTCGACGATCTTTTGATCCGCCTCCAGTCGCGCGAGACCCTGCTCGATCAGGGGCGACAGCAGGGCCGTCGCGGTCGTGTCCTTCGGCTCGCGCTCGACGCCCGACGCGAGCGCCGAGATTTGCCAGGCCACGTGGTGAAAGTCGGCGTCCGTCTTGGGGGGCTGGGCAAGAATTCGCAGATCCGCGACCAGGCGGCGCAGCGTGACCTTCTCCCCGGTCGACGTGGCGAAGCTCGCGTCGAACGGAACGCCGAGCTCGAGCAAGGTCTTCACGAGCAGGAAGCGATGCGGTTCCACCGGCTCGTCGGCCTTCGTCTCCGGGAACAGCCAGAGTTTCTCGCCGCCGATCTCCTTCGGCTCGGCGAAGCTGACGATCACCGTCGTCGCCGACCGGCCGTCCGCCGCCGCGAATTCGGGGCCGAACGCCACGAGACCGTGAGCGAGCGCCCATGGGCTCTTGGGAGCTGCCGCGCCCTTTTGCACCGCGAGCGTCAGGCTGTTGATCGTGGCTTCGACCTCGGCCTTCGTGGCCGCCCGGGGTGGCGCGAGCTGTGGACCAATCGGCGGTCCGGGGACACTGCTCGCCGGCAGGCTTTCGGGTCGGCGCTTTGGGCCTTCCCGGGTGACGCCGAAATACACGCCGGCCGCAGCAGCAGCGACGAACAACACCAAAAAGCCCCGGGAGCGCTCCGACACGGCCGCCGGAGTATGGGGATTCTTTCGCGGTGCGTCAGCCCTTTTTCCAGTCACACCCGAAGCGCGGTGCAAGGCCCGATGTGGGGGCGTGTCAGTGGAGAGGATGGCGCGCCTGGCGCTACCTCAACCCTTGGAGGCCTCATGCTGCGGACGATTGGACTCTCGGCTCTGATGCTCGTGCTCGGTGGCTGTGGTGGTGGGGACGATGGCGGCGGCTCGAGCGCGAGCACCGGAGGCCAGAGCGCCGGCGGCGGCGGCGGCGGTGGTATCGCCGTCGGCGGTGGCTCTGCGGTGGGCGGCACGAGCAATGGCGGCGCTGCGGGCGAGGGCGCCGGCGGTGGGGGTGCAGTCGGTGGGGATCCGGGTGTGGGCGGTTCGTCCAACGGTTGCAACAACGACACGAAACACTCGCTCATCGGCAACCGCATCGTCGCGGACGTGACCTGGGCCGCCAAGACCGGGATCTCCGCCGGCAGCGGCAAGATGTACATCTGGACGCGCACCGCTCTAGACTTTGGTGAGGTGAACCCGGCGACCGGCGAGATCCCAGCGACGGGTGAGGTGACACCCTGTGGCAGCTCCATTCCGCCGCTGAGCAAGACGGCCATCGCGGGGGGCGGTCAGGTGCAAACCGTGATCCCGGATGCGGTCTGGGACAAACCCGGCATGCCCAAGTTCAAGGCCACCGGTTCGCTCTCCGGTTTCGACATCGGCGCGACCATCACGATGGATCCCATCGTATCGCTGGTCGGGCTCTCGATGAACGATCCCACCGGCCCCTGGCCGTCGTCCGCCAAACAGATCACGAGCGTGGACCCTGACTCCGACGGACAGCCCGGGATCTTGGCGCTGCCACGCACCGATCCACCGTTCTCGGCGCCGCCCACGAGTTTGTTCGAGGCGCTGAACCCGAGCGGCAAACGGGCCTCGGAGATCTACATCGTCACCCGCACCTCGTTCCAGATCTCCGGTGCGCGCGACAGCTGCACGAGCGCATCCGGCGGAGCGACGGTGCAACTGTTGGACAACCACGTCGTCGGCTGCAAGAGGAACGACGGGAAGATCTGCTCCGCGGGCGAGTCGGATTTCATCGACCAGAATCAGCCAAAGTTCACAGTCCAGAGCGCGGCCTACCAGATGGTTCAGCTCGCGCCAGGGGCGACGTGCGCCGACGTGCGCGCGGCGATGCCGATGTGAGGCGGTCACCCAGAACGACGTTCGTCTTCGCGCTGGCCTTGGCCGTGTGCGCCTGCGGCGCTGAGCCCGAGGTCCAGCGCGAGGACGGAAAACCCATCGAGATCGTCGTCGACGACATGGGAGTGCCGCACATCTACGCCAGCACGGACGAGGACCTGTTCTACGCGTACGGGTACCAGCTCGCGAGTGATCGCCTGCTGCAGATCGAGATGTGGCGGCGCTTCGCCCGGGGCCAGCGTGCGGAGATCCTGGGCGCCGACTTCAAGGGATCGTTCGGCGCGACCGCGCTCCAGGACGACAAACTCGTGCGGCTGTTCGATCTCCCCCGCTGGGGCAAGCTCGACGCGGAGCTGATGCGCGCCGAAAATCCGGAGCGTTTTGCGCTGCTGCAAGCCTGGGTGAAGGGCATCAATCGGCGGGTCGACGAGGTGCGCTCCGGCGCGGTGCCCCCGCCCTTTGGTTTTGGCAAGGACGAGCTCGACTTCATGCCACAGCCCTGGACCGAGGACGATCCGCTGATCGTTCAAAAGATGATCCAGCTGGGGCTCGACCAGACGTTGCTCTACGAGATCTTGATCACGCTGCTCGGGAACATTGCTCCCGCCACGCTGGAGAGCGCGCGCATCTTTCAGCCGGCGTATCCCACGTTCGCCGTGCCGCCGGAGGATCTGCCAAGCGCAGCCGCGTCCGGGGCGGGCAACACCGGGCCCGGCGTGGGCGAGCAGGCAAAATCCAGCGCCTTGCCCGGGCCGTGGCCCCAGTCTGCCCAGGACGCCGCGGCCTGGCGTCGGCTGATCGCCGCGCCCAAGCCGGGCAGCAACAACTGGGCAGTCGACGGGCGTTTCACCGACAACGGGCGCCCGATGCTGGCAGGCGATCCGCACCTGGTGTTCACCCTGATGGGCGCGATGTACGCGCTGCATCTGAACAGCAAGGACCGCGGGGGCAGCTTCGACGTGGCCGGGTTCGCGTTCGCGCCGGCACCCGGGATCTTCGCCGGCCAGACGCGAGGCGCGATGTGGGCTCCGACGTCGGCGTTCGGCGACGTCATGGACATGTGGTCCGTGGCGGTCACGGACGCCGGAGCGAAGATCGGGGACGAGATCCGACCCATCACCACCCGCGAGGAGGTCATCCCGATCCGCGGCGGTACGAGCGAGAGCATCGTGATCCGGGACGTGCCAGGTCAAGGGGTCCTGTTCGACCCGTCGTTCGCTGGCGTTCCGGTCCCGCTCACCGGCGATGGTCGAGAGGTCTTGCTCGGATGGACCGGGTTTCGCGCGAGAAGCTCGCTGTATTTCCTCGAGCTCGACCGCGCCCAGAACGTCGACGAGCTGGACTCGGCGGTGCAGCGCGCGCCCGAGCTCAGCTACAACTGGCTCGGCGCCGACGCCCACGACATCGTCTACCGCGTCAGCCTCGAGGTACCGAAGCGCAACCCCATCACGGCCGGTCGCGAGCCCTGGCGTCTGATGAACGGCGACGACCCGCAGGCGTTCTGGCCCGGCGGGCAGCTGCCGCTCGAGCAGCTGCCCCACGCCCGCGGCAAACAGCGCGGTTACATCGCCACGGCCAACAACGATCCTTTCGGATTCACCGCCGACGGCGACCCGGGAAACGACCCCTGGTACTACGGCGCGTTCTTCGACCCGGGCTACCGCGCGACGCGCATCGAGAGTGAGCTCGAGCGGATGACCCAGACCGGCGGAATCACGCTCGAGGACATGCAGGCTCTCCAGATCGACTCACGCTGCCTGATGTCGGATACCTTCCTCGAGCTCTTGAAAGAAGCCTGGGCCAAGCGTGAGACCGACCCGGCGCTGGCAAAGTTCAAGGGGCGGCCTGAGCTCGACCGTCTGTTCGAGCTGTTGACCAAAGAGTGGGACCGCAAGATGACGCGAGACTCGGCCGGCGCCGTCGCGTTTCACGCCTTCGCACACTTCACCACCGGTCGTGCCATCGAGGACGACATGATCCCGCTCCTGTACGAGCGCGTGCTCGAGGCGGCGCCGTTCTATTTGCTCAAGGTCGCAGCGCTCGCGCTCGACGGACAGTTCCCAAAGGGCAGCGCGCTGTTGCAGGAAGGGCGCGACGTGATCGTGCTCACCGGGCTCGAGGACACGGCGGCGCACCTCACGGCGCGTTTCGGTGGCGTCGACCCGAAGCTCTACAGCTGGGGCGAGGTGCACGTGACCAGCTTCGACAACGCCTACGGCCTGGGTGTGCCCTTGATGAACGTGCCCAGCGACGGCGGGGAGAACACCATCAACGTCGCGCACAGCGTGTTTCGTCGAGACTTCGTGGTCCCGGACCAATGGGTCAGCGACTACGGTCCGGTCGAGCGCCTGGTCGGTCGCATCGACGACAGCGGCACGCCGGAGGTCTGGGTGAATTTCCCGCTGGGCAACGTGGCCGACCGGGCGAGTCCGCACTTCGACGACATGCTCACCGACTGGGCCGACGGCCGTTACCGGAAGCTGGCGTTTCGTCGCGCAGAAGTCGACGCCCGCGCGGAGCAGCGAAGCGAGCTCGACCTCCCGGAGTGACGCTGCCTTTGTCGCTCTGCTAAAGAGGAGAGCGTGACCCTCCGCGCGCCTGTGTCCAAGCTCGTCGCAGGCGAGTGTGTGCTGTCGCCCGAGACCTCGCGCTATCTGGTCCGCGTGCACCGCCTGCGAGCGGGCGAGGCGTTCGTCGCGTTCGACGTCGACGCGCGGCTCGAGGCCGACGCGACCCTGATCGACGCCGATCCCAAACGCGCATGCGTTCGGTTGAGCGCGCCACGGCCGGCACGCGTCACGTCGCCGCTGCCCGTGACGCTGCTCTGGGCCATCGGCAAAGGCAGCAAACCCGACGCCGTCGTGCGAGACGCCACCGCACTGGGCGTCGAGCGCATCGTGCTGTGTGTGACCGAACGCAGCGTGCCGCGGCTCGACGACCGAGCTTCCGCACGACTCGAGCGCTGGCTGAGCGTGGCGCGGGAAGCGGCGCGCCAGAGTGGGCGCGGCGACCTGCCGCAGATCGAGGGCCCCATCGAGCTCTCCGCGGCGCTCGCCCACCCGCCCTCGGCACGGGGCATCGTGCTCGACCCGAGCGCGCCGACCTCGCTCGCCGCGGCGCTCGACGGCTGGCAAGCGGACACTGCGCTCCGGGTCTTGATCGGACCCGAGGGTGGGCTCTCGGTGGACGAGCTCGGCGCGGCCCGCGCGGCCGGCTTTCGAGGCGTGCGTCTCGGCAGCCTCGTGCTGCGCACCGAGACGGCGGTCGTTGCGCTCCTGGGCGCGCTGATCGCACGCCGGGACGGCGGCTAGATCCGGCGGAAATATCGGCGTGACGCCCGGTAGCCGAAGCGCTTTTCCGCCCGCTTGGCTTTCGTCTAGGCTTTCTGGACCAGCATGCGGAGATTCATCAGTTGGACGCTCCTCGTGGGGTCGTTGTGCGTCGCGGGCCAGGCCAGCGCCGCGTTGACCGACTCCGAGAAGGCACAAATTCAGGGCTTCGTCCGCGCCGGCGAGGTGAAGAACGCCGCGCGCATTCGCGCGTTGGTGGCTCGACCGGATCTATCGGCCAGTGAGGCCGCCGAGCCCCTCGCGTCCGGATTTGGCAGCGTCGTCTTCGACGAAAAACGCGAGCAGCTCACGCGCGAGATCTTGCTCGGCCCGGGCTCGGTCGCCTCGCGCAACGCGCTCACTGCACCGATCGTGACGGCGCTGCTGGCCCGCGCGTCGGCCGCAATGGCAGCGATGCCCACGCTGGAGACCGGGCCCGAGGCTCAGAAGGCCGACCGCCTCGCCGCGGAGCAAGTGCGCATCCATCGCTTCGTCACCCAGGTCATTGCCAACGCCGGTCGTCCGGCGATCGACGGCCACGACGTTGCCGCGGGCATCCGCGACGACGCGCTCAAGGCCTGCATCGAGGCTTACCGCGTCTACTTCGAGCGCCATGCTCGTGGGCTCGTCGGCGGTCCGTCGCTGGTTGCCGTGCGCGCGCAGGCGTCGCTGGCGGTGATCGATCTATCTCGCGGGCTGCTCGGTCGGCACGAGGTGTCGGCTCTGCTCGGTCTGACCGGCCCGCGCAAGCTCGCCTTCGAACGGCATGGTGTGCTGATCGAAGATGGTGGGACCGCGTCGGACGAGCGACTCGCGGAGGTCGCACGTTTCCTGGACATCGCACCGCGTGCGGCTTCGGGGCTCAGCTTGTGGTTGGTGAACAAGGCGCCGGCTCGCGGACTCGTGGCTCGCGAGGCGCACGCCAGCGCGCGGGTCACCCTGGGCAAGACCGCCGGCGCACCCACGACACGCGTGCTGTGGGCGGACGACGTCGAACCCTCCCGCCCGGATCGCGAGCTGGACGAGGTGGCCTTTTCCGCGGCCTATTTCAGCACTCGTGCCGCATTCAAGGAACACCCGGAGCTCTTGAAGGTCGCCGAGCGGCTGGCGGAACAGTCTGCACGCGTCGGTGCGAGCGCGCTCTTGTCGAACGATCTGCCGGCGTCGTTTCTGCCGTTCCCGGGCGCAAGCGCCGGGGCGATGCGTCTGTCGCCCGAGCTCTACGCAGTCTACGCACTGCGCCTGTTGATGCTCGACGCGCCGCGGGCAATGGAGCTTGCTCTTGCGCGCACGATCGCCGGACGTTCGGAGCCGATGGCGGCGTTCGTGCTGGCCGCCAGTGTCCTCGCGGCGACGGGTGGCAGCGCCGACGAGGTGGCCGTGGGTCGCACCGAGGCCAACGGCAACGTGGTGGCTGACAAACTCACGAACGTGAAGGTGAACCGCGGGCTCGTTTCCGCGTTCGAGCTCGACGGCAGGAAGGTGGAGCTCGGCGTCGACGCGGACGGGCAGCTCGAGAAGGTCCAGGTTGACGGCGCGGCCCCTCGGCTGTCGAAGCTCGCCCGGGTGCGGCTCGTGCCTGCCACGGGTGAGTCCTGGTCCGTCGGCTCGGAGCGCTGGGAGAAGCTGGGTGGCGCGCCCCAGGGTCTGGCGGTCGATGACGGACGCTTCGTGCTCGGTGCCGCAGCTGCGAGCGACGGTTTCGACGCGGTCGCGACCGGTGAGAGTCGGAGTGATCAGACGGTGCACGCGAACATCGTGATCAAGAAGCGGGGCGGCGGGCTCCTGGTGCGCGGCCAGTCGGGCCAGAAGAGCTACGACGCGGTGGCGCTGTTGATCTCCGCGGAGCCGACCCCGAAGGCGACGTTGATCCTGGTCGACGGAAACGCAAAAGCCACCGAGCTTGCGCCGGGAGTGGAGCTCCCCGCCGCTGGGCCCGAGGGTTACCTCGCGGTCCTGTCGGTGAGGGGCAAGAAGGTCAGCGCCAGCGTCGACGGCAAGAAGCTCGAAGCGACCCTCGAGCGCGGAGTTGGGACGGGACGCACGGGCGTGATGGTCATGGCGGCCGGCCTGGTCGAGGTCGACGGGTTCGGTCCCGGCGCGCCGAAGCCCAAGAAGAAGGCTCCGAAGGACAAGCCGGCTCCCAAACCCAAGGGCCAAGGCAAGGCCGCGACGAAAGACGCGGGCAAGGCCGCCCCAGCACCGAAGAAGCAGCCATGACTGAGCGCCAGAAGATCCGCATCCTGGTCGCAAAACCCGGGCTCGATGGGCACGATCGAGGCGCCAAGGTGGTGGCTCGGGCGCTCCGCGACGCGGGTTTCGAGGTCGTCTACACGGGCCTCCATCAGACCCCGGAGATGATCGCCAGCGCTGCCGTACAGGAGGACGTCGACGCAGTCGGCCTGTCCATCATGAGCGGCGCCCACAACACGCTGTTCCCCGCGGTCATCGACGCGCTGAAACAACGCGGGGCCACGGACGTGTGTGTGTTCGGCGGGGGCATCGTGCCCGACGACGACCTCCCGCGGCTCGAATCCGCCGGGGTGAAGCGGGTCTTCAAGCCTGGGACGCCGCTGGCCGAGATCGTCGATTGGGTGGCGGGGAACGTCGTCTCCCGCGCGGGCTGACGAGGCCCTACTCAGGCGCGCAGTTGATCGCCCAGCGGGCTTCGACGCACTGCGCCGACAGGCAGAGGGGTCCGGACCGCGGTAATGGCGCGAGCCGCCAGCGTGGTGTGCGGCCGGGTTCGGGCTGCTGCCGGGGGCGGCGACAAGCGGAACGTACCGACGAAGATCGCGAGGGCGACCAGACTGGGGATCAGGGCGAACAGCAGGGTCATTCTTTTTGCTCTCGAGCTCCGGTATCTGCAGCGGTCGTGCCTGCCCCCATCGAGGCGGCAACCCTAGGAAAGCCCCTGGGTTTTGAGAACCACAAAGTTGTCCCCGAGCCGCGCGGGCGTGGTTGCTTGTCCACAGGGCAGGCCGCCCGGGCGAGCGGCCTGCGCGGATACGACGGACTGAACATGCGGCTATGTAGGGAATTGGAGCCACTTAGGTGCGCGGAATCCTTGGGATTCTTCTTGGCCGACTTGTTGACACGCGGAGGCGCGCCCTCTAGGTTCGCCCCAAGTCAGTGGGAAAAAGTGGGGCGAAGTGTTGGCTTCGCCCGTGGAGTGGCAACGCAGGGTCGGCATGTTTCGAGGACAGTTCAGCCACACGATCGACGCCAAGGGACGCGTGAGCCTCCCGGCGCGCTTCCGCGACGGCCTCGTCGCGGCCGGTGATCCGCGTTTCATCCTGACGCCGGCGCTCTTCGAGCCGTGTTTGCACCTCTACCCGATGCGCGGCTGGGAGGAGCTCGAAGAGAAGATCGCGGGTCTGCCGAGCTTCGACCCGAACATCGTTCGCTTCCGCCGCCTGTACCTCTCGGCGGCGATCGAGTGCGAGCTCGACAAGGCGGGACGAGTGCTCGTGCCGCCGGCGTTGCGTGAGCGTGCGCGGCTCACGAAGGACACGCTCTGGGCCGGCATGGGTCGCACGGTCGAGCTGTGGGCCAAGGAACAGTGGGACGCCGTGCTGACGCTCTCCGGCGACGCAGAGCAGGCGTTCAAGCAGGCCGTGATGGAGCAGATCCGGGTATGACCATCGTGGCAGCGAGCATCGACGAAACCCCCAGCTTCGAACACGTCACGGTGATGGCGGCGGAGGTCGTGCAAGCGCTGGCTCCCGAGCGTGGCGGTGTCTACCTCGATGTCACCGCCGGCGGCGGCGGCCACTCCGCGGCGATCCTGTCCCAGGCGCAAAACGCCCGGGTAATTGCCTTCGATCGCGATCCCGTTGCGGTCGCCGCGGCCCAACGCCGGCTGGCCGAGTTCGGTGAACGCGCGATGGTGGTGCACTCGGACATGAGTGAGGTTGGTGCGTGGGTCCGCGCGGCGAAGCTCTCGGATGTGCGCGGTGTGATCGCGGATCTTGGTGTGAGCTCCGAGCAGCTCGGTGATCGCGAGCGCGGCATGAGCTTCCGCAACGAGGGCCCGCTCGACATGCGCATGAACCCGAGCGCGGGGGAGACGGCGCGAGAGTTGATCGAAAGCGTCAGCCAGGACGAGCTGGCAGACATCATCTATCAGCTCGGGGAAGAGCGGCGCTCACGGCGTGTGGCCGCGTGCATCAAACAAGCGCTCGCTGCCGGGGAGCTCGAGACGACACTCGACCTGCGGCGCGCCGTGGTACGGGCGGTCGGTCCGCGTCGCATTGGTGGTATCGATCCGGCAACGCGCACCTTCCAAGCGTTGCGCATCGCAGTGAACCGCGAGCTCGAAGAGCTGCGCGCGCTCTTGGCCGCGCTGCCGTCACTGCTCGACCCCGGCGGTGTGGCTGCCATCATCAGCTTTCACTCGCTGGAAGACCGCCTGGTGAAGCGTGCGTTCCTCGAGCGTACGACCTGGCAGCGTCTGCACAAGAAACCGCTGATCGCCGCCGACGCCGAGCGGTCCGAGAACCCCCGCTCCCGCAGCGCCAAGCTGCGCGCCGCGAGCCGGCTCCCGAAGGAGGCAGCGTGAAGGGGCGCGGCAACCCGTTCTTGACGCTGTGGACCCTGGCGGTGCTCGCGGCCACCGCGGCCTTCGTTCTCTACCTGGGGCTCCGGGTGCGCAGCGTCGAGCTCGGATACGAGCTCGGTCGCGCTCACGCGCGGGTCGCGCGGCTGCGCGAGGTCAAGCGCGTGCTCGAGCTCGAGCTGGCCAGCCACAAGACCCCCGAACGAGTCGATCTCGTCGCACGGTCCCTGCTCGGCATGAGCGAGCCGACGGGGGATCGCATCCTGCCCGCGGGTGCGCAGCCGGTCGACGAGGATGCGGACGAGAGCAAGCCCGCGGCTGCGACCGACGAGGCGAGCGCAGCGGACATCCGACCCGCCGGCGACACGACCGACCCCGCGGGGACACCGACGCCACCCGGCTCGCCGATCCCACCGCCACCCGACGACGGCTGGGAGGAGCCATCCGAGTGAACAGCCTCGACACACCGCGCGGCCGTTACATCCGACTTCGCATGGGCCTCCTGTGCGGGATGCTCGCGCTCGGCCTGGGCGTCGTCGTTTCGGCCGGCTTCGACCTGATGGTCACCGACGGCCCCGCCTGGCGCGAGCTCGCGGAGCGCCAACGCCAGCGCCGCCTGCACGTCACGCCAAAGCGCGGCACGATCTACGACCGAAACAAGAGCGCGCTCGCGGTCAGCGTCGAGGTTCCCAGCGTGAGCCTCGACGCCGTCGAGCTCCTGCGCAACGTGCCGGCGCAGCAGCTCCCGGTCGTCGCGCGCGATGCAGCGAACCGCATCGGCCAGGCGCTCGGTCTGGATCCGGCGCTGGTCGAGCGCAAGATCCTGAAGAAGCGGCGTTTCACCTGGCTGAAGCGCCAGATCACCGCGGACGAGGCGGAGAAGATCCGCGCCCTGGGCAGCAAGGAGGGCGGCGGTGGCAAACCGGTGCGCGGGCTGGTCGTCGAGGGTGAAGGCCGTCGCTACTACCCGCGGCGAGAGCTGGCGGGTCCGCTGCTTGGCTTCGTCGCGCCCGATGGCGAGGGCAAGGACGGCTTCGAGTACACCATGAACCAGGAGCTCAAGGGGCACGCGGAGCAACTGCGTGGACTCCGCGATCGCTCGGGGCGCTTGCTGTTCTCCGACGGCATTCAAGACGAGCAGGCCCTCGCGGGTCACAACATCGAGCTGACGCTGGATCAGGGCATTCAGTTCACTGCCGAGCGGGAGCTGGCGGCGGCGGCGCGCACCTTCGAAGCCGCGGGCGGCAGTGTGATCGTCGTCGATCCCTGGACCGGTGAGGTGCTCGCGATGGCGAGCTGGCCCGGCTACAACCCGAACGACTACGGCGACAGTGAGCCTGCCTCACGGCGCGATCGCGGTGTGAACGACTCGTTCGAGCCCGGCTCGACCATGAAGATGTTCACGATCGCGGCGGGCCTGTCCGCTGGTGTGATCACCGCGGACCAGAAGCTCTACTGCGAGAAGGGCATGATGCCCGTGGACAACGTCGTCATCCGCGACACCCACCCGGCGGGTTGGCTGACCATCGCCCAGGTCCTGGCGGTGTCGTCGAACATCTGTGCAGCCAAGGTGGGGCTGGGGCTCGGCGGCGACAAACTCTACGACTCGCTGCTGCGCTTCGGCTTCGGCCTGCCTGCGGGGGTGTCCCTTCCGGGTGAGTCCAGCGGCACCCTGCGTCCGCGCGGGCGGCCCTGGGTCCAGGTGGAGACCGCCGCGGCGTCGTTCGGTCAAGGCATCAGCGTCAACAACCTGCAGCTGGCAATGGCCGCCGCGGCCATCGCCAACGGCGGTGAGCTGATGGAGCCGATCTTGATCAAGCGCGTGACGACGGCGACCGGCGAAGTGGTGCGCGAGTCGGCTCCGCGCGTGCGCCGCCGGGTGATCCAGAAGCGCGTCGCACAGACCATCACCGAGCTCATGATCGCCGTCACCGAGGGCGAGGGCACGGGTCTCGCTGCGGCCATCGACGGCTACGAGGTCGCTGGCAAGACTGCCACCGCCCAGAAGACGGACCCCGCGACCGGACGTTATTCCCTCGACAAGTACATCGCGAGCTTCGTGGGCTACGTGCCAGCGAAGAAGCCCGTCGTGGCCATCAGCGTGATCGTCGATGAGCCGATGGTGGAGCACGCGGGCGGTGCGGTCGCCGCGCCGATCTTCCGCCGAGTCGCGCAGGCCGCGCTCAAGTACAAAGGTCTCACCGCCGCGACCCGCGACCGGGTCGACGTCGCCGAGCTGGGTGTGAAGCCGGATCGCGCGAACCTGGCCTACGCATTGCTCAGGGAAGCTCGGGGCAAAAAGCCGTCGGTACAGGAGGGCGTGGCCATGGGTGGGCCGGTCCCGGCAGGCAAGGTGCGAGTACCGGACATGACGGGCTGGCCGGCGCGCGCCGCCATTCGTCAGGCCATCGAGCTCGGGGTCTCGCCGCGGGTGTCGGGCAGCGGCCTGTGCGCCAAGCAGGAGCCTCCGCCCGGGGGCATCGTCGACAAAGGCGCGAGCATCACGCTCGTGTTCGAGCCCGCTTCATGACGCAGTCCGCCATGGTCTCCGACACTCCCGTCCCTGGTCTGAAGCTCGGTGAGCTCGCTCGCGAGCTCGACGGCGCGCGGGTCATCGGGAAGGACGACGTGCGGGTCGTGGACGTGCGCCAGGACTCGCGCCGCGTCTCTGCCGGCGATCTGTTCGCTGCGCGCTCGGGGGGACGCGCCGACGGCGCAACGTTCGTGAGCGACGCCGTCGCGCGAGGCGCTGCAGCCATCATGATCGAACGCGGCGTCGCGCTGCCTGACGTCGCGCTGCCGATCGTCGAGGTCTCGAACGTGCAGCGCGCCATCGCATTTGCCGCCGAGGCCGTTCACCATCACCCGTCTCGCGCGGTGAGTGTGGTGGGGATCACCGGGACCAACGGCAAGACCACCACGTCGTACCTGGCCACCGAGGCCGTGACGGCGGCGGGTGGGCGCGCCGGGAGGCTTGGCACCCTTGGTTTTGCTTTCGGCGCCGACGTCTCGGACTCCGGCCTCACCACCCCCGAGGCCGACGAGGTCACTCGGCTCGTGGCCCGCGTCCGCGATCGGGGCGGCAGTCAGCTGGTGATGGAGGCCTCGAGCCACGCGCTCGCGAGCTACCGCGTCGAGGCCATCGAGTTCGCGGTCGGTGTGTTCACCAACCTGACGCAGGACCACCTGGATTTTCACGGCAGCATGCCAGAGTACGCGGCCGCAAAGCTGCGGCTCTTCACGGAGCTCGCGCCGCGCGTCGCCGTCGTGAACCTGGACGATCCCTTTGGCGCACGGGTCGTCGAGGCAACGAAGGCGCGGGTGCTTCGCGTGAAGAAGTCGGCGCGCGGCGCCGACGTTTACCCAACTGAGCTCGTGGAAGATGCGCGCGGCATCCGCGGACGAGTGCACCTGCCTTCCGGCGAGGTTGCCTTCGAGAGTCGCCTGGTCGGCGCACACAACGTCGACAACCTGCTCGCGGCCCTGGCCATCGTCGAGGCTCTGGGCCTGGATGTGGCGCGCGCGGCCGCGTCTCTCGGCTCGGCGCCCTCCGTTCCGGGACGCCTCGAGCGCTGTGACGCCCCCGATGACGACGTGCTCGTGTTGGTCGACTACGCCCACACCCCCGACGCCCTGGAGCGGGTGCTTCTGACCTGTCGCGGTCTGACGACGGGAGAGCTGATCTGTGTCTTCGGCTGCGGGGGAGATCGCGACCGAGCCAAGCGCCCGAAGATGGGGGATGCCGTCGGCCGCCTCGCGACGCGGGCCATCGTCACCAACGACAACCCGCGCTCCGAGGAGCCCGCTGCCATCGCTGAGGCCATCGTAGCGGGACTCGCGCCGCACGACACGCCCTTCGAGGTCGAGCTCGATCGCTCGCAGGCCATCGAGCGCGCGGTGCTCTCCGCGAAACCCGGCGACGTGGTGCTCATCGCGGGCAAGGGCCACGAGCCCTACCAGCTCATCGGCGCCGAGCGCCGCGCCTTCGATGATCGTGACGAAGCACGCCGAGCGCTGGCGCTCAGGCGCGGTGGGGGCAGATCCTGATGGCGACCCCCATCCCCGAGAACTTCGCCGAGCTGCGCTTGGACGAGCTGTGCCTGGCAACGGGTGGAGCGCTCGTCGCCGGTGCCGTCGCCGGCGCAGTCGACGGCGTGCGCGGCGTGACCACCGACTCCCGCGCCGACGTCAGCGGCAGGCTGTTCGTGGCGCTCTCGGGTGAGCACTTCGACGGCCACGCGTTCGTGGCGGATGTCGCGCGCCGCGGCGCGCGCGCCGTGCTCGTCGAGCGCGATGTCGACGTGCCGGCTGACGTCGCCGTCATCCGGGTGCGAGACACGCTCGCGGCTCTCGGGGGCATCGCTCGTTTTCACCGCCAGCGCTGGGATGGCACCCTGGTCGCCGTCGCGGGCTCCGCCGGCAAGACGACGACCAAAGGCGCGGTCAGTGCGCTGCTCGAAGCGGTGCACCCGGGTGCGGTCCACTCCGAGCCCGGCAACCTCAACAACCTGGTCGGTGTGCCGATGGTGTTGCTGGGCATGACGGAGCAACACCGGAGCGCGGTGGTCGAGCTCGGCACCAACCAGCTGGGTGAGGTCGCGCGACTTGCTCACATCGCCCAGGCGGACGTCGGCGTCGTCACGCTGATTGCCATCGAACACTCCGAGGGTCTCGGTGATCTCGACTCAATCGAGGCGGAGGAGGCGGCGCTCTTCGACGCGCTCGAGGTCGACGCCGTCGCCATCGGCAACGCGGACGACGCGCGCGTCGAGCGCCGGCTCGAGGCCACGCATGCCAAGACCAAGCGCAGGTATGGCGCCCGCGCTCTTGCCGATTACCGCGTGGTCTCGCGGGCGCTGTCGTCGCTCAATCGCAGTGAGCTCGTCATCGAGCGACCGCAGGGTCCCGCGCTCAGTCTGACGACCGGTCTCCTCGGAGAGCCGGGCGCGCTCGCCGTCGCGGCCGGAGTTGCCGTCGCCGAAACGGTGAACGGCGGCCCGCTCTCGCCGGCGGCGCTCCAGTCCGCCCTCGATGCGCTCGGCGCGGGGGAGTCGGGGCGACTGGTCCCCGTCGAGCTCGGCGATGGCAGCATCGTCATCGACGACAGCTACAACGCGAACCCCGCCAGTGTGCTGTCGTCCGCGCGCACAGCCCTGGAAATCGCCAGCTCCCGCTCGGCCCGTCTGCTGCTCGTGGTCGGCGAGATGCGCGAGCTCGGCCCGCTCAGTGTGAGTGAGCACCGCGAGGTCGGTCGTGCGCTGGCGGAGCTGGGTGCGGCCCGTCTGATCGCCGTTGCCGGCGACGCGAACCACCTGGCAGAGGCCGCCGGCGCCGACGCGACCTTCGTCGCCGACGCCGACGCCGCTCTCCGCCTCGTGCTCTCGGAGCTTCGCCCCGGCGACGTCGTGCTGGTCAAAGCGTCGCGGGGTGTCCGGGCCGAGCGGGTGGTCGAAGGCCTCATCCGGGCGAAGGGCAGGGCGGCGTGATCTACGAGCTGTTCTACCCGCTGTCCTCGAAGTACGGCTGGGCCGGCGCGCTCAACGTGCTCCGGTACACACCCTTCCGCGCGATCATGTCGACGATCACGGCGATGGTGCTGTGTTTCGTGCTGGCGCCCTGGTTCATCCGCAAGCTCCAGACCAAACAGATCGGCCAGGTCATTCGTGACGAGGGCCCCGAGTCACACAAGATCAAGGCCGGCACGCCCACCATGGGCGGCGCGCTGATCTTGCTCGCGGTGCTGGTGCCGACGGCGCTCTGGGCCGACGTGAAGAACGTGTTCGTGCTCGCGACCACCGTCGTCACCGCCGGGTACGGCGCCATCGGTTACCTGGACGACCGCCTCAAGATCGAGGGCAAGAGCTCGAAGGGTCTGCCCGGCCGCTACAAACTCATGGGGCAGTTCGTGATCGGCGGCGGCGCCCTCGGTTACCTGTTCCTCGGTGAGGGCAAACTTCCGGTCGATTGGCTGGCGATTCGAGCTCGCCTCTCCATTCCGTTCTTGGCCTTCGACAAACACCCCATCGAGCTGCCGCTCTGGGCCTACTTCGTGTTCGCGCTGCTGGTCGTCGTGGGCACTAGCAACGCGGTGAACCTCACTGACGGCCTCGACGGCCTGGCCATTGGCCCCGTGATGATCAGCGCCGGCACCTACGTGGTGTGGGCGTACATCGCCGGCGCGGTGCTGTTCGGGCGCCCGGTCGCCGGCTACCTGCACATCGCGGGCATTCCGGAGATGAGTGAGCTGGCGGTGTTCGGCGCGGCGGTGATCGGCGCAGGAATCGGTTTCCTTTGGTACAACACCTATCCCGCCCAAGTGTTCATGGGAGACGTGGGTTCGCTCTCGCTCGGCGGCGGCCTCGGCATGCTCGCGGTGCTCACCAAGAACGAGCTCCTGAGTGTGTTGCTCGGCGGGATCTTCGTGGTGGAGGCCGCCAGTGTCATCACCCAGGTCGTGAGCTTCAAGCTGTTCAAGAAGCGCGTCTTCTTGATGGCCCCCATCCACCATCACTTCGAAAAAAAGGGCTGGCCGGAGCCGCGCATCATCGTGCGGTTCTGGATCATCGCCATTTTGCTCGCGCTCGTGTCGCTGAGCTCACTCAAGCTGAGGTGATGGCGTGGACCTGAACCAAAAGCGGGTGATCGTGGTCGGCCTCGGCAAGAGCGGAGTCTCGGCCGCACGTCTGTGCCAGCGGCTCGGCGCGAACGTGCTCGGCACGGACTCGGCGACGGCGGAGCGGTTGCCGAAGGAGCTGCCGGACCTCGGGATCGAGCTCACGCTCGGCGGTCACCGAGGCGTCGCCTTCGACAAAGCGGACCTGTGTGTGGTGTCCCCCGGCGTGCCGCCTCTCGAGGAGCTCTCCCGCGCGGAGCAGGCCGGTGTCGCCGTGATCGGCGAGATGGAGCTCGCGGCGCGCTTCATCACCCAGCCCATCGTGGCGGTGGGTGGCACCAACGGCAAGAGCACGACGACCACGCTGATCGCGCGCATGCTCGAGGCCGCGGGGCAGCGCATCTTCGCCGGCGCCAACCTGGGCGCGCCCGCCTGTGACGCGGTCGGTGGTGACTTCGACACGGTGGTGTTCGAGGTCTCCAGCTTCCAGCTCGAGCGCGCGCCGATGTTCCGGCCGAAGGTCAGCGTGCTGCTCAACATCAGCGAAGACCACCTCGATCGATATCCGAGCTTCGTCGAGTACGCACGGGCCAAGGGCAACGCCTTCGTGAACCAGACGCCCGCGGACTTTGCCGTCGTTCCCGAGGGAGATGCGGCGTGCGCCGAGCAAGCGCAGCGCGGTCGAGGCAAACGAGTGACCTTCGGCCCCGACGGCGACTTTGCGCTGAGCGCTCGCGCCGTCGTCGAGCGCGCGACCGCAGAGCAGCACTCGCTCACCGGCATCGATCTGCACGGTCGACACAACCTGGAGAACGCCGCGGCGGCCATCGCAGCCGTGCGCTGCCTCGGGGTCGAGAGCAAGGCCATCCGCGCCGGCCTCGAGGCCTTTCACCCGCTGCACCACCGCATGGCCTTGATCGCCGAGCTCGATGGGGTGCGCTTCTATGACGACTCGAAGGGCACGAACGTCGGTGCGAGTGTGACGGCCTTGCGTGGGCTCGAAGAACCCTGTGCGGTGCTGATCGCCGGTGGTCGCGACAAACTCGGGGGGTACACCGAGCTGGTCGCCGCGCTCTCGGAAAAAGGCCGCGCTGTCGTGCTCATCGGCGAGGCGGCGGACCGCATCGCGGCGGCCGTCGGCTCAGCCGTGCCGGTGGCTCGCGCCGGCAGCATGCTCGACGCGGTGCGCGCTGCGAAGGCGCTCGCTCGGTCCGGAGACGCGGTGCTGCTCTCTCCCGCCTGCTCCAGCTACGACATGTTCGAGAACTACGTCGACCGCGGCCGGCAATTTGCGGCCGCGGTGCACGCCCTAGGCCGAGAGGAGACCGGCACATGAACGCGCTCAGGAAGTGGCTCGCGCCCACCGAACGGACCGGGCCGGTCGACGTCGTGCTCGGCGCCATCGTGGTCGGTCTGATCGGTTTTGGTGTGGTCATGGTCTACAGCGCCAGTGTCATCGAAGCGACAGTGGTGTTTCGTGACGCGCAGTACTTCCTGAAGCGCCAGGCCATGTTCGGCGGTGCCGCGTTGATCCTGATCGGGGTGCTGTCGCGCATCGACTATCACCGCCTGCGCCCGCTGACGTATCCGATCCTCGCTGGGGTCGCCGGTCTGCTGGTGCTCTCCGTGATCGGTTTTGGTCACTCTGGCGGCGGCGCGACGCGCTGGCTGCGCCTCGGCCCCATTCACGTGCAGCCGTCGGAGGCGGCCAAACTCGCGCTGGTATTGTGGCTGGCCTATTCGCTGGAAAAGAAGCGCGAGCAGGTGAAGTCCTTCTCGGTCGGCCTCTTGCCTCACCTGCTCATGGCGGGCGGGCTGATGCTGCTCTGCCTCAAACAACCGGACTTCGGCGGCGCCGTCGTTTTGTTGTTCCTCACGTTCACGCTGCTCTTCGTCGCGGGTGCCCGACTCGGATACCTGCTGGGTGTCGCCATGCTCGGCGCGCTCGCCGCGGCGTGGCTCGTGCGCTTCACCAGCTACCGCTGGGAGCGCATGCTGGCCTGGTTCTACATGAACGAGCACCGGCAGGATCTGGCGTACCAGCCGTTCCAGGCCGTGATGAGCTTCGGCTCCGGTCAGACCACGGGTCTTGGTCTCGGTCGTGGTCTGCAGGTGCTCTACCTGCCGGAGGCCCACACCGACTTCATTGCCGCCATCATCGGCGAGGAGCTCGGGTTCATCGGTGTCTTGGCCCTGGCCGCGGCGTTCCTCGTGATCGTCTTGCGGGGGATCCGCGCCGCCTTGTCCGCGCCCGACGACTACGGCTCCTACATCGCGTTCGGCATCTCGATGTTGTTCGGGATCCAGGCCGTCGCGAACCTCGCGGTTGCCATGGCCATCCTGCCGACGAAGGGCCTGACCTTGCCCTTCGTCAGCTACGGCGGCTCGTCGCTCCTGGTGAACGCGGCGGCGATGGGGATCCTGCTCAACATCACGCGGCAGCGAGCGGGCCGCGCCAATCAACGCGTCGCCGAGGGCGGACCCAAACCCGAAGCCAGTGCGATGCTCGTCTCCGAAGCCGGGTTCGCCGAAGAAGACGAGCCGCCCAAGAAGCGCGCGCGTCGCTCCGCACCGGTGGAGGCTGCGTCGTGAGCGGCGAGACCTGATGCTTGCGGGCGGTGGCACGGGCGGTCACGTGTTTCCGCTGATCGCGGTGGCGGACGAGCTCCGCCGCCTGGCGCCGGACGTGCGGGTCGTGTTCGTGGGTACGGAGCGCGGCATGGAAGTGAAGCTGGTGCCCGCCCGCGGTTACGAGCTCGAGCTGTTGTCCGTGTTGCCCATTCGCGGCTCCGGTGCGCTGGGTGCGGTCCGCGGAGTGTGGCGCGCTCTGAGAACGATCCCGGAAGCCAACCAGTTGCTCCGTCGTCACACGCCGCGGGCGGTGCTCAGCATCGGCGGTTACGCCGCCGGCCCGATCTCGGTCGCGGCGCGAGTGTCGCGCGTGCCGCTGGCGTTGATCGAACCCAACAGTGTGATGGGCCTCGCCAACCGCCTGACGGTTCCCCTCGTGCGCCGGGCCTACGTTGCGTTTCCGCGAGCCGAGCGCCATTTCGGTCGCGGCACGGCGCTCGCGACCGGCGTGCCGATCCGCGCTGGCTTCGAGCCGCGCGCGTACCGTCGCGGCGACGGACCGCTGTCGGTGCTCGTGATCGGCGGAAGCCAGGGTGCGAAGTCTCTGAACGAGACCGTGCCAGCCGCGCTCGCTCGGGTGAAGAGCTCACTTCAGGTAACGCACCAATGCGGCGCGGCCCACGTCGAGCAGGTGCGTGCCAGCTACGAGGCGGCGACGCCGTCGTTCGACTGGAACGTCACCCCCTTCATCGACGACATGCCGGCGACGCTCGCCAGTGCGGATCTCGTCATCAGCCGCGCGGGCGCCAGCGCCGTCAGCGAGATCGCCGCGGTTGGGCGCGCGGCGCTGTTCATTCCGTACCCCTTCGCTGCGGGAGATCATCAGCGGTACAACGCCGAGACCCTCGCCAGCGCCGGCGCCGCCGTCTCGGTCGCTGCGACTGACGCAACCGTCGAGCGCCTTGCGAACGAGATCGAGCGCATGGCCTCGGCCCCCAGCGTGCTCGAAGCCATGGCAGCGGCGGCCGCGAGCTGGGGTCGCCCCCCGCGGCCCGGGCCATCGCCCTCGATCTGCTCGAGCTCGCGGGCCTCGCTCCGGTCGGAATCAACGGCATCGATCGCGGAAAAATCTTCCGAAGCTGCCCGACGACGGTCCCAGCCGCTGCCTGGAGATGCCCGCATGAACGGCGCACGGCTCTCCATCTTCCCCGGCGATCGCTCCGCCCCTGCGGGAGGTCGCCATGTTTAGAGGGCGCGTTCGCCACGTGCACTTCATCGGTGTCGGCGGCATCGGCATGTCCGGCCTGGCGGAGATCCTGCGCACACTCGAGTTCGATGTGTCCGGCTCGGACATGAAAGAGGGCGAGAACACCGGCCGCCTCAAGCGCCTCGGCGTGCGCATCGACGTCGGTCACCGCGCCGAGAACGTGCGCGGCGCGGACGTGGTCGTCTACTCGAGCGCGGTCAACGTCGAGAACGTGGAGATGCGCGAGGCGCTCTCCCTCGGCATCCCGATCATTGCCCGCGCCGAGATGCTCGCCGAGCTGATGCGCCTCAAGTACGGCGTGGCCATCGCCGGCAGCCACGGCAAGACCACGACGACCTCGCTGGTCGCGACGGTGCTGCGCGAGGCCGGCTTCGATCCAACGGTCGTCGTCGGCGGGCGCATGGCGGCCCTCGGCTCCAACGCCCGCCTCGGCGCCGGAGATCTCCTGGTGGCCGAGGCCGACGAGAGCGACGGCTCGTTCCTGCGGCTCACGCCGACCATCGCCGTCATCACGAACATCGACGCCGAGCACCTCGATTTCTACGGCACGCACGAGCGGGTGAAGACGGCCTTCGTGGAGTTCGCGGAGCGGGTGCCGTTCTACGGCCTGAGTGTGCTCTGCCTCGATCATCCCCACGTGCAGGACATCTTGCCGCGCATCCGGCACCGCCACGTCACCTACGGACTGTCACCCCAGGCCGACTATGCGGCCCGCAACGTGCGCCAGGCTGGGCTCACGACCACCTTCATGGCGTACCGCAAGGGCGAGCCGCTCGGAGATTTTTCGGTGCGAATGCCCGGTGACCACAACGTGCTCAACACGCTGGCGACCATCGCGGTGGCCGATGAGCTCGAGGTGCCGCTCGACGTGATGAAGACGGCGCTCGCCTCGTTCCACGGAGTCGCGCGGCGGTTCACCGTCACCCACGAGATCGGCGGCGTGACGTTGGTCGACGACTACGGGCACCACCCCTCCGAGGTGACGGCGACGCTCGACGCCGCGCGCCGGGTGTTCAAGCAGCGAGTGCTGGTCGCGTTTCAGCCGCACCGCTACAGCCGCACTCAGCTCTTGTTCGACGAGTTCACCCGCGCCTTCAACGTCGCCGACTCGGTGATCATCGCGGACATCTACGCCGCCGGAGAAAACCCCATCCCCGGCATCAGCGCCGAGGCGCTCGCCGCAGCCATTGCCGACCACGGGCACCGCGGCGTGCGGCACGTCGGAGACAAAGCCAGCATTGCGGCCGCCCTTGCCGCCGAGGCGAACCCCGGCGACGTGGTCATCGCGCTCGGCGCGGGCGACATCAACAAGATCCTGCCGCTCGTTGCGGACCAGCTGCGAGTGCGATTTGGCCAAGGGGAGGGCGCGTGAAGGCCAAGAAGCACGGTGCGACGGTGTCCGCTCCGGACGAGAGCGCCTTCGTCGACAGTGAGAGTCCGAAACCCGGACCCGTGGCGGCGAAGAACGGCCGAGGCTCCCGGCGCGCTCGCGGCGAGAGCGACGCTCCGCCCGACGAAGGTGCTGGATTTTTCCGCACGACTTGGTCGCTGCTGAAGCTCGCGCTCGGTGTGGCGCTCGTGGTCGCGGCGTCCGGCGCCGTGGCCTGGGGTGCGCATCGTTATGCGCTCTCGTCGCCGCGCTTCGCAGTGCGCAGCATCGAGGTCAAGGGCAGCAAGCGCAAGTCGGAAGATCAGATAGCAGAGGCCGCGGGCGTGAAGCGTGGCGACAACGTGTTTGCCATCGACACCAACAAGGTCGAACAACGCCTGCTGACCGATCCGTGGATCAAAGAGGTCAAGGTCGCGCGTGCGCTCCCCAGCACCCTCAGCATCGAGCTCGAGGAGCGCGAGGTGGGCGCACTAGCGTCCATCGGCGAGCAGCTCTACCTGGTGACTCGCACCGGAGAGCCTTTCAAACAGCTCGAAGAGGGTGATCCATCGGACCAGCCGGTGCTCACGGGTGTCACCGCGGAAGATCTCGCTCGCGATCGTCCGCGCGCCATCGAGCGCCTCGCCCTCGGCCTCGAGATCGTGCGGCACTGGGAGCGCATCCCGATGAGCAAGGTACAGCAGGTGCAAGAGGTTCACCTCGCGCCCGGCGGCGACGTGAGCCTCACCCTCGGCAAGTCCGGCATCACCGTGCACATCGGCCGGGGCCCGTGGCGGAAGAAGCTGCTCATGGCCGAGCGGGTCATCGGCCAGATGGAGAAGAAGGGCCGGGTCCCCGGCATCGTGTTTGCGGACAACGTCGCGCACCCCGAGCGGGTGGTGGTGAGGATGCGATGACCGGGCAACTTTCTGGATCCGGGATAGCGCGGGAAATCCTCGTGAAAATTTGGCCCGAAGCGAACCTCTCTGGCAGCGTCGCCCCTGCTCCGACCGAGCTTTCCAGCGCGCAGTCGGGGGCACGAGGAGTCGCCAAACGATGAGCTACGCCGCCCTGTCCAGCCCCGAGATCGTGGTCGGGCTCGATCTTGGTTCGACCAAGGTCAGCGCCGTCGTCGGAGAGGTCGACGCCGACGGGATCACCATCCTGGGCGTTGGCAACGTGCCGTGCCGGGGCCTGCGCAAGGGTGTGGTCAGCAACATCGAGTGGACCGTGCGCTCCATCAAGGAGGCCATCGACGCCGCTCAGACCATGGCGGGGGTCGAGATCCGCACCGTCTACGCCGGGATCGCCGGCTCCCACATCCGCAGCCACATGTCCGATGGTGTGTGCGCCATCAGCGGCCGCGAGGTGACCCGCTCGGATCTGGAGCGTGTGCTCGAGGGAGCCCGGGCCATTCCGGTGGACGCCGACCGCATGATCCTCCACGCCCTCCCGCGCGAGTACGTGGTCGACAACCAGGACGGCATCCGCGACCCCATCGGCATGAGCGGCGTGCGCCTGCAGGTCCGCTGCAACCTGGTGACGGCGGCCACGAGCTGCGTCCAGAACGTCATCCGCTGCGTCGAGCGCTGCAACCTGCAGGTCGCCGACGTGGTGCTCGAGCCCCTGGCCAGCGCTGACGCGGTGCTGTCCGAGGACGAGAAGGAGATCGGCGTCGCGGTCATCGACATCGGTGGCGGCACGACCGACCTCATCCTGTTCGCCGATGGCGGCGTGGCCCATGTTTCGGTCATCCCGGCCGGCGGCAACAACATCACGAGCGACGTGGCCGCGGGGCTGCGGACGCCGATGGCCGAGGCCGAGCGCCTCAAGCGCAACTACGGCTGCGCCCTCGGTCGCATGGTGAACGACGACGAGGAGATCGAGGTCCCGGGTGTCGGTGGCCACGGCCCGCGGCGTGCGGCTCGCCGGTTGCTCAGCGACATCATCGAGCCCCGCGTCGAGGAGATCTTCAGCGAGGCTCGCCGGCGCATCGAAGAGACCGGCCTGCTCGAGCAGGTGTCGAGCGGCTGTGTGCTGACCGGCGGCGCGGCCCTGATGGAGGGCATGGTCGAGTGCGCCGAGGAGATCCTTGGCATGCCGGTGCGCCTCGGTTTCCCGGTGGGCGTGCGCGGCATCGTGCAGCTGGTGCAGGGTCCGCAGTACGCGACCGGCGTCGGCCTGGTTCGCTACGGCTCGCAGCAGCTGGCCGAGGCCTACTCGCGCGGCGGGCAGTCGCCGGTGGAGCAACAGGTCGGGGCGATGGAGCCCAGCGACAAACAAAAGCACGGCTTCTGGAGCTGGATCAGGGCGGCGTTCTGAGCGGTATCCAGGATTTCTCAAACAGCGAAACGGATAGAAGGCGACAGCGACAAAGAGCTCCAGCGGAAGGGGAAGGCAGGCCCCGGAGCTTCGAGTCGAAAGGGTAAGCGGCGAAGGTCGCACCGGGAGGAACACGAAAATGACGTTCTCGATCGAGTTTGCCGACGAGACCCAAGCATACCAGGCCCGTATCAAAGTGATCGGCGTGGGAGGTTCGGGCGGCAACGCAGTCAACACGATGATCCACTTCGGCCTGGAGGGCGTGGAGTTCATCACCGTGAACACCGACGCCCAGGCCCTGGGTTCGAACGCGGCGGCGCAGAAGATCCCCATCGGCACCAACCTCACCCGAGGTCTCGGCGCGGGCGCGGATCCGGAGCGCGGTCGCAAGGCGGCGCTCGAGGACGTCAACCGCCTCAAGGAGGTGCTCGAGGGCGCCGACATGGTGTTCATCACCGCCGGCATGGGCGGTGGCACCGGCACCGGAGCCGCGCCGATCATCGCGCAGATCGCCCGGGAGCTCGGCGCCCTGACGGTCGGCGTCGTGACCAAACCCTTCATCTTCGAGGGTCGCAAGCGCGCGCGCCAGGCCGAGACCGGCATCGCGGCGCTCAACGATCACGTGGACACCCTGATCACGATCCCGAACGAGAAGCTGATGACCCTCGCCGACGAGGAGCTCACCTTCGTGGACGCCTTCCGCAAGGCGGACGAGGTGCTCTACCAGGCCGTGAAGGGCATCAGCGATCTGATCACGCAAGACGGCATCGTGAACGTGGACTTCGCCGACGTGCGCACGGTCATGAACAACATGGGTCGTGCGCTCATGGGAACCGGCTGCGCCAAGGGCGAGGGCCGTGCACGGCTCGCCGCGGAGCACGCCATCACGTCGCCGCTGCTCGACAACATCAGCGTCGAAGGCGCCACGGGCGTGCTGATCAACATCGTCGGCGGCTCCGACATGAAGATGCGCGAGATCCAGGAGGCCGCCAGCTTGATCCAGGAGCAGGCCCACGAGGACGCGAACATCATCTTCGGTGCCAGCATCGACGAGAGCATGGGCGAGGCCATCAAGGTGACGGTCATCGCCACCGGCTTCGACCGCGCCGAGGCGGAAATTCCGGTCGAGATCGTGCAACCGGCGCGCGTCGCGGCCTCCGCGGGCAGCCGTCGTGACTCGGTGCGCGATGCTCTGCGCGAGGGTTTCGGCACGATGCCGCCTTCTCGCTCGTCGCTCTCGACGTCGCGTCCCGGCATGGATCGCGACATGGTCCCGGCCATGAGCACCCGCCGTCCCGCGTCCCTCGCGGCGAGCCTGCAAGCCGGCGCGCCGAGCCAGGGCTCGATGCCGGAGGTGCGCTCCCGCATCACGTTCCCGTCATCGATCGACGCGGACGCGGATGCCGATTGGGACACGCCGGCGTTCCAGCGTCGCGGTGGGTAGTAGGTTGCCCCCACTCGCGGCGCTTCGCGCCGCGGTCTCCCCCTTACGCGGCAGCGCGCGCCGGGGTGACGTTGTGCCAAGGCACTGACGCGTGGCTCCGTCGGCGCGCGCCGCGCGCGTGGGTGAGACGCGTGGCTCCGAGCTCGCGGCGATCTCGCGACGAGGAAGTTCGTGGCGATGTCGCGCCCTGAAGGTACACATTGTCTCGGACTTCTTGGCGCGGGCTTGGGTGATCGCGGAGGGAGCTCGGGCGCGGCGGGTCGCGGCGGGTGGCGATCGCCGCCGGCGGCCGCCGGTTCGCCACCCCGAGCCCGCGCAGTCCATCCTGTTTGGGCCGCCGGATGGCCGACACCGCGGTGCACTCGGTGAGCAGGAGCTGCCGGAGCTCTGCTTTGACGAGCCGGGGCTGGCTGCGTGTTACGCGGCGGCAGCTCAGGGCATTGGCGTGAGCGGTGAGCGTGCAGGCAAGCCGCTCTTGCGGTTGGTCGTGCCGGCGGAGTTGCCCGAGCGCTCGCGTGCCGCGGACGCGACGGATGCGCCCATCGCGGAGGTGCGCGGCATCAACTTGCATGCGGCGCAGGTCATCGACGGCCGAGATCGGCGACGAGTGGAGCGGCTCGCTAAATACATCACGCGCCCTCCGATCGCGCAGGACCGCCTCGAGCGCCGGCAGGACGGCAGGCTCGAGCTCATCTTCAAGAAGGTGTGGCGGGACGGCACCCGCGCGCTGGTGCTCGAGCCCACGACCTGATTGCGCGGTTGGTGGCGGCCGTGCCGCCTCCACGCTTTCACATGCTCCGGTATTTCGGGGTGCTCTCGAGCCACTCATCGCGCCGGGCCCTCGTCGTGCCCAAGCCGCCCGTGGATGCGGCCTGTCACAAGCCACCTCCGGCTCGAGGCGATCAGCTCGAGCTGCTCGGCGAGAAGGACGATGCGCCGGTCGGGCGGAAGCGGTGGGCGTGGTTGCTGGCGCACGTGTTCGCGGCCGATGTCGAGACGTGCCCGCGTTGCTCCGGCCCGATGAGGTGGGCGGAGGTCGCCACGAGCCGCGCGGCCATCACGCGGCTGATTGCGGAGCACGAGGACGGCCTCGGATCGAGCGCCGCCCACGGCGAGAGTCCCCGTCCGCGTGCCCGAGCAATTGGGGATGGGGTTCGGGGAGGGGTGAGGCGACCGGCGACTTCGCTGGGGGCGGAGGTGTGTGTCGCGTGGGCTTGGCGAGGGTGATCGAGTTCGCGGGCGGACGCGGCGAGCCCAATCGGCGCCGGGGGTCGGGGTGCGGGAGGTGATCTCGACCCGAAGCCGTCGAGCGCGTACTCTCGGCTTGGTGGGTTTTGGCAGTTCAAATGCCCTATGCGCTGCAAGGACCCTTGGGTCTCGTAGTTGTGCACGGGACAGATGCCGCAGTACGCCGCGTAGGTGCAGCTCACGCAGTCGGGCTGCGTGTCGAGATTCGACGCGGCCATGATCGCGCGCACCGTATCGTGGGTCATCAGCTCGCGGTATTTAGACTCGCCGACGTGCCCGAGCAGGAAGAGGTCGTCGCCCATCTCGTGGAGCATGCGCCCTTCGTCGCAGGTGAAGACGCTGCCATCGTAGTTGTACGCGAGCTGGCCGATGCCGGCCCCGCAGGGCGAGCGGATGTCGAGGAAGTTGGGGTCGTCCCCGGTCAGGATCTTGGTCAGGAAGATCGCCGCGTAGCGCTCCAGGATCTCGGCGCCCCCCGCGTTCTTCTCGATCATGTAGTCCACCGCCTCGCGATAGAAGTCGAGGTAGCTCCGCCGCGCGTATTCGATCTTGTGGGCGGTGTCGCTGGCGAAGCCGAACGGGTCGAGCGGGCGCAGGAACAGCGCGCGGCAACCCAGCTCGAGGTACGTGTCCACGACCTCGCGGGGATAGTCCAGGGCGGCGCGGGTCACCGTGATCAGCGCCTCCACGTGGTAGAGCGTCGGATCGAGCCCCATGTCGGCGTAGCGCTGGTTGATGGCGCGGATCCAGTGCGACGCTTGCAGGAAGGCGCTGCCGCCGGCCAGGACACGCTGCTTGTCGTGGAGCGTGGGCGGGCCGTCGATGCTGGTGCAGATCTGTACCTTGTGCTTGACCAGATAGTCGAGCCGCTCGTCGGTCATGAGCGAGAGGTTCGAGACCATGGTGAACTCGAGCTCCTTGCCGTAGGCGCGGTTCTTCTGCAGGGCGCACTCGATGGCGTGCTGCACGATGGGGAAGTTGGCCAGGGGCTCGCCCCCCTGGAACTCGAGGGTGATGCGGGGCGCGGTCGAGCGGAGCGCCAGGTCGATGCACTTCTCAGCCGTCTCGCGCGACATGTCGGTGTCCACGCGGTCCATCGGTGCACGGCTGGCGTGGCAGTAGACGCAGGTCTCGTTGCAGCGCAGCGTGACCACCAATACGTGCAGGTTCGGACCGTAGCGCAGGAACGACTTCTTCCTCTTCATGCGCTCGGCGAGCGCCGCGGTGTCCAGGTCGTCGGCCAGGAAGTTCTTCGCGCGCAGGCGCGCTTCCAGCTCGGAGCCTTCCTGGAGCTCGCCTCGAAAGAGCTGGTCTCGCTCGGCCTCGCTCACGAACACCCAGTCACCGAACGGCGTTGCAAGCAAGACGGCGTCACCGATCTTGCGATGTCGCACGGGCACCAGCTTGCCCGGTCGCTTCGGTCGCACGCCCAGCTTGAGGAGCTGCATTGACTGAAGCGTAGCGTGCTAACCTCCGTGCGTGATAGCCAGCCAGCGACGCCTGGACCTGAAGCTCGGCTTCGCCTGCAACAACCGTTGTCTATTCTGTGCCCAGGGCGAGAAGCGGACGGAGTGCGCGGCGAGGCCGGCGGAGCTGCTCCTGGCGGAGCTCCGGGCGGCGCGACCCGAGGCCACGGGGGTCGTGCTGACCGGGGGCGAGCCGACGCTCTACAAGAAGCTCGTTCCCCTGGTGAAGGCGGCCCGGCAGCTCGGCTTTGCCAGCGTTCAGCTCCAGACCAACGGCCGGATGCTCGCCTATACCCGGGTGCTCGATGCGCTGATCGACGCGGGGGTGACGGAGATCGCCCCGTCGCTACACGGCGCGAGCGCCGCGGTCCACGACGAGCTGACCCGCGCTCCCGGTAGCTTCGAAGAGACCTGCGCGGGAATTACCCATGCGCTCGATGCGGGGCTTCCCGTCATGACCAACAGCGTGATCACGCGCCACAACGTCGGCACGCTGTGCGAGATGGTCGCGCTGCTCGCATCCCTGGGCGTGAGGAAGATGCAGCTCGCCTTCGTGCATCCCGTGGGTACGGCGCTCGAGCGCTTCGACGAGGTGGTTCCGCTGCTGTCTGCGGTCGTCGAGCCGTTGAAGCGCGCCCGCAGACTTGCGCAGAAGTGCGGCGCGACGCTGCGGACGGAGGCGATCCCGCTGTGCTTCCTGCGCGGCATGGAGGAGCTGGCGGCCGAAGCGACCATCCCGCTCACGACGGTCAGCGATTTGGCCGGCCGCCGCGACTACTCCGAGTGGCGCGTGCAGGAGGGCAAGAGGCACGGACCCCCCTGTGAGAGTTGCACCGCGCGGGCGCGCTGCGAAGGGCCGTGGCGCGAGTACCCCGACCTGCGGGGTTGGGGCGAGATGGTGCCGGTAGACTAGACGCTCGACGACTCGGGCGCCGCGGCGTAGCATTCGCGAATGCTTCGCGGGACGTTGGCGTTGGTGGTCGTGGGATTGTTCGTTGCGTGCAGCAGCAGTACGACGAATGAAGGTGGAGGCGGCTCGTCGACGGGAGGGTCCTCGACGGGAGGCGCGTCGACAGGAGGCGCGTCGACAGGCGGCGCGTCGACAGGCGGCGCGTCGACAGGAGGCGCGACCTCTGGCGGCGGCGGCACCAGCGGCGGAGGCTCTGGCGGGGCGCCGAGCGGAGGCGGCGTCTCCGGTGGGGGCGGGACTCAGTTGGGCGGCGCCACTGGTGGTGGCGGAGCGCCGGGGGGAGGGGGCTCACCCGGTGGTGGGAGCGGAGGCACGGTCAGCGGAGGCGGCTCTGGGGGTGGCGGCACGGGTGGCGTCGCCACGGGTGGCAGCGGTGGCGCTGGTGGTCTTGCCAATGGACTGACGTGCAAGTTCGGCCCGGAGTGCAAGAGCGGCATCTGCTCGGCCGGGGTTTGCTGCAACATGGATTGCGACTCGAAGTGCAGTCAGTGCAACACCCCGAGTGGGGTGGGCTGCACGAAGAAGGGCACCGACAACGCTTGCACGGGCAACAAGGTGTGCTCGAGCACAGGTGTGTGCGCGTGCGGAAACGGGGTCCAAGACAACGGGGAGTCGGATGTCGACTGTGGCGGAGGCTGCTTGCCCGACGTCAAGTGTGGCAACGACAAGAAGTGTGGCGCCAGCGGGGATGCGAATTGCACGCTCGGCAACTGTTGTTCTTGCTGTGGCGCGAACGTGTGCAAGGGCGCCGCGGCCTGCGGTAACTACGGCTTCGGCGGGACCTGCAGCAGCTGCTGACCTTTCGCAAGACCACTGGCTAGGCGAACGTCGCGCTCACCGTCTCAGCCAGGTCACTCTTCGCCGTGTCGCGCAGAGGTGCACCATGAGCACCAATCAGGTGCCGGAACGGGAGCGCGGCCAGTCGCTCGAAGTCGTCGCGCAAGCTTCCGCCAGGAGGCGTCATCCCCTTCCGCCACGGGGGGCCGATCTGAGCCCGCCGTTTGGTGAAGCCCAAGAAGTAGGTCACGAGCTTGGCCACCGGGCTGCAGCCGCTCGTGTCGGGCCAGTGCTGGACCGCGTCGCAGGTGACCAAGATGCCGCCGTCGCGCTTCACCAGGAGCGCCCCTTCCTTTTTGACGGTCTTCTCGAACGCGAACAGCTCGGCGTCTTCGAAGGGCAAGGACATCGGCGACAGCTCTCGATCCGGCTTCGGCTCCGAACGACGCGTGCCGCCCGGCAGGGCGAAGTAGGAAGCCCGGAAGCGCTCCACCGAGTAGGCGTCATCCATGCCGTGGAAGGCACCCAGCTTCACCACGTGACGGACCTTCCCCAGGCGCTCGAGCTCCGCCTCACCGGCCGCCGACAAACGAACCGCCGAGATCAGCGTGAGCTGGTCGCCCGCTCGGACGATGACCATGTTGCGGGGGATGCGCACGCCGGGGCCCATGCGTACGGAGCCGCGGACCCAGAAGACTCCGTCCGAAAATTCCTGGATCGGGCCATGCGGCTCGGCCGCGGGATGTTCGGTCATGCGCCAAGCGGACCACAGCCGGGGCCAGCGTCAAGAGCGGCGACGCGCTAGACTGCGCGCCGTGGCTCTGCGGCAGGTGTCCTTGGTGCTCGCCGTTCTTGCACTCGCGTGCGGCGACGACGCCGGAACGGCGAAGGCCACCGGGGCGTGCATCGCCGGTCAACAGCGGAGCTGCGATTGCGCGGGCGGCGGGCTAGTGCTGCGTCCCAAAAGTCGCAATCCATCGAATCCTATCGGTCAAGCGTGGAGAGCTTTCCCGGTGTAGGTCCACTCGAACGGGTGAGCCAGCGCGCTGTTCCAGTGTTTCGCGAAGCGATAGATCGCGTTCGCGAGCGCCGCGACACTGTCGAACGACTTCGCTCGCAGTGCCTTGCTGGTCAGAATCCCGAACCAGATCTCGACCTGGTTGAGCCAGCTGCCGTGCTTCGGCGTGAACACGAACCGGACGCGCGGGTGAGTCGCCAACCACGCTTTAGCCACCTCGCCCGTGCGAGTGCTGATGTTGTCGGTGATGATGATGAGCCGACCCCGCGGGCAGAAGCGCAGAATTTGATCGAGAAAGGAGAGAACGTTTGGTGTCGCCCTGTCAGCCGTGACCCAAACCAACACCCGGCCCGTCTTGATGTTGAAAGCGGCGAAGACGTTGCGCGTTCCCTTGCGCTCGTATTCGTACTCGATTCGAGTCGCGCGTCCGAAATCCATCGGTCTCGTTGGATGGGTCCGTCGCAACGCTTGGATGCCCGGCTTCTCGTCGAGACTCAGCACCGTCGCGTCACGTGGAGGCGACAGGTACAGCCTGCAAATTCTGGCTGCTTTTTTGTCGAAATCAGGATCGGTCGGGTTGAGCCAATACCGCACACGATGGGGTTTGAGTGCCATCGATCGGAGAAATCGGCTGATCGACGAGCGCCCAACGCGCCAGCCGTAGCGCTCCCACAGGAACGCCTCCAACGCCCGCACCGACCAGCGCGCGAACGGCAGGCCGAACTTCTCGGGAGTCTGCACAACGAGCGTCGCCAACTTCGACCAGGCCGAATTGTCGATGGTATTGGGTCGCCCGGACCGGCCGCGGTCCTTCAAGCCTTCGAAACCATCCTCAAGAAAACGCTTCAGCCAGCGCCGAACGACTTGATGGTCCAGCGAAAGAGCGGCGCAGATCATCGTGATGCGCATTCCGCGGTGCGAGTTCAATACGATCTTGGCGCGCATCACCATCCAGTGCCCCGGACTTCTCCTTCGAACAACCGCTTCCAAGCGCTTGCGTTGCTTCGGCTTGAGCCTCACCCGATACGGCGATACTGTTCCACGCATCCGTCTGCCTCCGTGTGGTTCCAATGGCGATTGGGGCCCACGCGGAGAACGGGCGGATCTGCCCGAGTATTTCCATGATCACGTCGAAAGGTGATCGTTACTTCTGGGACGCAGCACTAGGCGCTCAGATCTGCAAGAGCAATGGCTCGGGGTACGCTGCCTGCTTCGGTTGCGGCGGCGGCACTGGCGGCACGGGAGGCGGGGCCGGCAGCGGAGGCTCGTCGACGGGAGGCAGCGCAGGCATAGTTGGGAAACGCACCGGTCAGGTGAAGCTCGACGGTCGCTCGCTGACGGACGATCAGGGGCGTTTCAACGCGCTCGGCGCGACGTTGATGTGGGCCGCCTGGGGCTACAAGAACGACTTGGCCCGGCTCGAGCAGAACCTCGATTGGCTCTCGAAGCACGGCTTCCATTACATCCGAGCGCTGGGCGTCGTCGGCGACTACGCGAACGCCGATTTCTGGGACGGACGCGAGATCGACTGGCACTGGTCGGACTACGACCAGGTCATCGCCGGACTCACCGACCTCGCGTATCAGAAGTATGGGCTCAGGGTCGAATGGACCTTGATCGGCGACGGTCAGAAGAACATCCCCTCGACCTCCGACCGCCACGCCTTGGTGGACCGTTTCGTTGCCATGGCGCCCTTCGGCCGTGAGCTCGGCCATCTCGCCGTCCTCGAGGAAGATCATCTCGCGCGTACTGCCGAGCAAGGCCGGAATGTCGCTACCGCACAGCGTCTCCCCTTCGCCGATACCGATCACCAGGGGTGACGCGCTCTTGGCGATCACGATGCGCCCGGGCTCACGCCGGCAGATCGCGGCCAGGGCGTAGGCGCCGCGCACTTGCCCGAGCGCCTGACGCATCGCCAGAAACAGGCTCGCCGCGCCGGCGTCGAGCGCACGATTGATCAGATGCGCGACGATCTCGCCCCCGGTGTCGCTGGTGAGGCGCACGCCGCCCTTCTGCAGCTCTTGCTTCAGCCGAGCCGGCGTCCAGGTGTCAGGCTGACGGATTACCCGTTCGAGCGAAGCCTGCCGGTGTTCTTCAGCCTCTCCGCTGCGTTCGCGCAGCGGCCGGAAGATCGAGGACGAGGCGGAGGCGCGGCGGTGCCTGGCCGCAGCGAAGCGGAAGGGCCTGAGCGCCGGACTTGTTGGCGCGGGCTTGGGTGATCGCGGAGGGAGCTCGGGCGCGGCGGGTCGCGGCGGGTGGCGATCGCCGCCGGCGGCCGCCGGTTCGCCACCCCGAGTCCGCGCATTTTTGCGAGGAAACATCGGCCTTCCGGGGTGGCACGCCGCTGGCCATAGCGCCGTCGTGTGGGCCACCCCGCACACACCCGTCCCGAGCCCTCGCGCGTCCGGCATCGACCGGAGAGCACGCTGCTCTACCAGACAGTGGCGGAGCACTGGCCGGCGTTCCTCGAGCGCGCGGACGAGCACGGCGGCCTGCCGCGCTTCGTGGTGAAAGAGTTCGAGGCCTACCTGCGCTGCGGGCAGCTGGAGCACGGCTGCCTGCACCTTGTGTGTCGTGACTGCGGGTACTCCGAGCTCGTCGCGCTCAGTTGCAAGAAGCGCGGGTTCTGTCCATCCTGTTTGGGCCGCCGGATGGCCGACACCGCGGTGCACTTGGAGCAGGCGGTGCTGCCGCGCGTGCCCATCCGTCATTGGATCTGCTCTTTGCCCTGGGGTCTACGCTCGCTGCTCGGGTACGACCGCAAGCTCTGCTCCGAGGTGGTGAGCGCGTTCATGGCGGAGGTGGACCGCTCGCTGCGCTGGCGCGCGAAGCGCGAGCTCGGCATTCGAGTGTCGCAAGCTGCCACACCGGATCCGTGGTCGCTGTGCAGAGGACGGACAGCGCGCTCCGGCTCAACGTGCACTTCCACGCACTCGTGCTCGATGGCGTGTACGTGCACGCGGACGGCGACCCGCGCGCGCCGCTCGAGTTCCGGGAGCTCGACGCGCCCACGCACGCGGACGTGGCGCAGGTCGCAGCGCGCACTGCGGCCCGCATCGAGAGCATCCTCAAAGCGCACGGGCGGAGCCTCGACCCCGAGCTCGGTGAGCAGGAGCTGCCGGAGCTCTGCTTTGACGAGCCGGGGCTGGCTGCGTGTTACGCGGCGGCAGCTCAGGGCATTGGCGTGAGCGGTGAGCGTGCAGGCAAGCCGCTCTTGCGGTTGGTCGTGCCGGCGGAGTTGCCCGAGCGCTCGCGTGCCGCGGACGCGACGGATGCGCCCATCGCGGAGGTGCGCGGCATCAACTTGCATGCGGCGCAGGTCATCGACGGCCGAGATCGGCGACGAGTGGAGCGGCTCGCTAAATACATCACGCGCCCTCCGATCGCGCAGGACCGCCTCGAGCGCCGGCAGGACGGCAGGCTCGAGCTCATCTTCAAGAAGGTGTGGCGGGACGGCACCCGCGCGCTGGTGCTCGAGCCCCACGACCTGATTGCGCGGTTGGTGGCGGCCGTGCCGCCTCCACGCTTTCACATGCTCCGGTATTTCGGGGTGCTCTCGAGCCACTCATCGCGCCGGGCCCTCGTCGTGCCCAAGCCGCCCGTGGATGCGGCCTGTCACAAGCCACCTCCGGCTCGAGGCGATCAGCTCGAGCTGCTCGGCGAGAAGGACGATGCGCCGGTCGGGCGGAAGCGGTGGGCGTGGTTGCTGGCGCACGTGTTCGCGGCCGATGTCGAGACGTGCCCGCGTTGCTCCGGCCCGATGAGGTGGGCGGAGGTCGCCACGAGTCGCGCGGCCATCACGCGGCTGATTGCGGAGCACGAGGACGGCCTCGGATCGAGAGCGCCGCCCACGGCGAGAGTCCCCGTCCGCGTGCCCGAGCAATTGGGGATGGGGTTCGGGGAGGGGTGAGGCGACCGGCGACTTCGCTGGGGGCGGAGGTGTGTGTCGCGCGCGCTTGGCGAGGGTGATCGAGCTCGGCAGAGGACCCGGCGAGCCCAATCGGCGCCCGGCGAGCCCAATCGGCGCCGGGGGTCGGGGTGCGGGAGGTGATCTCGACCCGAAGCCGTCGAGCGCGTACTCTCGGCTTGGTGGGTTTTGGCAGTTCAAATGCCCTATGCGCACCGCTCCCTACCTCAGCGCCGCTTCTTCTTCGCCGCCGCCGCTTCGCCTTCTTCGCGCGTGAACCGCCTCCGGCACTTCCGGCACGCGTACACGCTGCCCTTGGGCTTGCGGCCCCGCGCCTGGATCTCGCCACAGTGAGGGCAGGCGAGCCGGATCATCCCGCCCATCGCCCCGCCCACGAAGATTACCGCCATGCTCACCCCTCCCGGCGCTTGGCTCCGCGCTGCAACATGAACAAGAACGCCGGCAAGAACAGCACCGCGGCCAGCACGCAGATGATCTCGCCGACTGACGCCGCGAGACCGAAGCTCACGATGCCGCGGTTGATGGACAGCATCAGGGCCAGGTACCCGATGGTGGTGGTCAGCGAGCAGAGCACGACCGCGCCCCCAGTCTCGACGACCACGCCGTAGAGCTTGTCCGGGCCCTCTATGCGGTAACGCTGCATCAGGTTGTGGGCGTATTCCGCGGCAATGCCGATGGTGATCGGCAGCGTCACGAAGTTCAGGAAGTTGAGCTGGATCTTCTTCAGGTACATGAAGGCCAGGAGGCCCGTGATGCCCAGCACCCAGGGTAAGAACACGCCCCAGGCCGCCCGCTGGATACCGAACGCCACCAGGATGATCGCGATGGAGCCGAGGGCCGAAACGGCGATGGCCTTGGGCGCGTCTTCACCCACGGTCTTGATCATGTCCGCGAAGATCACGGCACGCCCCGAGCCCCGGATGACCTCGCCGGTGGGCAGCTTCGTCTCGCGGAAGCTGTCGGCCCAGCGCATCAGGTAATGGGCGTCCCAGACGCTCTCGCCGGAGCGCGGCACGATGTACACGATGTTGCCCCGAGTGCCGTTCTTCTCGGTGAACGGCCGCGCCACTTGCTCCGGCAGGTCCGCGATGCCGATGGCTTTGAGCTGTCCCTTGGGCATGTGCGGCTCGAGCTTCTGCCAGTCCGCGTCGTTGATGACGCCGTGCTTGCGGGCGCGCTCGACGCGATCGCGGATGGTCTCGATGAGCGGGAGCTTCTCGTCTTGCCGATCGGGCAAGAGCGAGTAGACGGTGACCACCTTCTCGAAGGGCTTCTTGCCCTCCGGCGCGGCGGCGTGGCGCTTGTCGAGCTCGGCCTTGAGCATCGGCACCTGGTCCAGGCGATCCGTCATGATCGCCATGCCGTCCTGACCCATGCGACCGACGGCGCGGTCCACCTTCTTGCTCGTCTCGCCAGCGGCGGTGCGGTCCTTGCGCTCGTTCCGCACGTTGGCCATGTCGTATTCCATCGGGTCGCGCGACAGGTACATCGCGGAGAGCGCGACGGAGGCGATGCCCAGGACCACGCCGATGGCGCTCAGCGTGCGCGGCGCGAAACGCGCCAGCTTGGCGAAGGCGACGCCGTAATAGCCGCGCGCCCGGGTCAGCCGGGTGCTCTCGCTCGGCTTGAACATCGGCGAGATCCCCTCGCTGGCGGCCAGGAGCGCCGGCAGGAACAGGTACGTGGCCAGCCAGCACAGCAACATGCCGTAGCCACCGATGATGCCGAAGTGCTTGAAGCCGCGGAAGTCGGTGACGATGAGAGAGCCGTAGGCCAGGCAAGCCGTGCCCGCGGCCGACAGCGTGGGCACCCAGGAGTCCTTGTGCGCGATCAGGAGCGCCTCGGGCACGCTCAGGTGCTGGTCACGGCGCGCCTCGATGTAACGCGCCATGTACATGATGCCGTAGTTGATGCCATTGCCCGCGATGATGCTCACCAGGAAACCGGTGGAGCTGTTCAGGTAGCCGATGGTGAAACGCGTGAGCCCGAAGGTCCACAGCAGGGCCACGAGAATCGTCGCGCCCATCACCACCACCGTGCGGATGCGCAGGAAAAACAGCAGCACGCTGACCAGCACGCCCGCCACACCCCAGCCGCCCACGTGGCTCAGGTCGTTGACGATGGCGTCGTATTCCTCGCCGCTGGTGATGAGGTCGCCGGTGTAGTGAACCTCCATCGTGGCATCGATGGCCCTGGGGTTCGTGTCGGCCACCGCCGCGGCGACGGCCGCCTTGAGCTCGGTGGTCGCCTTCTTGCCCGAGGCGGGCGTTCGCACGATGACCGCGACGTGGGTGCCGTCGGCGTTCATGTAGTAGTTGTCCCGATAAGGCGGCGCGTCCTTGACCGGTTTTTCGTCCTTCTTCTTGGGGGTCAGCCGCTTCTCGATGTCGTCCGCCGTGAGCGGCGGCGGCGCCTCCGTCTCGTCGTCGTCGAGGAGCGTCCCCTGCTTCTTCGCGATCTCGTAGTCGTAGCGCTCGACCACCTCGTCGTGCGCCTGCTTGAGGTCGTCGTAGGCGGCGTAGAAGAGCTTGTTCTTCTCGAAGAAAGCCCGGGCGTCCTGCACGCCGTAGTCCACCGCGCCCACCCGCTCGGGTCCGAGCGCCGTGAGCCGAGGCACGAGCTGATCCACGAAACGCTTCAGGCCCTCGGGGTTCGCCTTCGGCACCTCGGCGACGATCGACAGCGTCGAAACGCCGGCCAGGCGCTGCGAGACCCGACGCATCTCGATCACGCTGGGCTTGTTGTCGGGGAGCAGCTCGGCGAAGTCCGACTTGAAGCCCAAGCCCAGGGTGGACCAAGCCGCAGGCAGGAGGCTCACCACGGCGATCGCGATGAACAGCCAGGGACGCCTGGCCTGCAGCTCTCCGAGACGTTGCAGCACAGTCGGGAAGCGGTGAGTCATCGAGCGTCCGTTTTCCCAATACCAGGAGCGCGGCGGCGGGGCGAGCAGCGTGTTTCGTCGCGTTCGCCCCGCGCCGAGCCGCCCTTCAGGGCGTCAAGCCGAACAGGGCTGCGAGTTTCAAGAGGATCAGTCTCATTGGGATCAGCACCCACAAAAGGTCAGCGAGCTTCGAGCCTTTGGGCTCGGAATTGTCTTCCGTGCTCATGAACGAGCCTCCGGGAACGAGATGAGGATCGGCATCGAACGTTCGTCGCAGCGCGACGACGCGAGAGCGTGCGTGCCCGAGCGAGCTCGGGCAGAACGCGGCTTTGGAATCGACTCAGGCGCTCGAGGGATGCGGCGCCGAGTCCGGCGGGGCCACGCGCCGGCACACGCGCCGGATCGATTCGCGCTGGTCCATGAGCCACGCTCTGGGTGAGAGCTGGCTGCTCCCGAAGCCCTGGACCCGCCTCGCGAGCGGCCAGCCCGGAGTCGGAGGTGGGAGGCAAGCGAGCTCCGCCCGGAGCGGCGGCGGCGCGACCCGAAGCGGCGCCGCACGGTGTGCGTCACAGACCCCGGAGTCCTTCGGTGCCTGTTCGGAGAGCGTGCTCGACTGCCACAGCGAGTCGAACCAGGCCGGCAGGCGCAGGGGCACCGCGGACAGCGCGACCAGCGTCAGAAGGACGACGGACGCGACGAAGCGGCGCACGCCGGAGCTATGTGCCAAGGGCCCCGCCCAGTCAACTGGGCTGCCGAGCGCGGCGCGGGGCAACCCGGGGCATTAGCGGCATTTTCCCTGCTCTCTTGGCGCCGCCGGAGCTGTGCTAAGACGCTCGCTCCACCGTGTTCGAAGCGCTCACCAAAGGCTTTCGAGAAGCCAAGAATCGTCTCGCTGGGCTCGCCGAGCTGAACGAGAACAACATCAAGCCCGCACTCAACGAGGTGCGCCTGTCGCTCCTGGAGGCGGACGTCGAGATCGGCGTCGTCAAGCGCTTCCTCTCGCGCGTCGAGCAGAAGGCCGTCGGGCAGACGGTGCAGACCCGGGTGAAGCACGGCGGCGAGACCATCCGTGTCAGCGCCGAGGATCAGTTCGTCAAGGTTTGCCACGACGAGCTGATCGAGATGATGCAGAGCGACGCGGAGCCCGTCGCCTGGTCGGACAAGGGACAGCGCACCGCCGTGATGATGGTGGGCCTGCAGGGCTCCGGCAAGACGACCACCGCGGCCAAGCTGGCCCGCTGGTTCGAGAAGCAAGACAAGAAGCCGATGCTGGTGGCGGCCGACATGCAGCGCCCCGCCGCCGTCGAGCAGCTGAAGGTGCTGGGCGATCAGATCGGCATCCCGGTCTTCAACATCGCCGGGGCCACCCCGCTCGACATCTGCACGCAAGCCGACGCCGAGGCGAAGAAGCTCGGACGCGACGTGGTCATCTACGACACCGCCGGCCGCCTCGCCATCGACGAGCCGCTGATGCAGGAGCTGGCGGCGATCAAGAGCGCCATCCAGCCGGGGAACATCTACCTGGTCGTCGACGCCATGATCGGCCAAGACGCGGTGCAGACCGCGAAGTCGTTCAACGAGCGCCTGGGCATCACCGGAGTCGTCCTCACCAAGCTCGACGGCGACGCCCGCGGTGGCGCCGCGCTCAGCGTGCGCGAGGTCACCGGCGCGCCCATCGTCTTTTCGGGCGTCGGCGAGACGCTGGACAAGCTCGAGCCTTTCCGCCCCGAAGGCATGGCGAGCCGCGTGCTCGGCATGGGCGACGTGGTGGGGCTGATCCAGGACTTCGAAGGGGTCGTCGATCAGAAAAAGGCCGAAGAAGACGCCCTGCGCATGATGCAGGGCGAGTTCACGCTCGAGGACTTCCTGAACCAGGTGCGGATGATCCAGCAGATGGGATCGCTGAAGGACCTGGTCGAGAAGATCCCGGGCATGGGCGGCATGATCCCGCCCGGCACGAACCTGGACGACAAGGAGCTGATCCGCATCCAGGCCATGATTCAGTCGATGACGCTGCAGGAGCGCAAGGACCCCCACACGCTGATCCGCGAGCCGGGCCGCGTGAAGCGCATCGCCAAGGGTTCGGCTCAGCCCGAGCAGGGTGTGACCGAGCTGATCCAGAAGTTCCTGTTCATGAAGCAGATGATGGGCGGCATGGGCGGCATGGGCGACATGGGCATGCTCGGGCGCATCCCGGGCATGAAGAACATCGCCGCTGCGCGCCAGCTCAAGAAGGCGATGAAGGGCGGCGGCATGCCCGGCATGGGTATGCCCGGCATGGGCTTCCCCGGCATGCCCGGCATGGGCATGCCCGGCATGGGCATGCCCGGCATGGGCTTCCCCGGCATGGGTATGCCGACGATCTCGCCCCCGGTGTCGCTGGTGAGGCGCACGCCGCCCTTCTGCAGCTCTTGCTTCAGCCGAGCCGGCGTCCAGGTGTCAGGCTGACGGATTACCCGTTCGAGCGAAGCCTGCCGGTGTTCTTCAGCCTCTCCGCTGCGTTCGCGCAGCGGCCGGAAGATCGAGGACGAGGCGGAGGCGCGGCGGTGCCTGGCCGCAGCGAAGCGGAAGGGCCTGAGCGCCGGACTTGTTGGCGCGGGCTTGGGTGATCGCGGAGGGAGCTCGGGCGCGGCGGGTCGCGGCGGGTGGCGATCGCCGCCGGCGGCCGCCGGTTCGCCACCCGGAGTCCGCGCATTTGCGAGGAAACATCGGCCTTCCGGGGTGGCACGCCGCTGGCCATAGCGCCGTCGTGTGGGCCACCCCGCACACACCCGTCCCGAGCCCTCGCGCGTCCGGCATCGACCGGAGAGCACGCTGCTCTACCAGACAGTGGCGGAGCACTGGCCGGCGTTCCTCGAGCGCGCGGACGAGCACGGCGGCCTGCCGCGCTTCGTGGTGAAAGAGTTCGAGGCCTACCTGCGCTGCGGGCAGCTGGAGCACGGCTGCCTGCACCTTGTGTGTCGTGACTGCGGGTACTCCGAGCTCGTCGCGCTCAGTTGCAAGAAGCGCGGGTTCTGTCCATCCTGTTTGGGCCGCCGGATGGCCGACACCGCGGTGCACTCGGTGAGCAGGAGCTGCCGGAGCTCTGCTTTGACGAGCCGGGGCTGGCTGCGTGTTACGCGGCGGCAGCTCAGGGCATTGGCGTGAGCGGTGAGCGTGCAGGCAAGCCGCTCTTGCGGTTGGTCGTGCCGGCGGAGTTGCCCGAGCGCTCGCGTGCCGCGGACGCGACGGATGCGCCCATCGCGGAGGTGCGCGGCATCAACTTGCATGCGGCGCAGGTCATCGACGGCCGAGATCGGCGACGAGTGGAGCGGCTCGCTAAATACATCACGCGCCCTCCGATCGCGCAGGACCGCCTCGAGCGCCGGCAGGACGGCAGGCTCGAGCTCATCTTCAAGAAAGGTGGCGGGACGGCACCCGCGCGCTGGTGCTCGAGCCCCACGACCTGATTGCGCGGTTGGTGGCGGCCGTGCCGCCTCACGCTTTCACATGCTCCGGTATTTCGGGGTGCTCTCGAGCCACTCATCGCGCCGGCCCCTCGTCGTGCCCAAGCCGCCCGTGGATGCGGCCTGTCACAAGCCACCTCCGGCTCGAGGCGATCAGCTCGAGCTGCTCGGCGAGAAGGACGATGCGCCGGTCGGGCGGAAGCGGTGGGCGTGGTTGCTGGCGCACGTGTTCGCGGCCGATGTCGAGACGTGCCCGCGTTGCTCCGGCCCGATGAGGTGGGCGGAGGTCGCCACGAGTCCGCGCGGCCATCACGCGGCTGATTGCGGAGCACGAGGACGGCCTCGGATCGAGAGCGCCGCCCACGGCGGAGTCCCCGTCCGCGTGCCCGAGCAATTGGGGATGGGGTTCGGGAGGGGGTGAGGCGACCGGCGACTTCGCTGGGGCGGAGGTGTGTGTCGCGCGCTTGGCGAGGGTGATCGAGCTCGGCAGAGGACCCGGCGAGCCCAATCGGCGCCCGGCGAGCCCAATCGGCGCCGGGGGTCGGGGTGCGGAGGTGATCTCGACCCGAAGCCGTCGAGCGCGTACTCTCGGCTTGGTGGGTTTTGGCAGTTCAAATGCCCTATGCGCAGCCAAGAAGACAGCCGATTGCCCGACGCCGCCTGCGGTCCGACGCTTGCACGTGCACCCTAGATGCTTTCGCCGCGTCCACTGGTCGCAGGCGCCCTGTCGATGCTCTTTTCCGGCGCTTGCGTGCCGGGCGCGTTGCCGCCCAGCCAGGTCTCGCTCTCCGGCGGCACGGACGGGCGCGCGTCGACGCCGACTACCTCCGCAGATCGCGAGACGGTGCTCCGCGGCACACTCGACCCGCAGCAGCTCTTCGAGTCCCAATCCTCACGAGCCGTGGACTTCGGAGCCGGGTACCGCCTCGATTTGCGCCAGGACGGGCGCACCGTGCACGGGCCGATCGCGGAGCTAGGCGTGTATCCGCTTCACCTCGAGCGCTTTCACACACGGGTCGGCTTGCGCAACATCGGCGAGATGTTGTTCGACGACACCCGCGACGGCGCACCCGGCTGGGCCTACACGCTAGCCGCGTCGGGCGAGCTCACGGGGTTCTTCAGCGGAGCGGACGTCGACGGCCGTCGCGGCGAGCTCGCGGCCTACGCCGCCCACGGCGAGGTGGGCTTCGGTGTGTTCGCCGGGATCACCCATCGGAGCTTGGGCGGCGAGCAAAGCGAGCTGTTCATTGCAGGGCTTTCCGCGCGCCTGCCGGCGGCGGCGTTCTTCTACGCGTGCGGCAAGTGCCTGACCGAGCTGCACTGAGCCGTGGGTCGGCGCCGCAAACCCGAGCGGACGCGATCTGCCAGATCGGGGCGCAACGGGGCGAATTCGAGCGCACCTTGCGAATCTGCCCAAACGTCACTACTCACATGGCCTACTCCATCGGAGGTCGCCCCATGATTCGTGCTCGTTGGCTGGTCGCACTCGTTCCGTCGCTCCTGCTCGTCGCCTGTGGCGGCTCGAAAGCCGCTCCGCCCGCCAACCCCGAGCCGACGCCGCCCGCCGCCGAGGAGAAGAAGGCCGACGAGGCTGCGGACGGCGAAAAGGCCGACGAGAAGAAGGCAGAGGAGAAGAAGGAAGAAGCGCCCGCCGCGCTCAAGGGGCCCCTCGAGATCGCGATCGAAGGGCGAAGCGGCTCGAAGCTGACAGGCACGCTGACCCTCGAGCAGGTCGATGACGGCGTGAAGGTCAGCTTGATGGTCAAGAACGCGCCGCCCGGTCACCACGGTGCGCACATCCACGAGAAAGCCGACTGCAGCGCCCCCGACGCCAAGAGCGCGGGTGATCACTTCAACCCCGACGGGCACAAGCACGGGATGCCCCCCGGGGACGAGCGGCACCTCGGAGATCTCGGCAACCTCGACGTGGGCAAGAACGGCGAAGGCAAGATCGACATGGTCGTCAAAGGCGCGAACTTGATCCCCGGTGACAAGCACTCGTTCCTCGACCGCGGAGTGATCGTGCACCAGAAGAAGGACGACGGCGGTCAGCCCACGGGCAACGCCGGCGGCCGGATCGGCTGCGGCGAAATCAAGGCCAAGTAAGCGCGAGAGCGCACTGGCCGACTGGGCGCCCGCTGACTGCCCACGCGTGGCTGAGCTGCGCAATCACAGCGCGCAGCCGTGCCTTGGCTGCATCGCTTACGCCTGGACACGCGTTCGAGCCCCGTCCATGGAGCGGGCACAGCAGCAACTCCCTCGCGGAACACTGCGCGACCTACCGAGCGTGCCCGTTGGCACGGCGAGTGCCTCACGCCGCGCCAACTGACGCTCGGAAAGGATGAACCATGCAAGCTCGCGAGGTCATGACACGCCAGCCCCACTGCTGCTCCATCGACCACGCGCTGAACGACGCGGCGCGCATCATGTGGGAAAACGACACGGGGTTTCTGCCGGTGGTGGACGACTGCGGCAGCGTCGTCGGGGTCATCACCGACCGCGACATCTGCATGGCTGCGTACACCCAGGGCGTCTCGCTTGCGTCGGGAACCGTCGCGAGCGCGATGTCCCGCGACGTCGTCTCGGTCTCCCCGGGTGACTCGGTCAGAACCGTCGAGGCGCTCATGCGCCAAAACCAGATACGGCGCGTGCCCGTGTTGGATCAGAGCGGGCAGCCGTTGGGCGTGGTCACACTCGGCGACTTGGCGCGGCACGCCGAGCAGAACTCGCTCAGAAAAGCGCTCGAAGGTCTGCCGCTGGTCACGACGCTTGCGCAGATCTGTGAAGCGCGTTCGAGCGTCGCAGCCGAGTGACGCAGTGTGACCGGTGTGCCCGTCGGAGCCGCCGGATTCCGCATGCTTTGCGCTCGACAGTGCGGGCGCTAGGTGGTGCGCTTGAGTCGGGTGCGTAGGATGATCCGGAGCGCTTGCACGATCCTCACGACTCACGGCGGCGGCCTACCGGTCCCGCCCGAGCTAGTCACGCACATGGAGGCCCGTCGCGCCGCAGCACCGGACGACGCGGTGCTGGCCCGCGCGGTGAAAGTTACGGTGGAGCGCCAGCGCGAGTGTGGGATCCAAATCGTCAACGACGGTGACCTGAGCCGCGTTGACCGCTCGCTTTGGCTGCGTGAGCGCTTCGTAGGCTTCGACGGCGTCGGCAAATTCCCGCACGTTGCCGATGGCAAGGCCCTTCGCGAGCTCCTTCCGCCCGAAGGGCCTGACGTTCCCGCCTGCGTCGGAGAGGTGCGCTACAAAGGCCTCGCCCACGTTCAGCGTGACATCACGAACTTGCGCGCTGCGCTCAGCACCAAACCAGTCGACGAGGCCTTCCTGTGCAGCGATTCGCCAGGGCTCGTTGCCTTGCTTCACGAAAACCACTTCTACCCCTCGAGCGCTCTCTACCTGACGGCGCTCGCCGATGCGCTGCACGAGGAATACTCGGCAATCCACCGCGCAGGGTTCATCTTGCAGGTCGACTGCTCGGACCTTGCCCTCTTGGGGCACGTCGGACCGGAGCCGCCGAGCGGTGGCGAGATTCAGCGCAGAACCGAGCTCCACGTCACAGCACTGAACCATGCCCTGCGTGGGATTCCTCCGTCGCGCGCCCGGCTGAGCTTGTGTTGGGGCAACTATGCAGCGCCCCATCAACGCGATTTGCCGCTGCGCGACATCATCCAAAGCGTGCTGCGCGCGCGTCCAGCGGGCATTGCCTTCGCGGCAGCCAACCCCCGGCACGAGCACGAGTGGCAGGTCTGGGGTGACATGCCGCTGCGCCACAGCAAGATCTTGATCCCGGGTGTCATCGACACCACGTCGGTCTACGTCGAGCATCCGGAGCTCGTCGCCGAGCGCATTTTACGCTTCGCGCGCTCCATGGGCGCCCTCGACCTGATCGCTGGGACCGATAGTGGCTTCCATGCGTTCGGGCCTTTCCCGCGCCTCGAGGCCGACGTCGCTTGGCAAAAGCTGTCGTCGTTGGTGGAAGGCGCGCGGCTCGCCGGTGCGGAGCTGGTACCACTACGGAAACGCAGCGAGGCTCACCCAGCGCATCATTGACCTGCGGGAGAGCGCCACACGCAGTGGTTGCCGTTTGCGCTCGAGCGCGAGGGAACGCCGGAATCGGAAATCGTCAACGTTCGCGCGCACTGAGCTTCGCGCGAGGCGCCTGGGAGGTCGGCGTGAAGCCCGAGGTCGGGGCGGTCGCGCGGCACGCGCACTGAGCAGCGGCGGTCATCCGTCTTGACGCGCGGCCGTCGCTGGCGCGCGATCGCAACACGCCGGTGTTCGCGCAGAGCTCCGCCTCTTTCTTCAGCGGCCGAGCTTGGCCAGGCCGACAAGCTGCTGTGGTCCGCCCCGCGTGAGCGGGAATCGATGCCACAAGCCGAGAACCGCGAGCAGCGCCAGATCGGCGAACAGCAGCGGCGCGAACACCGGTGCGCCGTACACCAAGCGGTCGTGCAGGGTCACCCCGGGCGCCGCGAGATCGCGCGCCAGGTGCAGGTAAGCGCCGAACGCGCCGACTAGCGCCTCGGTGCCCATGATCACGACGGTCAGCTTCAGGTATGGCCGATCGCGTTCGCCGAGGACCACCGGCAGGAGCGCGCCTGCTCCATAGGCAGCAGCCACGACCCCGATCCACTCCGTGCGCGTGAAGAAGCCGTTTTGCGCGTGATCGAGCAACGTCAGCGCGAAATTGCCCGAGAAGCCGGCGAACGCCAGGAACACGACCCAGAGCCCCCAGGCTTCGCTCTCTTCGCGCTCCAGACGTCCGAGCACGAGCAAGAGACCGACGCCCACGTACGAGAGCGGCGCGACGAACGGCGCCGAGTACACGAGCTCGCTCAGCGTCTCGCGCTGGAAGAACGCGCTCTCGAGGTGGAAGACCATTCCTGCCACGCCAACTACGATCGCACCGAACCCCACGATCAGCCCGAGCAGGCGAGTGACCGTTCCGTGCGAACCGGTCAGCACGCCGGGCACCAAGAGCAGGGGCGCCGTCGCACTGAAGACTACGGGTGCCCACTCGTCGCCATTGGCGAATCCATTGGCCTCATGGGCGAGCCAGACATCGAGCGCGAGAAAGCCGAGGTTGAACGTCGCAAACAGCTCGACGAGCCGCGAAAGCGAGATGCGCGCGCGCGCTCGTTCAGTCACCCGCCTTGCCTCCTCCGTCGACTGCGCCTGCGGCGCGGGCGCTCGCACGAAGCTCGGTTGCCGCTTTCTCCAGCAGCACGGTCTGATGCAAGAGCTCGTAGTTTCCGTGCCACTGCACGAAGTCGGCTCCACCCATGAACGCCCCGTGCTTGGTGGTGCGACCGTAGTAGTGCCAGAGGTCGAATGCGATGAAGTCAATCTCCTGGTCGAACGGCGCTTTGGTCAAGAGCCCTTCGCGCGCCAGGGCCGCCATCAGGTCGTTGGCCTTTTTCACCTTCTCGTTGGTGGCGCGCACGACGACTTCCGCAGCGCTGTAGTACGCTTCTACCGAGCTCGAGGCGTGACACTTCTCGCACACCTCTTTCATCTCGTCTTGACCCGAGACGTAGCTCGGGCGCTTTTCGCTCACGGCGGCGAACAGATACCACGACAAGCGCGAACCAACGTCGTGGGTGACCTTGGCACCCTCGAGCCCACTCATATGGCATGTCGCGCAGGTCGGCACGGGCATGTCGACGCTGGTCAACTTCTTCGGCTCCGCGTCCAGGCGGAAGCTCGATTTCTCGGCCGCAAACAGCACGCCGTGCTTGCTCTCCTCGTAGATCTCCAGCTGAGAGTGATCGGGACCCATGTGGCACTGCCCGCAAGTCGTCGGCTCACGCGCGAGCTGGACCGAAGCGGAGTGTCGCGAATGACATTGCGTGCAGCTGCCAAAGGATCCGTCCTCGTTGGGCTTGCCCACCGCGTGGCAGCTGCCGCAGCCCTTGGCGACGGCGCCGTTGCCTTCCAAGCTCACTAGCGGGTTCGTGTCGCGGAGCGCGGTGCCGGGGTGATACTTCTCCACTAGAGCAACCTGCTCGGTGCTCATTCCTTCTTTGCCCATCACCGCGGTCCACGCCGCCCCGCCGTGACGGCTGCGCGCGTACTGCTCGTACTCGGTGACATGACAGCCCGCACAGTTCTTGGCGGTCATCTTCAGCGCGAGAGTGAACCCCTTGTGCTCGAGTGCCTTCTGCCCGGGCGCGGGTCGGTGACAGTCGAGGCAGTTGACACCCTTCTGCGCATGCCGGCTGCGTTCGTATTGGTGAACGACTGCACCGGTCTCGTGCAAATGGCACTCGGCACACTTGCCGGTCGCAGCGACCAACGCCGCAGTCGGCTGTGACGTCTCGATGCGTGGTCGCTTGGCGTTGATCACGAGAGCCGCGACGATGGCGGCCGTTCCGACGAAGACGGCAATGAAGACGGACTTGAACGACATGACGCGCCGGGGATCCTCCACCCAAACGCTCGTTCGGTGGGAGTAATTCGGCGGACAAACACGTCAGGCGGTGGGGACCGCTCCGGGGCTCGAGCCAACTCTTGCCAGTACGTCGGCGACCCGAGCCTCGATTTGCGGTCCGTCTCGATGCGGCGAGACCGCCAGCGATTGGAGGCGGCTCATTCGTTCCAGGACGGCACCCGCACCGGCGCCGACCGTCGCATCGGCCTGTTCGTACAGTCCACCTGGCTCCTCTTCGAGGCGGTTGTGCTCCACGAGGATGGCGCGAATCCCCCTGATCAGCTCCGCACGCGGAGTCGGTATCAAGAGCGTGGCGAGCGCCGAATGATCGTGCCGCAGGCGCCCGATGAGCTCCGATGTTCTTTCGACTTGCCGCAGCGGCGGCATCACGAGCTTTTCTTCCCAGGCGATGTGGCGCAAGAGCCCCGCGCGAAAGCTCGCGAATGCCTCGAGGTCGATGCTGCCGTCGGGGCGAAGGGCACGTTCGAGCAGGGCGTCGAGACGCCGGTGGTCCTCGGACAGTCGCTCGGAAAGCAGCATCTCGGGCCTTCCGAAGCTAGCGCACCTGGGAACCGCCGTCTCGAGATGGCACGGCGAATGCTTCGCGTGGACGTCATGCTCCACGTTCGAACAAACCCCACCGCAGCCCGACGACGTCCCTCCTCGGGCATGTTCGCAGCACTCGTCGTCGCAGCGGCGGTGTTCGGAGCCTGCCACGAGACGCAGCACGACCACGGCGCCGCGGCTTCGGCCGTGCCCGCAGGGCTGAACCCCGTGCAGAACGAGATGCGTCTGTTGCTCGATGCCATGCGCGACACGGTCACGGGCATCGCCAACGGGAAGGTCACGACGGTCCCGGAGAGCCTGCACAAAGTGCACGCGGCCAAGGAAGCGACCGCCGCCGCGCTGAAGGCCGGCAGCTACAAGCCGCCGAAAAATCCGGACCAGATCGCGCGCTTCGTCGAGCTCGACGAGGCCTTTCACGGCGATCTCGAGAAACTGGTCGAAGCGGCATCCAAGAACGACGTCCCGGGCACCGGTCGTGCGCTCGGACAAGCGTTGTCCAGTTGCCAGGGGTGTCACGAGCAATTCCGGCTCTGAGCGCGCGCGATGAGCCTCCTCCTGCTAATCCGTAGTCTCTTCTCCCGCTCACGCGAGCCCGTCGACTTCGGGACGCCGACCGAAGCCGTGGTTCCCGGTACGCCCGAAGCACGGGTTCTCGAGGTGCTCACGACCGTGCTCGACCCCGAGCTCGGGATCAGCATCGTCGATCTTGGGCTCATCTACGGCATTCGCGTCGCTGAGCACGCCATTGAAGTCACGATGACCATGACCACTCCGGCCTGTCCCATGGGCGGGCTGATCAAGAGTCGCGCTCGCGAGGCCATCCGGCGCGCGCGACCCGACTCCGAGCTCCGTATCCGGCTCGTGTGGAATCCGCCCTGGACTGCGAGCCGCATTTCCTCCCAAGGCCGAGCACAGCTCGGCTTCGATTGAGCCGAGCCGGAGCAGCTGTCGGCCTACTCGTCTGCCACGAGCCCCAACGTGCTGAGCTTGCGCCAAAGCGTCGTGCGACCGATGCCCAAGACGCGCGCGGCGTCGATTTGCCGGCCTCCGCAGGCCTCGAGCACGCGCGCGACGTGCTCGCGTTCCACCTCGGCCAGAGTTCGCATCATCGTCGAATGAGCGCGCAGCGGCGACGGGCTCACCACATCCTCGGGCAGGTGCGCGACATCGACGTCCCCATTCCCGGCGAGCACGGCGCCGTGCTTCACCGCATTTGCGAGCTCCCGGACGTTTCCGGGCCAGGGGTGGGTTTCGAGGACGCTCCGCGCGCGCACGGTAAAGCTCCCCTGGTGACCTTCTTGCTCCAGAAACATCCGTGCGAGCGGCAAGATGTCCTCTTTCCGAGCGCGGAGGGCCGGCAGCGTCAGCGTGAAGACTCTCAGTCGGTAGTAGAGATCCTCGCGGAAGCGCCGCTCGGCGATGCCAGCGCGCAAATCCTGGTTGGTTGCGCACAAGATTCGGACGTCCACCGAGAACGCGTGGGTGTCACCCACCCGCCGGATCTCGCCGTCTTGCAGCGCACGCAAGAGCTTCGCCTGGAGTCCCAGCGGCATCTCGGCGATCTCGTCGAGCAAGAGCGTGCCGCCGTCGGCCGCCTCGAACATCCCGCGCTTCGGCGCTCCGGCGCCGGTGAACGCACCCTTCGCGTGACCGAAGAGCTCCGACTCGAGGAGATCGGCGGGCAACGCGGCGACGTTCACGGCCAGGAACGGCTTGTTCTTTCTCGGACTGTTGGCGTGCAGGGCCCGGGCGAGGATCTCCTTGCCCGTGCCGCTCTCCCCCAGAATGATGACCGGGGCGTCGCTGGCCGCGATGGGCGCGGCTCGGAGCATCAGGGCGCGCATGGGCGCGCTCTCAGCCACCAGCTTCGAGCAGCGCCGCAAGCCCGGTGCCTCGGGAGCAAGGCGGCAAACGGCGCAAAGCCTGGGCGCTCGCTCGAAGGGAGCTTGGCAGGGCGGTGAGAGCGGCACTCGTTTCATGCTGTTTCATTATGAAACATATCCCAGCTTCGGTCCACAGGCAACCACGAGGTCTCGGCCCGAACTTGCTCGCTCACGCCGTTGGTACGGGACCTGCTTTACCGAAGGAATGCTGGACCCTCGCCACACGCAGAGCCGAGCGGTCACATGATTCGGTTCGACGAGTTCGGTGACTTCATCGACGCGGGCCCGATGCCCGACGACATCGGGACCGCTCCCGACGCGGTGGAGCCCGGCTCCGACGCCGAGAAAGTCCGCGATGCGCTGCGCGAGGTGATCGACCCCGAGGTCGGGATCAATGTCGTCGATCTCGGCTTGGTGTACGGCCTGATGCTCGACGAGAGCCGCGCCATCGTCACGATGACGATGACGACCCCTGCTTGCCCCCTCGGCGACCTGATCCAATCACAAGCAGCTGAGGCGGTCGAAGCGGTGTTGCCCGGACGCGCCGTCGAGGTTCGCTTGGTCTGGCAACCGCCGTGGACTCGACATCGAATGTCGCTAGCCGCGAGGCGAATGCTCGGCTTCGACGAATAGCCCACCAAGCCAGAAAGAGGAGACATGTCCGAAAACACCAACGAACCCGTGGTCGATGTCCGCGAGATACCGCCGAGACAGCGCCACCCGCTGATCTTCGGCACGTTCGAGAATCTGCCGGTAGGTCGGGCGTTTCTGCTCGTGAACGACCACGACCCGAAGCCCCTCTACTACCAGTTCGAGGCGGAGCACGCCGGTCAGTTCGACTGGGAATACCGCGACCGCGGACCGGAGGTGTGGTGCGTGCGTATTCAGAAGACCGCTTGAGCCAGCGTTCGCGCTTCGGCGGACGCCTGGCGCTGCTCGTGCTCGCCGGCGTGTCGCTAGTGGCCGGTGCCTGGGCGGGACTTGCACGAATCGGGGTTCCATTGTCTCCGCCGAACGCCAACACACTCGCCGCCCACGGCGGGCTGATGGTCAGCGGTGTGCTCGGAACGCTGATCGGCTTGGAGCGCGCCGTCGCCCTGGATCAGCGCTGGGCCTATTCTGCACCCCTCGCAACTGGGCTCGGCGCCGTCGCTGCCTTGGCTGGCGCTGACTTTCGCCTCGTAACCGCCTCGTTCGCGGTCGGAAGCAGCTTGTTCGTCGTGGCCAGCGTGGTCGTGACGCTGCGCCAGATCGCGGTCCACGCGCTGGTGATGCTCTTCGGAGCCGTGGCCTTTGCTACGGGAAACCTGGCCTGGGCTCTCGGCGTCCCAGTGGCGCGGGTCGTGCTGCTGTGGGCGGCCTTCCTCGTGCTGACCATCGGCGGCGAGCGTCTCGAGCTGAGCCGCATGCTCGCCCCGCCGGCGTCAGCCGTGCGGGCGCTCGGCGTCGTCGTACTCGCCCTCGGCGTGGGCTCGGCGCTCAGCGTGGTCCAGCCCGAGCTCGGCGGTCGGCTCACGGGAGCAAGCTTCGTGTTGCTGGTGGCGTGGCTGGTGCGTCACGACGTGGCCAGAAGGACGGTACGCATCCCCGGCTTGCCGCGCTACGCGGCGACGAGCGTGCTCTTGGGCTACGTGTGGCTCGCGGTCGCCGGTGTGATGCTGCTCTGGCTGTCACCGCTGTCTGCCGGGCTGCTCTACGACGCCACTCTCCACGCGCTATTCCTCGGCTTCGTGTTCTCGATGGTGTTCGGTCATGCACCCATCATCTTGCCAGCGGTCTTGCGCGTGGAGTTGCCGTACGCGCGCCTGTTCTATTTGCCGCTGGCCCTCTTGCACGGCTCGGTCGCGTTGCGTATCGCGGCAGATCTGGCGGGCGCCCCCTACCTGCGACAAGTGGGTGGAACGCTGAACGTGCTGACGTTGGTCACCTTCGCCCTCTCCATTGCCATCGTCAAGCTCCGCACTCGGGCCAACGGAGCGCGGCACTCCCACGAGATGAGGACTGCATGAAGGTCAGCCGCAGCTTGCGCGCGCTCGCAGTGTTCGCAATCGCGTTCGGTGTGATCACCGTGATCTCAGGGGGGCGCACCCTGCTGGACCCAGCGGTCCGGAGAGCCGCCGAGCCGGTGGTGCCGTTCGTGCTCGACTTCAATTTCTTCGCCGGTTTCGTCTACATCGCGGCGGGGTTGGGTCTCTGGTCCGCCCGACGCTGGGCCGCGTTCCTGGCGCTCTTGCTCGCGCTCGCGACCCTTGCAGTGTTCGGTGCGTTCGGCGTCCACGTCCTCGGCGGCAGCGCCTTCGCCGAGCGCACGGTGTTCGCGATGCTGTTTCGATCCGCTACTTGGTGCGCGATCGCCTTTGTGAGCTGCCACGAAGTCGGATGTCGCTCGGCCGACGCCGGCCAATCTCCGAACCCCGCTCCATGACCGACCCGAGGTTACTCAGACCGTCACATCCCGAGCGAGTGTGCTGGGGCTGCGAGATGCTCTGTCCGGCCCACGACCTCAGCTGCGGCAATGGCTCGGAACGGAGCATGCACCCGGTGGAGCTCTTCGGGGACGACTGGTTCGAATGGTGCCAACAGTCCGAAAACGACCCCGACGCATGACTGCGACGCCCCGTGCACTTCCGCACAGTCATCTGTCCGTGCGCGCAACGGATGCGCAATGTCCTGCCTCGTGGGACCCCGCGAGGACGGTAGGCTGTCGAACGAACCGAGGCAGAGGCGTGGCCCCGACCTTGCACGGGGCGAGCGAGGCATGGCTCTACGTCAATTCATCGAGCGAGCCAGCGCGCTGAGCGGTGCCGAACCGGCACTGCTCGACCGCATGGCGAAGGCTGCGACCATTCGAACGTTGGCGCGCAACGGCGTAGCGTGGCGCGCTGGAGAGCCCGCGTGCGGACTCACGCTGATCAAGAGCGGGCTGATCAAGGTGATCCGCCCTACTCCGCCCGGACGCTCGACGATTTGCGGGCTGTTTGGAGCGCCCCAGACCCTGGGCAGCTTGGCGCTCCTTCGTGGCGATGCGCACTTGGTGGACGCCGTCGCCGCCACGAATCAAACGACGATGATCACCATCCCCGGTCGCCTAGTGCTCGCTGCCGTCGACACGAATCCGAGGCTCGCGCTCTCGCTCGCTTGCTCGGTACATCACGAGCTCAGCGCATTGCACGAGAAGGTAGATGTATTGTCGGCCGGATCCGTGGAAGCACGCCTGGCAACGTTGTTGCTGCAACTGTACGAGCAGTTCGGCGACGAGATGAGTGACGGGACGCCCTGCATCCCCCTTTCGCTCTCACGACGAGAGCTCGCCGATCTGGTCTCGACGTCTTTCGAAACCGCAATTCGAACCATGACGAGCTGGGACCGCCAAGGAGTGCTCGAAACGACTCCCGAAGGTTTCATGATCAGGAGGCTCGTCGCACTGCGAGAAATCGCGGGGCTCGAGGGACGGACCCTGTTCGTCGCGTGAAACGCTCTCCGGGCGTTGCCGCTCTCGAGCGATTCAACTCCGAAGCCGACGCAAACGCGTGGGTCCGATATCTGCGAGCGTCGTCGCGTTGCTCCAGCTCGTGAGCGCGTCGTTGAGAGCCGACCAGGTCGGATGCAAGGGGCACGGATGCCGCGCATCGCAGTCGCCCCAGCCAAAAGCACAGCGGGTCGTGTCCGGCGCGCCACCAACGGAGGCGAGGATGTCGCCGATGCTGATCCGCTGCGGTGGCCGCGCCAATGCGAAACCGCCGCCGTGTCCCTTGCGAGCGACGAGCAGACCGGCGGCCACCAGTCTTCGCAACACCTTGGACAAGTAGTGCACTGGCACGTGGGTTGCGATGGAGAGGTCTTTGGCTCGCAGCGCTGGCGTCTCCGCTTTCGAGAGCACGGCCATCGCTCGGAGCGCGTACTCCGCTGTCTGGCTCACGGGAGCCGCACGTCCCCTCGGCTCCGCGCCTCGCCTTGAACGCGGCTTGCGGGTCACTTTGGGCATCGGGAACATGATCCGCCGCAGCGGAAGCAAGGCGAAGATCTTTCGACATCGCTCGAAAAAAAACGGTTTCTCGCTGCCAAGCCCCGCGGATTCGGGCGAATCGTGCGCAGCGTTCGTCGCGTTGCGCACGGCGTGCGTGAAATGTCTCCGCTCGCGGCTAGATCACTCGTACCAGCGGAATCCATCGAGCTTGTCGAACAGCACCACGGCTCGTCGGCGCGGCTCGAGGGTCAGCTTGCGTTCGTCGCGATAATCGTATTCGCCGAGCTCGTGCGTGTCGCCGATCTCGACGCGCACGTCGTGCACGCCCCGTGTCGAAGGGATGCGCTCGATCGCGACGCTGTTTCCGTCGTGCCAGACGCCATGGGGCTCATAGCTCTTGTCGACCAGCTCGGCGCCATCGACGAACACTTTCATGCGCACATTGCTCCGACGCCGCTCGCAGATCTGCTTCGGACGCATATGCATGGGAAGCTTGGCGAGCTCGGCTTCGGTCGGCTTTCGGCACTTGTCGGCGGTCTTTCCGGCGAGCTTGAACGAGACGACGAGCTCGGGCGTCTCGCTCGAGGGAGCAGCGTGGGCCAAGCGCGTCGCGCCCCAAGTGGCGACCGCAAACATGGCGGCGAGCCCGAGGCCCGCTGCCCAACGGCGCATCGGACGCGCCTCGAGCGCCTTCGCCTCGACGCCGGCTCGGAATTCGACCGCCTCTCGCACCAGTCGCGCGCGTTCGGTGCGGAACAACTCGAGTACGCGCACCTTCTTGGGGTCGACCTTGTCGAGGCGCAGCATGGGCTCACGCTTGGCGCTCATCCGCTGGGCCGTCCACTTGCCGCCCTCCGTGTACGTGCACGCGGACGGCGACCCGCGCGCGCCGCTCGAGTTCCGGGAGCTCGACGCGCCCACGCACGCGGACGTGGCGCAGGTCGCAGCGCGCACTGCGGCCCGCATCGAGAGCATCCTCAAAGCGCACGGGCGGAGCCTCGACCCCGAGCTCGGTGAGCAGGAGCTGCCGGAGCTCTGCTTTGACGAGCCGGGGCTGGCTGCGTGTTACGCGGCGGCAGCTCAGGGCATTGGCGTGAGCGGTGAGCGTGCAGGCAAGCCGCTCTTGCGGTTGGTCGTGCCGGCGGAGTTGCCCGAGCGCTCGCGTGCCGCGGACGCGACGGATGCGCCCATCGCGGAGGTGCGCGGCATCAACTTGCATGCGGCGCAGGTCATCGACAGCCGGATCGGCGACGAGTGGAGCGGCTCGCTAAATACATCACGCGCCCTCCGATCGCGCAGGACCGCCTCGAGCGCCGGCAGGACGGCAGGCTCGAGCTCATCTTCAAGAAGGTGTGGCGGGACGGCACCCGCGCGCTGGTGCTCGAGCCCCACGACCTGATTGCGCGGTTGGTGGCGGCCGTGCCGCCTCCACGCTTTCACATGCTCCGGTATTTCGGGGTGCTCTCGAGCCACTCATCGCGCCGGGCCCTCGTCGTGCCCAAGCCGCCCGTGGATGCGGCCTGTCACAAGCCACCTCCGGCTCGGAGGCGATCAGCCCGAGCTGCTCGGCGAGAAGGACGATGCGCCGGTCGGGCGGAAGCGGTGGGCGTGGTTGCTGGCGCACGTGTTCGCGGCCGATGTCGAGACGTGCCCGCGTTGCTCCGGCCCGATGAGGTGGGCGGAGGTCGCCACGAGCGCGCGGCCATCACGCGGCTGATTGCGGAGCACGAGGACGGCCTCGGATCGAGAGCGCCGCCCACGGCGAGAGTCCCCGTCCGCGTGCCCGAGCAATTGGGGATGGGGTTCGGGGAGGGTGAGGCGACCGGCGACTTCGCTGGGGGCGGAGGTGTGTCGCGCGCGCTTGGCGAGGGTGATCGAGCTCGGCAGAGGACCCGGCGAGCCCAATCGGCGCCCGGCGAGCCCAATCGGCGCCGGGGGTCGGGGTGCGGGAGGTGATCTCGACCCGAAGCCGTCGAGCGCGTACTCTCGGCTTGGTGGGTTTTGGCAGTTCAAATGCCCTATGCGCACACCTGGACGCCGGCTCGGCTGAAGCAAGAGCTGCAGAAGGGCGGCGTGCGCCTCACCAGCGACACCGGGGGCGAGATCGTCGCGCATCTGATCAATCGTGCGCTCGACGCCGGCGCGGCGAGCCTGTTTCTGGCGATGCGTCAGGCGCTCGGGCAAGTGCGCGGCGCCTACGGGTCGGTCTGCTCGTCCCCTGAAGAGACGTGCGCGCGCTTTCACCTGGCCTAGCTTGCCGCCCAGAACCGCATCGACGCGCACCTCGGCGCGTCTCGCTTGGCGTCTCCGCCAATGGAGATGACCAGGCCGGGCTTCTGGCGCAGCGTGCCCGCGATTCGTACCTTGCTCCCCGACGGTTGGGCAGGCAGCTCGAACAGGAGCATGCCCTTGTTGGCTTCCGTG
>JADJKB010000015.1 GCA_016706225.1 Myxococcales bacterium
TTGACATCTGAACAGCCGCACAGTATCAGTCACACATCGATGCTCGGCGAGGTGCCGAGACCGCTCGGTGGTGGGTCAGATGGCCTTTGACCCCGGTGCGGGTGTGTTCGAAGTGAGCAGGGTCGGAGGCGCACATGTTGGACGAGAAGCAGAAGAGCAAGGCGCTCGAAATCGCGATTGCGAGTGTCGAGAAGGAGTTCGGCAAGGGCGCGGTCATGCGCCTCAAAGATGGCGAGACCATCGGAGGCGACGTGTCGGTCGTACCGACGGGCTCCCTCGGCCTCGACATCGCGCTCGGCATCGGCGGTTATCCGCGCGGCCGCATCATCGAGGTCTTTGGTCCGGAGTCGAGCGGTAAGACGACCCTCACGCTGCACGCCATCGCCAACGTTCAACGCCTCGGCGGTGTGGCGGCGTTCATCGACGCCGAGCACGCGCTCGACATCAACTACGCCAAGAAGCTCGGCGTGAAAACCGACGAGCTCCTGGTGAGCCAGCCTGACTACGGTGAGCAGGCGCTGGAGATCGCGGACATGCTGGTGCGCTCCGGTGCCGTCGACCTGGTGGTCATCGACTCGGTGGCTGCGCTGGTGCCAAAGGCCGAGATCGAGGGTGACATGGGCGACTCCCACGTTGGTCTGCAGGCGCGCCTCATGAGCCAGGCGTTGCGCAAGCTCACCGGTTCGGTCTCGCGCTCGCAGTGCATCATCTTTTTCACCAATCAGATCCGCATGAAAATTGGCGTGATGTTCGGCAGCCCGGAGACGACTTCCGGTGGCAACGCGCTCAAGTTCTACGCATCGGTGCGGCTCGACGTGCGTCGCATCGGCGCAATCAAAGAGGCGTCCACCCAGCCGGGCAAGGACAAGGACATGCAGGTCGTCGGAAACCGCACGCGGGTCAAGGTCGTGAAGAACAAGATGGCCGCGCCGTTCCGCGAGTGTGAGTTCGACATCCTCTATGGGTTTGGTGTCTCGCGTTCGGGTGAGGTGCTGGATCTCGGCACCGACGCCAACATCGTGCAAAAGAGCGGCTCCTGGTTCGCGGTCGACGCCGAGCGCATTGGCCAGGGGCGCGACGCCGCGCGGACCTATCTCGAGGAGCACCCGAAACTGCTCACCGAGGTCGAGACGAAGGTGCTCGAGCTGCACGGCGTGAAACGGCGAGTCGCTGCGGAAGCTGCGGGTGCCGCGGCGCCCGCCGCCGATGCCAAGGCCGAAGACAAGGCTCCGCCACCGAACGGTGGGGGCTCGAAAGCGCTGCCGCCGGCTGGGCTGAAACGTCCCGCGGCGCAGCGCCCCAGCTGAAGCTTCGAAGAGAATCAGCCGGCGACGGCGCGACGGTACGGGCCGCGTCGCGCCGGCTGAGCTCTGTCCGGGATCCTCCGGACCCCCTCCACAGGCTGTGGATAACCCGTTGATAAGTTCCGGAAGAGCCGGGGACGGATCGATGCGATTCGCGGCCTAGTTGACGGCTCGATGACCGGGATCCCGAAGCTCCGCGGGCACTTAGGGTGGCTCCACAGCCAGGGCAAAACTGTCGCCATAAGCCTCTGATATTACGGCGTAAATTGTCGTTCCTTGACGCGTCCGATCGCGCCCCATACCGAGATCATTGTGACCGCCCGTCGTGCCGTGAGCTTCCCGTGGATCGCCGCGCCAGCGCGCCTCGCGAAGGGCCGTCCGGTGGTGGGCCGCTCACCGCGCATGGCGCCGTCCGCGGTGCGCATCCCGCACCCGCAGCAGATCGAGCTGCCGCTCCGGTTCACCGGCGGCGGTCCGCAGATCTTCGTGCACGAGGGGGCGCGCCAAGCCTTGGAGCGTCGGCTCGACCAGGCCTTCGGCGGTGTGGTTCAGCTGTCGGTCACGGACAACCGGCGGCGGATGGTCACGCGCACCCAGGTGAACGGGGTGCTCAAGGTCCGCGTCCACATGATGTTCCTCGACGCCTCGGAGCGTGTGGTCGACGCCCTGGTCCGCTACGTGGTCGACGGCGAGCGTGATGCTTCCGAGCTCGTCGGCGCGTTCATCGAGTCGAACTCCCACCGCATTCGAGCGGTGCAGGCGGCCCGTGGCCCGCTCCGCCCCCGGGGTCGCGTGCACGACCTCTACACCATCTTGACCGAGGTCAGCCAACGCTACCTGGGCTCGTCGGTCCCGCCGGACGTGCTCATCACGTGGGGGCGTCACACCCACCCGGTGGATGGCCCCCGCAAGACCATCAAGCTCGGAAGTTACAGCGCAACAGAGCGACTGATTCGTGTGCACCCGGTGCTCGATCGCGAGTGGGTGCCCCGCTACTTCATCTCGTACATCGTCTACCACGAGCTTCTGCACCACGTGGTTCCGAGCGTGAAAGAGGGCGGGCGCGCGCTGGTTCACTCGGCCGAGTTCGCGCGCCGCGAGCGCGAGTTCCTCCACTACGACCGCGCGATGGAGTGGGAGCGCAAGCACATCAACCGCTTGCTCAAGGCACGCTGAGCAGCGGTCCAGCCGCGCGGCCGCTCAGATTTCCAGCGCGAGGCCCAGCATCCAGGTGTTGGTGCCGACGCGCATCTGGTCGCCGCTGCCGAGCTTGCTCATGTACCATTCCATGAAGAAGTAGCTGTTGTTGACGCCGGTCGTGGTGTCCATCTCGACCGCGCTGGTGCGGTCGATGGCGTCGAGCAGCAACATGCCACCGAGTGCGAACTGGTAGCCATACGATGCGCCGCGGCCGAGGGTGCCGTCGTCGCCGTGGGCCGTGCCGTCGCCGTCGCTGGACCACCAGAGTGCGTAGCCGAGGCCGGCCTTGGCGTAGGGCACCAGCGGAATGAAGGTATCCTTGGCCAGCACGTCCACGCGCAGCACTCCGACCAGATACATCGGCATGATGTTGAGGGTCGTCGCTTGCGCCGAGCGGTTACCGCTGCCGTCGGCGAGCAGCGCGTCGGCGCTGAACTTGGTGTAACCCCAGCCGATGCCCGGGCCGAAGCTGCCGAAGTGCGGGAGCCGGAGCGCCTGCCAGTCGACCTCGATGCCGATCAGGTAGCGATTGTCACTGCCGAAGGTCTGGTCGAAGGGTTTGGCGCCACCGAACTCGGAGTCGACATCCGGTCGGTAGGGGCCGAAGCGCAGCTCGAAGGCGGCGTTCTGGGGTGACTCGTACTGGTGACGCTGATCGAGGCCGCCGTAGGGGCCGAGCTCGTCGGTGCCTTGGGCAAATGCAGGCGCGCTGGCAGAAGACGCGGCGAGGGTGAGCGCCACAACGAGTCGCAATTTCATCCGAGCCGCCTCCGCCGCCTGAGCAGCGAAACGGCCAGGGCGGCGCCGAACAATGCCAGCGTCGCCTGGCTCGGGTTCTGACCGAGGGCGCAGAACCCGCCGCCGCCCTTGCCGCCTGCTCGGCGGTAGAGCTCGAAGAAGTCGTCCACGGGCTGTGGCGTGCCACACGCGACCTTCGACAGCGGTCCCGAGTTGCCGAGGGTGTCGACTGCAGCCACCGCGACCGCGTACTTGACGCCGTTCGCGAGGTTCGTCGCCGTAACCTCGGTGGACACCTTGCTGGACGTGGAGCCGCACTGGTATTCCGAGCTCGGAATCGTCCCGGGAGTCAGGGAAGCAGAGGGGCAGTCGGGGTTGCCCGCCGAGCCGCCTCCGGAGCCACCGGTGCCGCTGCTGCCCGAGGTTCCGCCGGACCCACCTGCGGAGGCCTCGAGACCCGAGTCACCACCCGTTGCGCTGGCCTCGGCGGCTGCGTCGCTGCCCGCGTCGGTCGCGCCGGCACCTGCGGCACCAGAGCTACCGGCGGCACCGCCCGCGGCTGGAGCGCTGCCAGGTCCGTTGCCCGAGTCACAGTAGACACGATAACCGGCGAGATCAGTCGCGATCGGATTCGTCCAGCTGACGATCAGCTGTTTCTCGCCGATCCCTGCCGAGATCGAAGTGGGCGCCGGTGGACCGATGACGTCGAAGCCTGAGTCGAACGTGGCCTCGGTTCCGGCGAGATCGTTGTTGGAGTCTAGCAGCATGAAATGAAGCACGACGGCGACGCCTTCGGTCGCAATGTCCGTGCGCTCACAAGCCGCCGAAGTGCCCGTGCCCGGCGCGCCTGGTTTCTCCTGCGCCACCATGTCTTGTGCGCGGAGCTTCACGCTGAGCGTCGTCGTTTGCGGGAACGCCTCGTAGAGCTTCCAGCAGTCGATCTGAGACCCCTCACGCTTGGTTTTCGTGGTGCACTCGGGACCTGCCCACACCTGCAACGATTTTCCGGAGAAGCTCGTCATGTCGACGGGGAACGTGAACACGTCGTCGGCGACACAGTCCGAGTGGCTGACCCAGTACGGTTTGTTGGCGCTGTCGCGCAGCCCGACGACACGCTTGATGCCCGTATTCTGAATGATGACGGTCTGCGCGCTCGCCGGCACGGTGATCAGGCTCGCCATGAGCGCGATGGCACTCGAGCCGAGCCACGTCGCCAGCGTCCGGTATCGCCTGAAAGCCATGTCGAGCCCCTTTGAGCACACAGCGTGCCACGCTGCAAACCCGACGCCACACGAGGATTCAGCGGTTTGCGGGGAGGGCGCCCGGACAGCCTGTCCGGCTGAGTACTCGGGCTGCCAAACTGGCAGGCGGTGATACGGTGTCGACCGTGCCGCCCATCGTCGGTGAAACCCTGCTCGGTACGTACCGCATCGAGTCTTCGGAGGAGCTGCCGGGAGGGCTTTCGCTCGGTGCCGCCGCAGCGGATGGCACCGAGGTGAGCTGGGTGGCGCTACCACTCGGGGCACCCGTATCGCGTGACCCAGCGCCGCTGCTCGGTGATCAGGACCGCTACCGGATCGGGGCGCCGGGCATTGCCAAGCCGCTGGGAGTCGCGATCGAGGGCAACGTGCTCAGTGTCGTCTACGAGCGGCGTCACTCCGAGTGCCTGGCGGACTGGTTGCAACAACCTCCGCGCCCGCGCCCGTCGATCGCCCATGCCATCACTGCCATCGCTTCCGCACTGGCGCCGCTCCACGATCAAGGCATCGCCTTTGGTGCGCTCCGGCCCGAGTTGCTGCGCATCGGTCCAGAGGGTGTGAGCATCGAGGGGTTTGCGCTCGACGCCATGCTGCGCGCACTCGTTGGAGATCGAGCATCGGTCGCGACGACGCCGCTTGCGTATCGCGCGCCGGAGCAGCAGAGCTCGACACCCGGACCGCCCACGCCGGCCGCGGACGTGTACGCCCTCGGCGTGCTGGCGACGGAGCTCGTGATCGGGCGGGCGCTCGGGCCCGCCGACGAGCGACCGACCCCGCGCGCGTGCGGGACCGATGTGAGCGACGCGGTCGAGGCGGCGATCTCCAGAGCCGTGGCGCGCTCCCCGGTGGCGCGGCCTCACGACCTGATCGGTTTTGCGCAGGGCCTCGCCGAGGCGCTGCTGGTGCCGCATTATTCGCCTCAGGGCATGCCGCCGGCGAGCGCTCCGAGTGCGTCGGAGGCTTCGCCGCCATGGGCAGCGGGGGCGCCGGCTCCGCTGGTTGCGCCGCCTGCCCCAGCCGCGCCCGCGCCAATCCCAGGTGCGGAGGGTCCGTCCCCCAATGCAGCCGCAGCAGCGCCGCGGCCGCCCGCGCCGCCACCGCGAATGGACTCGATGCCGCCGTCGGGTCGAGGAGCGCGCGGCAACGCAGGCTGGATCGTGGCGCTTCTGGCGGGCGTGGGACTGATGCTCGCTGGCGTGGGCGGGCTGTTTGCGTACGCGATGCTGCGCACACCGCCGACTCCGGTCTCGACCGCCGCGACCGGCACCGATGCTGGTGTCGTGCCCAGCATTCCGTCGCCGCGAGCGCCGACCGTGCCGGGGCCGACGGATGATCCCGACCCGGAGGAGCCCGCCGAGGACGCCGGAGCCGCGAGCGCCGAGCCCGATTCGAGCGCGCCGCTCCCGAGCAACGGTGTGCGCGTCGTGAGCGGTGCCGACCTTGGGTCGCCGCTGCCGCTTCCCGCGGACGTTCCGGTCTGGGGCAGTGAAAAGGCATTGGTCACCATCGTCGTGTTCGGTGACCTGGAGTGCCCTCACACACGGCGAGCGCAGCGCGCGCTCGAGTCACTGTTGCGTGCGTTTCCCAACGACGTGCGGCTCGCATTTCGTCACCGGCCGCTCGCCATTCACACTCGGGCTCGGGACGCAGCCAGGGTGGCCGCCGGCGTGCGCCGCGATCTGGGGGATACCGCCTTCTGGCGACTGATGGGCCAGGCGGCGGCGAGTAGCCTGGACGCCAATCGCGTCGAGCTCGGCAAATGGGTGACCAGTGCCGGTGGTCAGGAGTCGCAGGTCGAGACCTGGTTGTCGCAGACCGACACCGACAACGAGGTCGGCAGGGATCTACAGCTTGCAGGTTTGTTCGACGTGCGCGAGACACCGACCTTCTTCGTCAACGGTGTCCGCGTCGAGGGGTTTTCCAGCTACGACGACCTCAAACGGGTGGTGGAGAAGGAGCTGACGTCGGCACGCAGCGTGCTCACGCTGGGCACGGCCCTCTCCGAGCTCTACGCCACCCGCGTGCGCAAGAACTTGATTGGGCTGGGTGCCGACGTCGCGGCTCGCACCTGTCCGCCGGTCGCCGGCTCGCCGGAGCGTGGGGCGACCGACGCGCTGGTGACGATCGTCGAGTTCTCCGAGTTCCAGTGCCCGTTCTGCCGAAGGGTTCAGCCGACGCTCGACACACTCCTGGCAAAACACGGCGGCGATCTGCGCGTCGTATGGAAGAACTTCCCGCTGGATCACCACACCCAGGCGCGGCCGGCGGCTGCCTTCGCCCTCGAAGCGTTCGAGCTCGGTGGTCCGACCAAGTTCTGGAAGGCTCACGATCTACTGTTTGCGTCTCAGGCAGATCTCACCGAACCAGCGCTCGAGGGTTTGGCGCAGAAGCTCGGGCTCGATGCAACGAAGCTGCTGGAAGCGTCGCGACGCCGCGGCCATGATCCGAAGATCGACGGAGACGCGCGCCTCGGGCAGAAGCTCGGTGTCAGCGGGACACCAGCGTTCTTCGTCAACGGCCGGTCACTGACGGGCGCTCAGCCCATCGAGCGATTCGAGGCCGTGATTCGCGAAGAGCTGGAGAGCGCGCGTCACCTGGTGGGCAGTGGAACACCGCGGGGACGTATCTACGACGCCCTGTGTGGGGTGCGCTGAGGGCCAAAGGTCGCGCCGAAATCGCGCTTTCTCGCCGAGGCAGGGCGTGGGGTCGCCGATTCGGGAAAAGCGGCGGCCTCACGTGATAAGAGCAGAGGGTCGCGGGGCGATTGAAGGTGGTGGAGCAAGCGGCAGCAGTGAGGTCGGCAAATCGGGCGTCGCTGCCGCCAGCGGCGCGCTCGCTGCGCTCCATCGACATGGTCATGCAGGCGGAAGAGGCCACGCGCGCGCGGGTCTTCTTCCGCTGCCTGGCCGTGATCATGGTTGCGCTGGAGGCCGCGCTGCCGTTCTTGCCTGGCGCCGATTGGCTGCGCGCGATCACTTCGGTGCTCGCAGGGGTGATCCTGGTGCTGTCCTTGGTCACCTTGTACGTGCTCCGCCACGACGCCAGCTGGACACCCCGGCTGATGGCGAGCATCGGCATCGTGGACGCGATCTTGGGTGTGGGGGTGATCTACTACCTGGGCACGTTCTCGGCGGCGGCGGCCATCTTCACCGTCGGTCTGTATTTCTTCGGGCTCTCGAGCAGCAAGGGCAGCGCGGCGGCGGTCTACGTGGCGGGGGCCGGGATCTACCTGGGCATTTCCGCGGGCATCGCCGCCGGTGTCGTCCCCGACGTGAGCCTGTTCTCCGCCGCTCACGCCGATCCGATGTCGCGCTGGTACCGCGTTGCGATGATGCAGCTCGTCTTCGGCATGACGTTTTATCTGGCGCGCAGCAGCCGCCGCGCGACCGAGACTGCAATGGATGGCGCGCAGCAGGTTCGCCGCACTCTGAAACAGCGCGACGCACTCTTGAACGAGGCACGTAACGAGCTCGACTGGGCCCTGCGCACGGGCGAGGGTTACATGTCCGGCCAGGCGATGGGCAAATACGAGATCGAGGAGGTGATCGGTCGCGGCGGCATGGGTGAGGTGTACGCGGCGAAGGACACCGAGAGCGACCGCAGGGTGGCGCTCAAGCTGCTTCACCCCAACATGGTCGAGAACAAGGAGTACGTGCAGCGTTTCATGCGCGAGGCGCAGGCGGCGGCATCGGTGCCGAGTGAACACGTCGCGGAAGTCTACGAGCTCGGGTACACGCCCTACGGCGGGCCGTTCATCGCGATGGAGCTGCTCGATGGGCACGACCTCGCGTGGTACCTGCGACGCACGCCCAGCTTGCCGCTCGATACCGTGGTGACGATGGTCGAGCACGCTGCGCGCGCGCTGGCCGCGGTGCGTGAAGCCGGCGTCGTGCATCGTGATCTCAAACCCGCCAACCTGTTTCTGGTGGATTCACTGCCGCAGAAGTGGAAAGTGCTCGACTTTGGGCTCTCCAAGATCCAGGGCGGAGCCGCACTGACCCGCGAGGTCGCAGTCGGCACACCGCAATACATGCCGCCCGAGCAAGCCCAGGGTCTACCCGTCGATCATCGGGCCGACCTGTACGCCCTGGCGGCGATTGCTTATCGCGGCATCACCGGGCAGCCGCCCTTCACCGGTGAAGACATCGGGCCGCTGCTGCTCGACGTGCTCTACACGAACCCGCAGCAGCCGGGGTTGTTGGCCAAGGTCCCGGTCGAGGTCGAGCTGGTGCTGGCCATCGCCCTCGCGAAGAAGCCCGACGACCGCTTCGGGTGGGTGGAGGAGTTCGCGGTTGCGTTGCGCGCGGCATCGACCGGAGATCTGGACGAGGCCACACGCACCAAGGGCTGGCAGCTGGTGAAGCTCTACCCCTGGGGTTCGACGCAACGAAAACGCGCCGCGAAGGCCTGACGCGCGGGACTCACATCCGGATGTCGACGTGGGTCTGGCGCCGCAGGCCCTCGACCCAAGAGCGCCGAGCCTTGCCCATCTTCTCGAGATAGACTCGCTCTCCGAGCTCGTTTTTTGCTTCTTCGAAGCTGGGGAGCTCGGTCTCGTCTCGCTCGATGAGCTTGAGCACGAAGAACGAATCTCCGACGCGCACCGGGCCGGCGACCTGCCCTGGCTCGAGGTTGAAGAGCGCGGCGTCGAGCAGCGGCGCCAACTGTGCTGGCCTCAGGCGCCCGAGCAGGCCGCCCTTGCCGCGGCTGCCCGCGTCGTCGGAATTTTCCCGGGCCAGAGCGCCGAAGTCGGAACCCGAACGGGCGGACTGGACCACTGACTCGGCGCGCCGGCGCGCGGCCTTGGCCGCCGTCTTGTCGCCCGCGGCTACGTCCAGGCGGATCCATGCGGCGCGGAACGCGAGCTTCTTGCGCTCGTCCATGACCAGACGCCGATACATGGTGCGGACGTCCTCTTCGGTCACACGGATGCGACCTTGCACGCGCAGATTGAGGAGTTTGGCCTCCAGGACCTGGCGGCGGATCTCGCTGCGGTAGTGTTTTTCGTCCAGGCCGGTCTTGCCGGCCTCCGAGATGAGCTTGTCGATGGACAGGCCGTTTTGCGCCGCGACGCGCGAGATGGCCTCGTCGACCTCCTTGGCGTCCACGATGATCTTGGAGCGATTGGCCGCGCGCGCCTGGAGCTCTTCGTCGACCATGCGCTCGAGCACGTTCTTGTGGGTCTGAGAGATGGCGGCGCTGCGCTGCGCCCCGGCCGGGATCTCTTGGTTTATCTTGAGCAGGAATGGCTTCGCGCGATCCTTGAGGTCACTGAGCAAGATCGCACGCTCACCAACCACCGCGACGACCTTCTCGATGACGGTCGCTTTGGCGGGCGTCGACGTGGTGCCCGCGCCGAGCACCAACGCAAGGGCGAGCACTCCGGGAGGGAGGCGGCGGAAGGGTCCCTGGGCACGCATCAGGCCGGTTCGTTTAGCACAGCCGGGCAGCGCGGGGAAAACCCCGGCTTCGTGACATCGAGTCCCCGGGATGGAAAGGCGCCGATCGTGTCTGCGGCATCCCGAGTCGACGGCAGGTCTGCTGGCCGGTTGCCCGGCACACGCCTGCGGTGGCTTCAACGCCTCATGTGGGTACGGTCCGCAATCGTGACGTAGAAGTCGCGCGGCCAATGCCTCACGAAGGTGACCCGCACGACGGGGCTGCCGTCGTTCGGGTCGACGCTGTCGCTCAAGGTGCCGACGACCCGGACCAACGAGCCCGCACCGATGCTGAGCTTCCCGATGTCGTCGTCACCCGACAGCTTGGCCAACGCGTGCACTACCGCGTGTTCGCGGTCGCCGACGGTGACGCGGCAGGTGTCCTCGTCGCCGGTGTCACACAGGTTCCGAGGCTCGAGTGTGCGCACGCTCAAGCTCAGGTCGGCCTGGCCAGCCGCGCCGGGATGGCGCGCCTTCACCACGCCAAACAGCGAGACCGCCTTGCCCTTCCACTCTTCTGGCGCTCGCTGCGCCATGACCGGGTCGTACTCCTTGGCGCTCTTCGTCGCCGACTCTTCCGCATCGAGCGGTGAGTAGGTGCGGCTGTAGCCGTACATTCCAGGCGAATGACAGCCCGAGAGCCCCAGGGCGAGAACGAGCACACAGCGCTTCAGCATGGCGCCCTCGGACTATCACGCCGTGCGCGCGGGAGCTACCCGTCCGACACGGGTTCGACGCGCGGCCGCGGGTCTGTTTTCCGTCGGCCCCGTTTGGGTTTCAGGCGGCCCGCGGCGCGCAGGCCGAGCTCAAGCGCCAGCAGCAAGAGGAGCAAGAGTGCGACCTCGGACGAGATATCGACGTCGTTCTCGACGCCACCGGTCAGCACGCGATCTTTCTGCGCGTCGGGCGCTCGCGGCAGCGTGGTGATCTCATTCGGGTCCAGCCTGACGATCCGGCGTTCATCGGTGCCGTCCAGACGGATGCGGTATCGGCCGACTTGCTCCGGCACGAACGCACGCTGTGGTTGTGTGGGCTCACCCGCGCTCTCGGATTTGAGGGGCCCATCCGGTCCCGACACCTCGACCTCGGCGGCGGCGGGGAATGCCCACGGCGTGCCGGCGATGCTTCGCTTCGGGCCGGCGCGTCGTTGGGCTTGTTCGACCAGGTGCTCGAGCAACGCGAGGAACCCCGGACGCAGCGCGAGGTCGCTCTGCTCCGGCGACGTGGGAAGAGTCACCGTCCAGACGAGCCCGCGGCCCAGGGTCTGTTCCGCCAAGAACGCTTGACCGTCGTCCCAGCGCGCGATGATTTTCGCGCCATTCGGCAGCGCGCTGTCGAGCCGAGCGCGCCCGCGAGGTGACAGCTCGGCGAGGCTCTTCGCGGGCGCTCCGAGCCAAGCAAGGCTGGCGGGATCGACGCCCTTGGCTTTGGTCGTGTCCCAAGACAGCGCACCCCGCAGAAAGGGCTCCAGCGTGGTGCCGAGCTGCACACTCTCGACGCGAGGACCGAGCCACGCGCCCGCGACGCCACCCCGCTCGAGCCATGCGACCAACGCCGCTCGCGCCTCCGGGCCGAGGCCCGCCGGGTCGTCGAGCACGAGAGCCGCGATGCCGGCGAGCTCCTTGTCGTCGTCCGGCATCATCGACATCGGACGCACACTCACGTCCAGCGCCAGGGCTTCGAGAGCTTGCTCGACCACCGTTGCACCGCCGGTCGTGGCGCTCGCGGTCGCCGGGTCGGAGATCACAACCAGGCCGAGGCTCGCGGTTTCCGGGGCGACGGGAGCAAGGTCGTCCTTCCCGATGGCGTCGTGCCCCGACAACCGCGCGTCCAGCCCGACGCTCGCGATCGAAGGCTCCAGCGACAGGGTCTGTTCGCCGGGTCTTGCATCGAGCTTTGCGCTGGCCACGACCTCGCCGGTCTTGGCGCGTTGGTCGTTGGAGCCGGCGTCGACATCTCGGCGTTGAGCGTCGGACGAGCCCACCACGAGCTCGACGGAGCGGCCGCGGGCCGCCTGTGCGGACGAGCACGCGAGTGACACCGTGACGCGGCGCCCACGGCTCTCGGCGGAGACGACACCACAGTCGTCGATGGGTTTTCTGAGCTCGTCGAGCGGCGCCCAGATCGGCGGTTCACCCTCGGGCAGCTCCGCCCCCGCAAAATCGCTGAAGAGCACGACCTTGCGATCCACGTGTGGCAGTTGTTTCACCGACGAGCGAGCCAGCTGAACGGCGGCTTCGAGGTCCGTCGAGCGATCGGTGACGGCCAGGTCCGAGAGCGCACGCCGAGCCGCCCCGAGGTCGGTGGTGGCAGACAGCGCGAGGCGCGCCGGAGCGCCCGCGAGCACGATGGCCACGGCGTCGCCCTCGCGCGCGGCATCCAGCAGATCGCCGGCGCCGCGGATCGCCCGCTCGAAGCGCGTCTTCCCTGACGGGGTGGTGGCGCGCATGCTGAGCGAGTCGTCGATGATCAAGGCGAGCGCGACGGAGCCGCCGGTCTGGCGCGCGATCGACAGTCGCGAACAACGAACCAAGGGTGTTGCTCCGAGCAACGCGAGCGCGAGCACCATCAACGCGCGGACACCGAGCAGCGCGCGGTCTTCCAGGCGACTGCGCTGTCGGGCCACAGGTTCTGCCACCGGGACCAGGTGAGCTGGAGGAAACTCGCGCTCTTCGGCCCGCGACCGCCGCAGCAGGTGCGCCACGAAGGGCACGACCACGAACACGCCGACTGCGAGCGCGAGCCCGACGACGAAGTTCATCGTTCGCCCCCTTTGGCGCTGAGCACGATCTCCCGCACGGTGGTCACCGGGTCATCGCTGGTCGTTGCGCGCACCAGTCGTCCGCCGGTCGCGGTCAGGCGTTCGTCCCATTCATGCGCCAGGTTATCGAGCCGCTCCAGATAGGTCTCGCGCACCAGGTTGGCGTCGGTCTCGACTAGCACGTCGCCTTCGGTTGCCCTGAGCGAGACCGGTCCGTCGAAGCTGAAGCTCGCTTCGAGCGGGTCGAGCACTCGCACGACGATCAGCGTGCGCCCGAGGGACGAGAGCGCTGCGAACCGTTCGAGGGTGCCGGCCGGGAGATCCAGCAGATCGGTCAGGAGCACGACGACGGCGCCGCGGCGGGCGTAGCGCGCGACCCGCGCGAACGCCCGCTCGACCGCTGCGGGATCGAGATACAGGTCTCCACCCGGGTCCGCGCTCTCGAGCGCAGCAACGACGCGTTCGAAGGCCTCGCGGCCGCCGAGCGCAGGCAGCGGCTGGCAGTCCTTGCCGCCAATCCAGTCGAGGGCCACGGGATCGCCGCCGGAGGTGGCGATGCGTGCGAGCGCCGCCGCCACCACCGCGGCGTAAGCGAGCTTGGCTCCCGGTGCACCGCGGCTCCGGAACCCCATCGAGGTGGTTGCATCGACGACCAGACGCAGAGCGCGATCCGTCTCGGTCTCGAACTGTCGCACCAGCAGCCGGCCGTGCCGCATCAGGGCGTGGCGGTCGATGAAGCGCAGATCATCTCCGGGTACGTAAGCGCGGTGCCCACCGAACTCGACGCCCGCCCCGCGCCGCGGGCTGCGATGTCCGCCTGCGTACACGCCGTCGGCGGCGTGCCGTGCCGACAGCTTGAGCGGCGCAAGCTCGCCCCAGTCGAGCCGGCGCTCGATCGCGCGCTGAGAATCACGGTCGGAAGCGTTCACCGGTCGCCGTCACTTTGGAGCCATTGATGCCGCCCCACACGACGAACTCACCCGCCGCGAAGGCGCCGACGGCAAACAGATGGTCCTCTCCCGAGGGCCACGCACCGACTGGCGTCCAAGCGTTGGTCCCCGATCGGTAGATGCCTCCGTCATTGAGCACTGTGTCCGAGGTCGAGAGGCCGCCGAGCACGAGGGTGACTCCGTTGGACACGCGCGCGCTGAAGCCGGCCTCGCGCTGGGGTGAAAGACGAGCGCCCGGCGGTGAAGTCGTCGACAGGTTGCTCCAGCTCGAGCCGTCCAAGCGTTTGCCGTCGTCATAGGTGGTTGGGGAGCCACCGGTGGATTTGCGGCCACCCCACGCGATCAGGTAGTTGCCGTCCCAGTCGCCGAACGCGCCCAGGCGTTGACTTGGCCCATTGGCGAGCTGTGTCCAGGCGTCGGTGCTGGGTTGATAGCGGAAGGTCTGGTTGGTGTTGCTCGGGCCGAGGTCGCCGCCGTAAATCAAGAAGTCGGTGCCGTTCCAGCCGACTGTGGCGCTCACGCGCGGCGCGGGAGCCCCGCTCGTGGCGGCTTGTTTCCAGCTGTTTTGCTGCGGGTCGTAGCGGTACGTTCCGGCGACCGCAGAGCCATTCGCATCGAAGCCGCCCCACACCAGCACTTCGGAACCGGTCCACACCAAGATGGGTGCGCGTCGGCCGCTCGGGGCTCCCGTCTTGGCGACGGCCAGCCAAGACTTCAGCGCCGGATCGTAGAGCGCGCCGTCGGAGAGATCCGTCGAGCCGTTGCCGCCGCCCCAGACAAAGACCCGATTGCCGGTCCACACCGCCGAGGCAAGGATGCGGGGCGAGGGTGTGTTCAGGTCTTGCACGATGGGGGCGAACGAGTCTGTGGTCACATCGTAGATCACACCGTCGTCGAGCACGTCTGGCACCGCGTCGACCCCGCCCCAGATGAACACCCGCCCGGGGCTGGAGAGCGCGGCGTAAGCGGCATGACTGCGCGCGCTCGGCGCGCCGGCGGAGGTCACCGGAGCCCACGGCGGCGTGCAGACTCCTGCCGCACAAGACCGACCGACCCCGCACACTCCCCCGCAACCGCCGCAGTTCTTGGGGTCGGTGTTCGGGTTGATGCAGTAGCCGCCGCACAGAAGCTCCGAGCCGGTGCACGTCGGCGTTACGCATTGGTTGCCGCTGCAGACCTTGCCCCCAGTGCAGTCTGTGTCGACGCAACACTGGAAACAGCCAGCCGCACAGCACTGATTGCCGGTCGTACAACCGGCGGAGCCGCACTTGCCGTTGCCATCGCAGCTCTCGGTGGTGCACGGATCGGAGTCGGCGCAGTTCGCCGCGCTGCAGCACTCACGGCACGAGCTGCCGCAGTCGTTCGGGGTCGACGCCGCACATTGACACAGCGAGCCCGAGCAGACCGAACCCGGTTTGCAGACCGTGGTGCACGAACCGCAATGGGTCGGGTTCGCGGTCAGGTCGATCTCACAGCCGTCTCCGGCCTGGGAGTTGCAATTGGCGAAACCGTTCAGACAATCGGGCTGGCCGGCCGTGCACTTCTGGTTGGGTCCCACCGGCTGGCTGCAACCCCCGCAGTGCTGGGGATCTTTGCTGGTGTCGACGCACGAGTTTCCGCAGAGGGTCTCGCTGCTCGCGCAGTTGGCGACACAGCTCGTTCCGTCGCAGGCGGCTGTCGGCGCCGAGCACTGGGTCGCGCACGAGGCGCAGTGCTGAGGATCGGTGAGCGAGGTCTCGCATCCGACCGTTGCGTCGCAGTCTTGAAAGCCAGCGAGGCAGCCGCAATTGCCCGTGCTGCAGGTTCCGTTCGCTCCGCACGACTTGGCGCAAACGCCGCAGTTCTTGGCGTCGCTGCCGAAGTTCGCCTCACAACCATCGTTCTTGTCGGCGTTGCAGTCGCCGAAGCCCGTGGCGCACTCGCATTTGCCGGAGACACAAGTCTGGTTTGCACCGCAGGTCACGCCGCAAGCGCCGCAGTTGTTCTTTGCCGATGCGAGCTGGGTTTCGCAGCCGTTGCCCGCCTGCCCGTCACAGTTGGCGGTGCCGCTCGGGCAGGAGCATTTCCCGAGCGCGCAGGTCTGATCGAAGGTGCACATTGCGCCGCAGCTGCCGCAGTTGGCCGGATCGACCGCCGAGTCGATCTCGCAGCCGGTGACGGCGTTTTTGTCGCAGTCGAGGTGACCGAGCACGCAGGTGTTCGTGCATTGCCCGCTGGCGCAGGTCGTCCCCGGGCAGCCGACGCCGCACACACCGCAGTTGGAAGGACTGCTCGAGAGGTCGACGCAGACGTCGTCACAACACGCCTCGCCCGTTGCGCACGTGGCGCACGGCCCCGCGTCGGCGCCGGCCGTGCCTCCGCTCGCCCCGCTGCCGGCGATGCCGCCGGTCCCGCCGCCCGTCGTTCCGCCAGCGGCGTCGGCGTCGCCGCCTTTGCCCCCCAAGCTCGCATCACCGCTCTGCCCGCCGCTGCCCGCGGGTACGGTCGAAAAGTCGTCGCTCTGGAGCTGCGGACAGCCGGCGGCGGCGAGGCCGGCGAGGCACACGGCCAAGACCCGTCGCGGCCAGCCATACCGCTGCGGCATCAGAACGTCCCTCGAACGCCGCTCGCGCCCGGTCCAACGAACGCACCGACCTGCGCGCTCTCGGTGTGTTTCGGAGTGGTGAGCCACAACGTCACGCCTGCGCCCACACCAACCAAACCAACGACGTAGCCGATGGTCGAGACCGTGCGCAGGCTACGGAAGGTGGCGGCATCGTCGGCGCCACTCGAGCCTGCGACGCAGCGGTTGTTCGGGCAGTTGTCCTCGGCGCTCTGATGTCTTGCGTTCGCCATCAGCCCGGTGGTGATCCCGACGCCGAGCCCCGCGGCGCCGACGCCGAACGAGACCCAGGTCCACAGTGAGCGGGGCGACGACGCCGTCGAGGCGTTTGCGGCTGGCTTCGCCTCCGCACCTTCGGATACCGCCGCGGCGCTCGGTGCGTCGGGCAAGGTCAGCTCGACGCTTCGACTCTCTTTTTCTTCGAGCTTCAGCGTCGCGCGTGCTTCGCGGCCATCCGTGGTCTTGGCGATCAGCTCGTGTGAACCGGGATCGATGGGCGCGGACACACCAATGAGCGCAGCGGCCAAGGGTTTGCCGTCGACGGTGACACTCAGCTCCTTCGAAGTTCGGCCGCTGCCTTTGACCGAGATCTTCGCTCGCGGCACCCGTGGGCGCAGCTCGGCGAGCTCAGTCTGCGCCGCTTGCACCGCCTCACGAAAGGCGGAAGACGAGCTCGCGTCGAGCTTGGTGCGAGTCGTGCGCACGTAGGCTTCGAGCGCTTCCACCCAGCGCCCACCCTTCGAAAGGGCGCGCGCGCGACGGAGCGAGAGGGTGGGTGCGGGAACCAGGGCGTAGGCACGCTGGTACAGGTCTTGGGCCTTGGCGTAGTCCGCCTGATCCATGGCCTTGGCCGCCTGCTCGGCCAGCTCGCGGGCGGCGTTCTTGGTTGCGTCGTCGGCTTCTGCGGAGGCGACGGAGGTCGCGGTCAGTGTGAATACTGCGATGGCAGCCACCCGTGCGCCTCGCACGAGGGCGTGCATTCGCCGACGCTGACCGTCAAAACCCGAGATCCTCCGCATATCCCCCCTTGGGTTTAGCTGGTGTCGGGGCCGGCGTGGGGGAAGATTTGGCGCTGGGCCCGGGATCTGGCGCAGGCGGCGGCGTGATCGGCCTCGGCTTTCCCCTCACCGGCGCGGTCGCCGCCTTGGGTTCGTCCGCTCGAGTTGCCGCCGGCTCCGGGGCGATGGGCAGCGAGCTCGCGGAGCTTGGGCTAGTGGTCGTTGGTGTGGGCGAGGAAGCCGGAGTCGGTGGCGCGGGCAGCGTCGCGGCGCTCGGCGCTGGTGCAGTTGACGCCGTGAGAGCGCGAACCACCACGAACCCTACTGCGATCAGCAAGCTGCCGCCGATCAGCGCGAGGGCCCACTTGCGTCGGCTCGGATCGCTGCCGTGCGACGCGAGCTGCGCATCACCAACCGGCACCGGGGGCGCCACGACCGGCGGCAACCTCGGGACGCTGGGCATGGGTGTCGCGTTCGGCGGAGCTTGGCTTGGGCTCGGCGCGCCGGGGGGCGGCGTCGATCCACGCACGCTGGCCATCGAGACCAGCGAGATCCTACCCGGGGGCATCGGCTCGACCCAGGTGGCCCGCAGCGAGTGCCCGCTCAGGTCTTCGGACACACCACGCGCCAGCAGCCAGCCGGCCAGGTCCGCGCCGAGCTCGCGCATGCTCTGGTAGCGGAGCACGCGGTCCTTCGCCAGGCCTTTGCTCAAGATCGCCCAGAGGTCGGCGTCGCCCGCGCCGAGCTCGAGGATCGATGGGATTTCGTCCTCGATGATGTGGCGCAGGAGGGCGTTGTAGTTGACATCCTCGAACGGAACGCGCCCCGTACAACACTCGTAGAGCAGCACACTCAGCCCCCAGATGTCAGCGCGGTGGTCGATGTCGTCGACACCCCGCGCTTGCTCCGGAGACATGTAATCGGGGCTGCCGACCACGGTGCCGGCCTGCGTGATGCGGGTGTCGCTCACCGGGCTCGCGGCCAGCTTGGCGACACCGAAATCGAGGATCTTCGGCTGCAGTCGGCCGTCCGTGTCCGCGAGGTAGATGTTGTCGGGTTTCAGATCTCGGTGCACGACGCCACGGCCGTGGGCGGAGCTCAGCGCATCGGCAATCGGTAGCAGGATCTGCACCGACTGGATCGACTCGAGCTTGCCCTCGCGATCGAGAACCTCGCCCAATGTCTCGCCTTGCAGCAGCTCCATCACGATGAAGGGCTCGTCGTGGCGGGTGCGGCCGAAGTCGAAGACCCGGCAGATGGCGGGATGTTTCAGGCGCGCCGCGGCGCGCGCCTCGGTCAGGAAGCGTTCCTCGGTGGCTGGGCTGGCCATGTCACCGCGAATCAGCTTGAGCCCGACCTGCGCGTCGAGCGCCAGGTTCTTCGCCACCCAGATCGAACCCATGCCGCCTTCGCCCAGCAAACTGACGAGCTTGTACTTCTCCGCGATGATCTCGCCGACCACGTAGCGCGAAGCCGCGCGCTTGGGAGACGGGCGGTCCACCCCGGCGTTGAACTTGTCCGTGCGGACGACTCGAGACACTTGCGCTGTCGACGAGTGTGCCCGTGCGGGCCGGAGAGCGCTAGCTACCGGCCAAACTGAGCACCACGCCTGCTGCAATTCCGAGCAGGGCTGCGACCACCGCGATCAGCCAGAAAAGGCCTGACGAGCGCGTTCGGGGCAGCTCTGCTTCTTTCGGCACGACCTCAGTCGCAGCCGGCGTTCCTACCGACAGCTCGGTATCCCGATTGCCCAGGTCGAGCTCCAGCGGCGGTGGCGCGGTGGAAGCCACGTCGCGCGGGCGCTTCTGCGCCGTGGCGAGCACCGTCGCCAGCGCGGACGCCGACGGATAACGGTCGTCGGGTTTCTTCGCCAGCGCGTGCATGACCACGGCGTCGAGGGCAGGGGTAATACCTGCGTGTGGCGCGCGCTCCGAGGGCGGTACGACGGCGTCGGTCAGGTGCGCCGTCATCACCGAGATCGGGTTCTTGCCGGCGAACGGCACCGACCCGGTCAAGAGCTCGTACAAGATGATCCCCGCAGCGTAGATGTCGCTGCGGAAATCGACGTCGTCCCCGCGAGCGGCCTCCGGCGCCATGTACTCGGGCGTGCCGAAGACCATGTTCTGTTGGGTCAGCGCCGTCAGGGATTGGCTGGCGTCGCCGCGCAGGACTTTGGCCAGGCCGAAGTCCAACACCCGGGCGGTCTCCAGCTGATCTTCCTCATCGCGTTCGATCACGACGTTGCCGGGTTTGAGATCGCGGTGCACCACACCTTGCGCGTGGGCTGCGTCGAGCGCGCAGCAGATCTGCCGCACGATCTCGGTGGCGCGAACTGCGTCGAAGCTCGAGGTCTTGACCAGCACGTCGAGGGGCGTGCCCTGCACGTGTTCGAGCGCCATGTACAGCAGGCCGTCCTCGGCCTCGCCAAAGTCGAGCAGCGGGACCAGATTCGGGCCGCGCAGCTGGCGGAGGATGCGGGCTTCGCGGTGAAAGCGCCGACTGATTTGATGATCTCGCGCGAGGTGCCGATGGATCACCTTCAGCGCGACGATCTGGCCGACCAATACCGACGCGGACTCGCCGGTTGCGCGCGCCTCGACACACTCCGCGCGATACACGACGCCGCTTGCACCATCGCCCAGGGCGTTGCCGATGCGATACCGCCCGCCGATCACGGAGCCGGGAACCAGGGGCCCAGACAGGCCGGCTTCGGGTACACTCTCGGTCACCGGCGCCGCCTCATTGTGGGTTTCCCTCACAAGCTTCGATGAGCTTGGGGCTCAGCATCACCGGGTCGAGGGGTGTCACCGAGTCGAGCTTGCGCCACTCGGTGCACGAGGCCCGCGCGAGCCCCGGCGCGTCGAGCGCGGCGTAGGCTTCGAGCAGCTGCCGGTGCACACCGGCGAGCTGGTCCGTCGTGAGCTGCGTTTGGGTGGCCAGGAACCGATTGCCGCGGGCGATGGCGTCGACGTAACGGCCGCTCTTCACGTCTGCGGTCAGCGCCGGCAGCTCGGCCTGAACCTTGCGCTGTTTGTCCCGCGTCTCACCCGCGCTCTGACTGCAGAGGAGCGGGTTGCCCTCGACCACCGCCTTCTTGGCGTCCTCGGTCAGCGCGAGCTCGGTCAGTGGCACGAGCACCAGGTCACCTGGAATCAGCTTCTTCCCCTTGAGACCGTTGTAGTGGTCGAGGACCCAGGCCTTGTTGGGGTCGCCCATGTACTTCTGTGCGATGCTCACGATGCTGTCGGCGTTCGTGACCATCACCGGCAAGTTGTAGGGCACCACGATCTCGGCGCCATCGGCCGGGGGAAGCCAAGGGCTCGAACCGTTGGCCATGCTGATCACATCGGCGCGCTGCGCAGAGCCGAGGTAGGTCGTTGCCAGCTCTGCCCAGGTGTCTCCTTTCTTGATGCGGCGGTGCGCCAGCGCCGGCACTTCGAGGCGCATGCCCAGCACGATCGGCGCGCCGCCCCGGGCATCGAGACCGTTGGCGGCGACCAGCAACTTCTCGTGCTGGATCAGGCCGTAGTAGCGCTCGGCGATGGACGCGAGGGTGTCGCCCTTCTGCACCACGTGGGTGAACCCGCGAGCTTCGGTGCTCAGGCCCGACAGGGCAGCGGCGGTGAGTAGAACGAGGAGCTTGGAGCGGCGCATCCGGTCTGGTTCGGGAGCTTAACCCGGAGGTCCGAGCCGCGCTCAGGCCCCCGGCGCGTCGGGCACTTTGGCCGGTTCGAGGGCGCTCTCGAGCAGGCGTTCGAGCTCGGCGGCACTGCTCGGCCTGTCGTCCGGGCGCTTCGCGAGGCAGGCCAAGACCGCACGCTCCAGCCGCTCGGGCAGATCGAGATCGGGTCTCTGAGCCGAGAGCGGCTCCGGGTCTTGCCGCTGATGCAAGGTCAACAGATCACGGCGATGCGCCACCCTGAAGGGCAGGCTCCCGGACAAGGCCTCGTACATCACGACACCGACGGAGTAGAGGTCGGCGCGTCCGTCGAGCTCCGCGCCCACACACTGTTCGGGCGACATGTACTCCGGTGTCCCCAGGGTGAAACCCTGCTGCGTGATGGACTCGGCCTGAGCCAGCTTGCTCATGCCAAAGTCGAGGAGCTTCACGTCGCCATCGTCACACAGGAAGATGTTTCCGGGTTTCATGTCTCGATGCACGATCCCGAAGGTGTGCGCGGCGTGGAGCGCGCGGCAGACCTTGCTGAACACGTCCACTGCCTCTTCCGGATTCAGCGGGCCGATGGATTTGACCCGGCGCGCCAGGGTCATGCCGTGCAGCAACTCCATGACCACGTAGATGGAGCCGTCTGGCATCTGATCGAGGTCCAGCACCTTGACGATGTTCGGATGCTCTACGAACACTTGAACGCGGGCCTCCCGGCGCAGGCGAGCCACCTCGCCGGCGTCTTCCGCCGCGGCACCCCGCAGCACCTTGACTGCGACGTGCGAGCCGATGGTCAGGTGTTCGGCGGCGTAGACCGTCCCGATGCCACCGACGGCGATGCGCTGCCGGATGCGGTATTTCCCGCCCAGCACGACGCCGACCAGATCGCCGGGTGTGGTGCCGAACGCACCCTTCAGCTCGAGCCCGCGCTCGAGGGCCGAGATGCGGTGTTTCTCCAGCACGCGCGCGGCGTGTTCGTTGGCCACACGGTGCTGCAACAGACCGACCAGCACACCCAGTCCCCCGCCCACGACGCCGGCGATGCCTGCGGCCAGAGCACTCCCCGAGAGCGCCACACTGCCCGCCGAGAGGGTTGCGCCCAAGCCCGCGGCAAGCGGCACGTTTCGCCTGCGGGCGATCGGCTGCCAGGTCACGACGTAACTGCAGCTCGCGTCACCTCGCGCCAAGCAGGACACATGCGCAATGTCGGCATCCGGGCGGCCCCACAGTCGAGGCAGCGCAGCCAGCTCGGAGCGGCGGAGGGTACACAGAAGGGCGTCGCGCTCCTCTTCGCTGCCGTCTTCCCGAGGGCGATAGCTGATCGCTGCGCGGCCGCCGCTGGCGCGATCGAGCGTGAAGGTCCCCACGCGAGTCGACTCGCCGGCGTGGGCGCAGAAGTACTCGTAGGCCTCTGGCAACGTGGAGGCGACTCGCAGCATGCGCACGTAGCCGCCGAGCGCCTGGGGATGAGTCGCCCATTGTCCGCGCTTCTCGAGGGCGGGCTCCCCGAGGGCGCTGCCGAGCGCCGCGAGCGCACGGGTGGTGGCGGCGACGGACAGCCAAGCGCTGTCGTCATCCAGGCTTTGCTCGGTGAGCCCGAGGCCGAGCACGAGCTGCTGGCAGGCGTCGTCGCCCTTCTCGGAGCGGAGACGCAGGAAATAGGGACGCAAGAGCGTCGCCCGAAGCTCCTCTTTGCCCCCGCCCGGAGGCGGCAGGCTTCCGAAGGACTTGCCGCTCCGGTCCTCGGACATCGGCCCGAGTGTATCAGCAGCTTTTTCAGGGCATTGTCCGGGAAGAGCGCCGGAGCCCGAGCCCGCTGAAACTTTTGGCCGCCTCGGACGTCGGTAGCTGTCACGCGGCTGCCCTCTCGGGCGCCTGGAGGGTTGTCGATGAGACTGAAGACGGTCGGTGTTTTGGCGGCGCTCGGGATGCTCGGGACCAGCGCCAGTGTTTGGTCATTCACTGCCCAGGCGGCGCGCAGCCCCAAGGTCTCTCCGGAGATCACGCTGACCACGCCGCCGCCGGCGGTGGCCGTCGAAGCGAGCTTCCGCGCCGAGGGCCTCCTGACCCTCGAGGCACGCCTTGGGCAAGCGAAGGTCCGCGCCGACGCGCCGGGTGAGGCCCTGCTCTTGGCCTCGGTCGGCGCAAAGAGCGACGCAGGCGCAGCCGCCGCACCGTTGAACCTAGCCGTCGTGATCGATCGCTCGGGCTCGATGAAGGGCAAACGCTTGAAGAACGCCCTCGATGCCGCGCGCGCAATGGTGCGCCGGCTGCGTGATGGTGACGTGCTGAGTGTCGTGGCCTACGCCGCTACCACCGAGACCATCGTGCCTTCGACCAGCATCGACAGCGCGAGCCGTGAGCGCGCGCTCCAGGCGATCGATGGCATCCGGGCCAATGGTGAGACGTGCATCTCGTGTGGCATCGACGCCGCCATGGCGGCGCTGCGTGCTCGAAGCGGCATGCTGATGCGGATCTTGCTCTTGTCGGACGGAGAAGCCACCAGCGGCGTGCGCGACATCGAAGGGTTTCGCCGCATCGCCGGCAATGCCCGCAGCATGAACTGCGCGATTAGCTCCATCGGGGTCGACACCGAATACAACGAACGCGTGCTGGCTGCGCTCGCCCTCGACTCGAACGGGCAGCACTACTTCGCGGAGACCGCGAATGAGCTCCAGCGTGCGTTCGACCGCGAGCTCGCGTCTCTGGTGAAGACCGTGGCGCGCGACGCGGAGATCGAGCTGAAGCTCGCCCCGGGTGTGGAGGTCGAGAAGGTCTTCGACCGCAGCTTCCGCCAGGACGGCAACCGGGTGTTCGTCTCGATGGGTGCTTTTTCCCAGGGTGAAAACAAGACCTTGCTCGTGAAGTTGCGCCTGCCGAAGGGCCCCGAGGGCGAAATCCGCGTGGCGGACGTGGCGCTGAAATCTCTCGACTCGGCCACAGGCAGTCGCCTCGAGTCGTCGGGCCAGCTCTCGGCGACCCGCACCCTCGCCAGCATCGACCCGAACCTGGATCCCGCCGTCTCGGCGCGGCTCAATCGCACAGGCACCGCTGACGCGATCGAAGCAGCCAACCAGCTCTTCAACTCCGGCGACGCCGAGGGCGCGCGCAAACGCTTGCAACAGAAGATCGACGAGGTCGACCGCGCCAAGAAGACCGCGGAGGCGCAGGGGGCTCGAGGAGGTGCAGTGAGCGGCGACTTCAAACGTCAAGCCGAGGAGCTGAACAAAGCGGACGAGCGCCTCGAGAAGGCGCCCGCCGCCGCCAAACCGGGGCAAGCGCCCAGTGACACTCAGGCTGGCAAGAGCGGAGTTCGGCGCAACATGGAGATGGCGAACCCGTTCCGGCTCTGAGCCACGACGTCAGTTGCTCCGCGGGAGCACCGCGCCCGTGGCCTTCTCGAGCGGGACGAGCACTCGGTCGAGCGTGGGGAAGCGCACCGCGAACAGGATCCAGGAGACCACGAAGAAGGGCAGGAAGAACTGCGGTGGGTGTCCTTGGAATCCGAGGACGAAACCAAACAGCGCCACGGACTCGCTGAGCGCGCAGCCCAGGATGAGCCCAGTCTGATATGCCATGAAGGCGGCTTTCTCCGCGGCCTTGGCATTGGCAAAGACACGCCGCTTCGGTGCGTCGCGATCCGGGATGATGCTCGAAGCGTTCGGATCCGCCGCTTCCGCCAGCTCGAGCTTGTTCTGAGCGAGCGCGTTCCGCTGCTGGTGCGCCGGAAGAATGACGCTGACCGCGGCGACGACCAGCGCGACGAAGCCGAGCGCCGGAGGCATGAGCGGTATCGGATTGGTCTCCGGGTTCTTCACCGTGAAGACGATGAACAGGAACACGACCGTGGAGAACAACATGGCCGCCCAGAGAATGCGGGGTGTCATCAAGCGCTGTTGCATCGTCGGCTAGGGTACTCCGGAAGCCCCGCTTCGTTCCGCCTGGTTCGCCGATTCATCCGTCGATCTCAGCGCGGCCGCCGCCAGGATGCATAAAATCGGCGTCACAACCAGGTGGTAGCGGTCGTCGCCGAAAAACACTGCGTGGGTGAGCGTCGTCGCGCCGAGGAGCGCGAGCAGATAACGCCCGACGGGTCCCTGCAGCGGGCGGCCGGCGAGCGGAAGACAAGCCGCGAGCGGCAGCAGCGTGGGTAGCCAGAAGAACGGATGCCTCAGATCTGCGAAGGCGTAGACGGTGGCGGCGACGACCCCGGCCAGCAGACTCCATTGCGATACCGTCAGCGCGCGCTCACGGCGCTCGCGGCCAACCCACGACACCACCGAGAGGGCGGCGGCCACCAGCAACAGCCGATGGAAGAAGGTCAGGAGCGCCCGCCCCGCGACGCGGCGACTCTCGGGCCACGAACCGGGATCGGCCTCCCTCAGATACTCGATGGCAAACGACTCGTGATCGAAGGTGTGCCCCAGCTTCTTCGGAATCAACGCCAGCCAGCGCCGTGGGTTCTCTTGGATCTTCGCGCGCCCCACCGCGGCCCAACAGCGATCTTGTTGAACCTGACCCGTCACGATGGGGCAGCCGTCGGACGCGCGCAGGGTGTCGAAGCGGCCGGTGTCGCTGATGGCGCCGATGGCGAGGTTCCAGCCGCCATTGGTCGAGACCAGCGCGCAGCCATCCATCACGCGACAGTTGCGCACGGTCCACGGCGCGACGACACACAGCGCAATCGCGCTGGCGAGCGCGCCGCGGGCTAGCGCCTTCCACCACGGGCGCGGTCCCATCACGGCGACCAAGGGTGCTGCCAGCAGCGTGGACGGCCGGACCAGCGCCGCGAGACCCAGGATCACACCCGCCAGCACGGCGCCGAGCCAGCGCGGACCGAAACGGGCGGCGGCGAGCGCGGCCCCGACGATCAGCAGCGCAGCCAGCGGCTCGGTCATGACGACCGCGGAATAAGCGATCAGACCGGGGTGCAGCGCAACCAGCGTGGCGGCGATCCGCGCGCGGTTTTCACCCAGGTGGTAGCGCGCTAGCCGGTGCACGAGCACGACGGTGAGGGTGCCGAGCAGTGCGTTGACGACCGGGGCGACCAGGATGCCGCTGCCGAACAGTTTGTAGACGAGACCCAGCAGTCCCGAGAGTCCGACCGGGTAGTGGCACCACGGCTTCCAGACCGTGTGCCCCGCCATGAGCACGTCCTCGGAGTACCCGAGACCTGCGGCGATGCGCGTCGCGCCGAAGTGATAGTAGTGGCCGTCCCAGACCGGCTCGCGCGCCCAGGCCACGGCGACGAACAGCCGGGGCAAGAGCGCGACCAGGCCCACCGCCAGCGTGAACGCGAGATCACCCTTCTCGGGTCGGTCAGCCCGCATGACTCGAATGCCCGAACGCGCTCAGGCGTTCGTCTCTCCACCACTCGAGGTCCGCCACTGGCGCACGCGGCGCAGATACGTGCGGCACACTTGTGCGGGGTCGAGCTTCAAGTATTTGGCCACCTGTTGCACGAAGCCGCGGGTGTAGACCAGCGCCGGAAGCTCTCCGAAGTCTTCGGCTTCGATGGCCCTGAGATGAGAAGCGCTGATCTTGGTGTGATCGGCGATCTCTTCGATCTCCACGCCCTGGGACTCTCTGACCTTGGCGATGAGCGGACCGGTGAACTCGGTCTCGGCGTTGATCTCGCGACTGAGCTCCTGACGCAACATGGCCCGCTCGGCCTCGAGTGCGGTGTCAGTGGCGGCCGGTCGCTCGAGCTTGGCTTCGTTCACGTCCGGGAAGACCGACAGGTCGTAGGCGCGCCTGCGATTTGCGTCGAGCAGGGTGTCGTGCGCTTCCTCGATGCGGCCCTGCTCGGCCCGCAGTGCCGACTCGTTGAGCAACGAGGTGAGGGGCAAGCTGCCCGGCTGATACACGTCCCGCTGGCGCTTGTAGGCGCGCCGGACCTCCTCGTCGGTCGCGCCCCGGTGGGTCCACAAAACGTCGTACAAACTGGGTTCCCGGGCGACGAGGGGGATGGGCGCCGGATACTTCGCCTCGCCGCGCGTGGTCGCAACGGCCAGAACTCGTCGCGCGATGCGCTCGATGTTGCGGGCGCTCTTGCTGGTCGGGCTGTCGATGAGCAACGGCCGACTCCGCACCACCGACAGCCACACCCCGTCGTCTTGCTCGATGTGGCCGACGTAGTCGAAATGCACGCCCAGATACCGCTCGGCCATGTCACACATGGTCTGCCCGAGATCCGAGTCCGAGCGCAGGCGCACACCGTTGACCGCGAGCCTCAAGTTGAGCTTCGCGAGCTCACTCGCGGCGAGCTCGCCCACCGCGACGTCATAACGAGCGATGGTCCGCACTAGATCTTGTGGGGCCGGCAGCGGCGGTAGCTCCGACTGAGCGCGCTCGACCAACCGCATCTTGAAGCGGTCCTTGATCAAGGTGCGGCGGATCTGGCGCTGAAAGAGCGCGCGCGCAAAACGATAGGTCGCCTCGACGCTCGGAGGCTCGGGTGTCGTCACACACAAGCCGGTGTCCGCGCTCAAGAAGAGATCGAGGGTTGCAGGTCCCGTACCGGCTCCCAGGTCGAGCAGCACGTAGTCCACGTCCAGGTGCCGCAGGCGTCGGGCCCAGCGCGGCTTGCGCCCCGGCCGGATGGGCACCGTCGAGCCCGGAGTGTAGAGCTGCGGCAAGAGCAACAGCCCCGGCACCGGCGTGGGCACGGGAGTCAGGTCGTCTTCGTGCGCATCTTCCCGAGCGCCGGCGGAGCCGAGCGGGACGTCGACGCCGAGCAGGGTGTGGAGCTCCGCGCCCGAAGGGTCGGCATCCACCAGCATCACCGAGCGCCCCAGCTGGGCCAGGTAGACCGCGAGGTTCACGGCGAGCGTGCTCTTCCCGACACCGCCTCGCCCCCCGCCGACCGCGATCACGTGGCGCACGTTGCGCGGCGGCGGCAAGCTGGGGGGGATGCTGTCGGGCGGGAAGGATTCCGCCATGGCCGGGATCTACCTCAGTTTGGCCCGGTTGCGGCGATCTCGCGCTGAAGTCGAGCCTAGAGCCGGCCCCGGACCGATGATATAGCCCCCCGCGATGCCAAGCCTGCGCCTGGTAGGAGCCGCACTCGCGCTCTCCTTGCTCAATTTCAAGCTGAGCACTTGCCGCTCACCCGGAGAGGGCGGCAAGGGCCCCGGCGGTGCGGACTCCGGTGGGCTCGTGGAGCTGCCCGGTGTGGACACCGGACCGCTGACCTCGCGCGAGAAGCACGATTGGTCCGGCGCCGTGAGCGAGCTCTTGGCGCCGTGTGCGGATCAGGCCGTGAGCCTCGCTCAGTGCGTCAAGGAGTCCCGGCCGTGCAAGCCGTGTGCACCGGCTTCGCAGTTCCTGGCGAAGCAAGTGCGCAAGGGCAAGACCCGCGCGCAGCTCGATGCGGCGTTCAAGGCCCGCTTCGCAGCGGATCAGGTCAAAGAGATCCCCATCGCCGGCTCGCCCACCAAGGGTCCCGACGACGCTGCCATCACGATCATCGAGTTTGCGGATTTCGAGTGCCCGGGGTGTGGCAAGGCCCACCCGGTGATCACGAAGCTGCTCGCGAAGTATCCGTCGCACGTTCGCCTGGTGTTCAAGAACTACCCACTCAGCATCCACAAGCACGCGGAGAAGGCTGCGCGCGCCGCGCTCGCTGCGGGGCGGCAGGGCAAGTTCTGGGAGATGCACGCGAAGCTTTTCGAGATGCAGCCGACCCCGCCGGATGAGACGGCGCTGGACAGGCTCGCGAAAGAGCTCGGGCTCGATGCGAAGAAGTTCTCCGACGATCTCGCGAGCGAGGCCATCGCCGACGAGGTCGCGCGTGATCGCAAGCTCGGGGACAAACTCGAGCTCGACTCGACGCCGTTGATCTTCATCAACGGGCGCCACTACGATCTGGACCAGTTCGATTTTTCGGAAGATCTCGACGAGTGGGTCTCACTCGAGCTGGAGCTGAAGACGGGCAAGAAGATCGAACCGAAGGTGGTCAAAGACGACGCACCGGCGGACAAACCCGCGGTGGAAAACTCGGCGCGCCCGCCCGCGTCTGGCGCCCCGGCTGGCTCCGGCGCGCCCGCCCCCTCCGCGTCGTCGCGGGCCAAGACCGATCCCTCCCCCAAGGGCAAATGAAGAACGGCGCGGACGGTGGCGGCTGTTTCCCGACCGGGCGACACTACCCCGGCATCGCCCACCTGTTGCGGGCTGTCGCAGTCGGTGTCGCCGAAGAGCTGGGCCCGGAGCTGGCCATCGACGACCTGCCGCTGGTTGCCCTGGACACCGAGACGACCGGGCGCGACGCCTCCGTCGATCGCATCGTCGAGATCGCGTGTGTGCAGTTCCGTGGGGGCCTGGTCACCGAGCGGCGTAGCTGGCTGGTCAACCCCGGCAGGCCGATCCCGAAGGAGGCCTTCGACGTTCACGGCATCAGTGACGATGACGTGCGCGACAAACCCAGCTTCGCTGAGGTAGCCGCCGAGGTCGTTGCCGCTCTGCAAGGTGCGGTGCCGGTCGCGTACAACGCCGAGTTCGATCGCGCGTTCCTCTTGGCAGAGCTCGAGCGCGCGGGTGCGCCATCAGGGCAGCTGCCCCCGGCGTGCCGTCGCGGCGTCGATTGGATCGACCCTCTGGTCTGGGCCCGCGAGCTGCAGAAATTCGAGAAGGGCAAGTCGCTCGGGGACGTGACGGGCCGACTCGGCATCGAGATGGCGAACGCCCACCGCGCGACCGACGACGCCGAGGCCGCTGTGCGAGTGCTCGCGGCGTTCCTGTCCAATCCCCGCGTGCCCAAGACCTACGCCGCCTTCGTGCAGGAACAGCGGCGCCTGGCGCGGATCTTCGAGGAAGAGCGCGCCCGCTGGAAGAACGCCCGGAGCTGAGCGCGGGCGCGGTCTACTTCAGCCCGGTGATCCAGGCTGCAATCTTCGGCATCATGGCGTCGTCGATCTGCTTGGTGTCGAAGAACGGCATGCCGTTGTCGCCGCGCACGTTCATGCGCACGTAGAGCTGACTCTTGCCCGGGTCGCCGGGCAGGACACAGATGGTCGTGCCCAGCGTGAGGTGGTTCATCAGCGCATTGATGTTCGTCTGATACGTCGGCGTCGCCTCCGGCGTCGCCACGTCCACCGGAATTTTGTAGCGAAGCTTGCGGATCTTGGCGAGCCAGTTGGTGTCGTTGTGACAGTGCGCGCAGTTGCCGTGCAGGTAGCCGAGCACGTCTTCGACCAGGCCGTCGCCCGGCATCGGAAACTCCTTGGCCGGTGGATCGGAGAGCTGACTCTGCGCCATCAAGCTCGCGAGGAACCCACCCCCGGTCTCCTTGCTGCTCTGGATCGCCGAGACGCCGATGATGACGTCCCCGGCACCGTTGTGGCACTGGCCACAGGTCTCGACGTCAGGCACGTCGTGAGTGGTCCCGAGCGCGTTCGGCACCCCCTGGGGCACCACGTTCCCGTCCTGAACGGCCTCGTTCCACAGATACGAGACCAGCAGCCAGCCGCCGGACGCCTCGGCGCGCTTCTCGGCGTAGCGCGTCTCGATCAGCTTGCCGCCGACGTAGAATTCTTTCCAGGCCTTGGTGCCGATGGGAAACTGCCAGATGTCCATCACGAAGGTGTCGACCTTCGCGCCCGGTGGCAGGTAGAGGAAACGCTCGCTGGTCGCGCCGTCGTGCCACACCGGATAGCGCACCTCGAACGGCATCACGCCCGGAGCCAAGCTGCGGGTCACCATGTTGGAGAAGAGTCCGGTCGTGGAGAGCAACTTCGGTGCGTCGAACACCGCCGCGTCCACGCCCGTGTCGGTGCTGAGCTGATCCGGCGCCGCGTCGATGGGACCGGAGTCGACGACGCTGCCGTCGGGCACGGGCAGCTGATGGGTGGTACCGGTCGGGTCGTCGCTGCTGCAAGCCCCCAACCACGCTGCAGCGACCAGGGTGCAGGTGCCGAGCCTCACGCGCCACATGCTGGCATTGTTCATGTTTCTGTCTGCCGCGGCCACGGCTTGTTGGTGGGCTGTCGGCGCGCCGTGCGCACTGCTTGCACCGCCAGGTGTCGCCCGGAGCGAGGGCGGTGTTAGGCTGCCGGCGTGAGGGTTCGCGCGTCATTTGGGGTTCTCGGGTTGTTCTTCCTGACTGCTTGCGGCGGTGACGATTCGAAATCGGACGCCCAGTCGAGCGGTGGCGCAGCGGGAAGCGGTGGAGCCGCCGGCGCCTCTGGAGCGGGTGGTGCTGCGGGAGTGGGTGGCGCTGCTGGTTCGGGCGGCTCGAGCGGCTCCGCAGGTTCGACCTCGTCGGGCTGCGGCAGTCCGGCCCCGGCCACTGGCAAACGCTCCCTCGACGTGGCGGGCACCGCGCGCGCGTATCAGCTCCACTTACCGCCCAGCTACGATGCGTCGAAGCCGTGGCCATTGGTGTTGAACTTTCACGGACGGACGCCGGCCAGCGCGGGGGAGGCCTCGACGCTCCAAGCGCTCGTCAGTGGGCTGAACACCAAGGGAGATGCGGCTGGCTTCATCGTCGTGAACCCCCAGGGCCTCTCGGAGTCGAATGGGGAGCAGACCTGGAACGCGGGTCTGTGTTGCGCCCAGGACCAAACTCGCGACGACATGGGTTTCGTGGATGCCCTGCTGGCGTCGCTCGAGGCAGAGCTGTGTATCGACAGCAAGCGCATCTACTCGACGGGCCTCTCGAACGGCGGGTTCATGTCTCACCGCTTGGCGTGTGAGCGAGCGGACCGTTTTGCGGCCGTGGCACCGGTCGCTGCGTTCAACGGCATGCCCAGCTGTAACCCGGCGCGCCCGATCCCGATGATCTCGTTCAACGGCACGTCCGACACCCTGGTCAGCTACGCGCTGGCCCAGAACTCCGCGGCCGAGTGGGTCAAGCGAAACGGCTGCAACGCGGCCGCGACCGAGACGTTCAAGAACGGCGACAGCCACTGCGACACCTACAGCGGCTGCCAGGGTGGCGCGGACGTCGTGTTTTGCACCGTGGACGGCGGTGGTCACACCTGGCCGGGTGGGTTCGATCTGTCCGGCTTCGGGTTTGGCAAGACCACCAAAGATCTGAACGCCAACGACGCCTTGTGGGCGTTCTTCGAGAAGCATGCTTTGAATTGAGAAGAGGTTTTTTTTCCCGCCCCGGCCCTCACTTGGCGTACGCCCCCGGCCGTGTTGCCAGCAGCCAGGCGACACCGCGCCGCGAGCGCGAGGACCATGCGGAGCTTGCTAGGCGGAGCGCCCAACGACACGGCCCGTGATCGCCGACCGCCGTGGCCGGAGCCGACCTCTGCCGTGCTCGAAACTAGCGCACACGGCGCGAGTTCGCGATTGCCGGCGCTGGGCACCCTACGGCTCCGATTGCGCAGCGGCGATCCCAGTGGTCCAATCCGGGTATGCGAATTCGAGCTGGAGCCCTGGCCCTCTCTCTCCTGATCGCCGCCTGCGGCGGCTCGACCTCGAACGGCACGGGAACCGGTGGTGCCTCCGGCGGAGGCGGCACGAGCAGCGGCGGCACGAGCAGCGGCGGCACGAGCAGCGGCGGAACGACCAGCGGTGGTACCAGCGGTAGCGGCGGCGGCGGTAGCGGCGGCGGCGGCAACGCTTCGGGACTCACCGCGTGCAACGCGCCCGGCACCTGCGCGCTCTTCGCGAACAACTGCTGCGGGGGCTACTGTGATCCGAATGCACCGTTGTCCGGCTTCCAGGCTGTGAACGCCGCCAAGGTGAACGACCTCGAAGCTCAAATCTGCACCGGTGACATAGCTTGCCCCGGTTGTGTCTCGATGGACAACCCGGCCTACCTGGCGCTGTGTCGAGCCGGGCAGTGTGCGGCGATCGATCTGCGAAAGGACGCGCTGAGCGCGTGCAAATCTCACGACGAGTGCCGCCTGCGTTGGGGTAGCAATTGTTGTGAGAGTTGCGGAGGCGGCGTCGAGCAGCAGCTGATCGCGTACAACAAGAACGCGAACCTCGAGGCCGAAGTATGCCAGCCGAATGGCGGCGCCTGCCCGCCCTGTGTACCGCCGCCGTACCCCAGCTACCTGCTGCCGATCTGCGGTGCGGATGCCCATTGCAGCTGGACGGTCATCGGGCCGTGAGCAGGCGCCGTGCGAGTTGACGCTCGGGGCGGGCGTTGTTCGCCCAAGTTTCCCGAGCACGCTCGGGTCTGACTCGTGTTTCGCCCTTTCGGGCGAAACACGAGGGCTCCAGGGTCAGGCTCCAGGCTACAGGCTTAGGAGCGCGCGTCGAGCGATCGAATGAGCCCCTGGGGTGCACGGACGAGCTCGTCGTACGCGGGTTCGAGCCGTTCATGAGCCTGTGGCGCGAGGATTTCGAGCCGACGCGCGAGACCAAGCAGGTATCGGACTTCGGAAAGCGGAGCCGAGCGCAGTGACGAGAAACTGCACGTAGTCACGCGTTGTCCGACGCGCGGAGCCCTCCACGATGTTGGTCGGGCGCAGGTCGTGCTGTTCGGTGCGATGAGGCCAGACGCGGTCCTCACCGAAGCACCGCCGCAACCCTCGAACTCGAGCAAAGGCGGTCGTCCACGCAAGCGGGGTAAACTGCTCCGCAAGCCGGAGAAGATCGCCGCCGATGGTCGAACGCCCTGGCAGACCACGACGGCCATGCTCTACGGTCGCCTGACCACGATCCGCTACAAGACGCTCGTCGCGCAGTGGTACCGCGCGACGGGGACTCGCCTGCTTCGGAGCGTCATCGTCGAATGCTCGACCGGACGTCTCGGCTGTCGGGTCTTCTTCTCGAGCGATGCGTCTCTGGACGTCGTCACTCTGCTGGAAACCTACGCCGGCCGATGGGCATCGAGGTCTTCTTCCGCGAGGCCAAGCAACTCTTCTCGCTTCGCCGACTCACAGGCGCGCAAGGAAACGGCGGTCCTTCGCGTCGCTCCCCTGGTTGGACTCCTCTACTCCGTCCTCGTTCTCTGGTTCGCCGAAGGCGCCCTCCAGAGCCCGCTGGCCAGGCTTCCTGTCCGACCGTGCTACGCGCACAAGCGCGGCTTCTCCTTCGCCGACATCCTCCGTACCGCCCGTCGTGCCCTCCACGGCATCGACATTCTGGTTCCATTCAACCTGGCTCGGCTATTACGCCTGGATCGGCAGCGAGGGGTCGCTCGGTCTGATGGCGGGGCGGGCTGCTCGGATTTGCCTCCGCGGAGCGTGATGGAGCTGCCGTTGCACTGCGCGGTCGTGCGCTCGCGATCTCGGCGCGCCTGCTCTGGCACTGAGCCTGGGCCGCGTTCGGTGTCCTCGAGTGCCTCACGGTCGCCCGACGCTGCAAACAAGACGGCGCGGTGTTTCAGACCGCTACGGAGTCTCGACCGCGGCGTCCGGCCCGGGCGGCGGTGCGGCGGCCGCGTCGGGGACCGGCCGCCCAGGGTCGAGCCGCATCTTCACGTCGAGCAGCACCGTTTCACCCGGTATGAGTGTGATGGTGCGGCGCTCGGTCGCAGCGTTTGGGTGTTCGAGCCGCACGTAGTGGGTGCCGGCGGCCAAGGGGATCGCCCGGGCAAACGGCGTGGTGTCGATTCGCTGGCCATCGACGATGACGTGCGCCCAAGGGTCCGCCACGACACGCAGATAGGCCGGGCGTCGGGGAGAAAGAGCCAGCTCCGTCGCCCCGCGTCGCCCGGCCGAGACGCCCTCTTGCCGTGAAGCGAGCCACTGCAGACCTGCGCCCACGATGACGACCATGCCCAGGCAAACGAGGAACCCCTTCAGCGCCCAGCTCACCGGCGGGCCTTCGGGCGCCTCCGAGAGCATCGCGGAGGTGTCGAGCACCGAGCGGGGGCCTTCGTCGGTCAACCCGGCTTGCACGAGTGCCTGTACGATCTGTCGATGTGACGAGGTTACACCGGCGTCACCCAGGAAGCGTTCGAGCGCGAGCACGAGCTCTTCGGTGTTGGCGAAGCGATCACTCGCCATCTTCTCGAGACAACGCTGTGCGATGCGTTCGAGCGTCGGCGGCACACCGCTCACTGCACGGCCGAGCGGTGGAGCGGCGTCGTGTCGAATGCGCTGAGCCGCGGTCCGGTCATCCGGCGCTTCGAAGGGTCGGACACCGGCGAGCAGCTCGTACAAGACCAAGCCGAGTGAGAACAAGTCACTGCGTGGGTCGGCGGCCTCACCGAGGATCTGCTCAGGTGAGAGATAGAGCGGCCCGCCGAAGCTGCTGGCGCCATCCAGGAGCTCGGGCGCGGTGGGCAGACGCTCGTCCACCGCCACCGAGAAATTCAAGAGCTTCACGTGCCCGCGCTTCGACACCATGATGTTGCGCGGCTGCACGTCGCGGTGCACGACTCCGTGTCGGTGGGCGTGCTCCAGCGCTCGGGCAATCTCGAGCACGATGGCGGCGGCGGGCAGCGGGGACAGCTTGCTGACCACGCGCAGGAGCTCGTCCAGCGGCCAACCGTCCACGTACTCCAGCACGAGCCACATGCGGTCCTCGTGCCGCACGAAATCGTGCACATGCAGGATGTTCGGGTGGTGCAACTCGGCGAGCACCCGGGCTTCACGCTCGAGCGATGCGGCGAATGGGCTCGACGGCATGATGCTCGACGACAAGGCCTTGACCAACACCGGTCGACCCAGCGGTTGCTGGACCGCGTGGTACAGGTCTGCCACCGACCCCGAGCGGAGTTTCTCTATGACTTGGCAGCCGTCGAAGACCGGTAGGTCCGGCATCGCCGCAGACTCTACTCACTTCGCGGCAGAGTCGCGATCTCGTGACCCCGGGCCTTGGCTTGCCGTCCCAGCTCGGCGCGTTTATTGATGCAGCATCATGCGTGGCAACCGAACTTTTTCCCTTTGGGCGATCTTGGCACCGGCACCGGGACGGGCAGCCCTTGCAGTTTTTGCGGGGGTTCGGCCACGCTCAAGGTGCAGTGGGACAACGGCACTTCCGAGGTGTCGAAGCTCGGCACCCTGACCTGCGCGCTCTGACCGCGCAGCGCGGCGCCAGACTGCTATGGTTGCTCCGAGTGCGGAGGTAGACGATGGCGCGGCGGATGACAAAACGCTTGGTTTTGGGTCTCGGGGTCTCGGCGTTTGCGCTCGCGCAAGCGTGCAGCTGCAGCGACGAAGGGGAGTCGGCGAGCAACGTGCCGAGCAGCGGCGGAACCGGCGGCACCATCGGTAAGGACGCCAGTCAGGACACACTCATCTTCCCCGACGGCAACGGTGGTGAAGCCAGCACGACCTGCCCGGGTGGATGCCCCGAAGGTCAGATCTGCATCAGCGGCTTCTGTGTCACCCAGACCGCTTGCAACGATGACGACGATTGCCAGAACGACACCTACTGTGAGCCCGGAGTGGGCTGTGTTCCCTGGGGTACACCGCCCGGAAAGGATCACGATCCGAACTGCCAGGTCGGGCTGCCCCCGGGGAACTTCGCACCCTCCATCAAGTGTGAGTTCTCGACGGCCCCGGCGGGCGACCCATTCCCTTCACACCTCGACGTGCAGGCGACACCGGTGGTCGTGAACTTCAACAAACCCGGCCAAGGTGTGCCGAGCATCGTGGCGCCGTTCACCGCGACCGTGGCCAGTAACTACACCGAAGATCTCGGGGTCATCCGCGTGCTCCGGGGCGACGATTGCACGCTCGAGGCAAACCTCGGCGGAGGCCAGGCGGGATACAGCGGCTACGTGGTGTCGTCCTCCGCGCTCGCGGTCGCCGATCTCGATGGCGACAGCGCCGCCGACATCGTCGCCAACGCCGCGGACGGACGCATGGTGGCGTTCACTCGCAAGGCAGGCGCGTGGAGTGTCTTGTGGCAGACCCCCGCTCCGGTCGCCGGTGCCTGCGACGGCGCGTCGCACCGCTGCCCGCTCGGTTGGGCTGGACCGAGCGTTCACGATCTCGACGACGATGGTGTGCCCGAGGTCATTCGCGAGGGCACCGTCATCGACGGCAAGACCGGCGCCTTGAAGGGCGGTCCACCCGCCGGGTACGCGAGCCACAGCGTCGGCTTGAACCCGGTGCTCGCGGATCTGGACCAAGACCCCGCGATCGAACTGACAAACGGGCAGTACGTGTGGCAGTGGACCGCCGCGGGTTGGACGCAGGAGACCTACTTCAGCTCGACCGGTCCGGGCTTCGTGGCCGTGGCGGATTTCGGAGCGTACGGCGCAAGTCTTCCCGCCACCAACCCGGAGCTGGGTGTGGTGCGAGCGTCCAGCGTCGGCATCTACGCAATGGACGGCACGGTCGTGCTCGGTCCCATCGCGGTGCCGGGTGGCGGTGGTGGCGCGCCGACCATCGCCGACTACGACGGCGACGGTTTGCCAGAGCTCGGCGTGGCTGGTCAGGCGTTTCTCACCGTCTACGACATCGACTGTTCGGCAACACCCCGGCCCAACGGCAAGTGCGCCAACACCAACGGCTGCGACGACATCAACGCAGTGGCCGGCGCGTGCCCCGCGGGCATTCTGTGGTCGCGCCGCACCCAGGACATCTCCAGCAACATCACCGGCTCGAGTGTGTTCGACTTCGAAGACGACGGTAAGGCCGAGGTCGTCTACGCCGACGAGTGTTTCGTGCGGGTGTACGACGGCACGACCGGCAGGGTGCTCTTCAGCCAGTACCGCTCGAGCTGCACCTGGTACGAAAACCCGGTGGTGGCGGATACGGACGGGAACTTCCGCGCCGATCTCGTGACCCCCTCGAACCTGGCGTGCTCGACCGCCGGCGCTGGCATCGCGTGCAACGCGCCGCTGATCAACGGCGACGGCGTCGATGCGACCTTCGCCGGCTCCGGTTGCCAGGTGAACAAGGACTGCCCGAGCAACAAGTGTGATCAAGGGTACTGCCGCTGCGCGACCACCGCGGAGTGTTGCAGCGCCGCGACCGATCCAGCCTGTACGGATCTGGGTTACAAGTGCGCGGCGCCGCCCGCGGGCCTGCCGGGTACGGGCAACACCTGTCGCGCGGCGCACCCGAAAGGTGTGCAAGGCATTCGGGTGTATCAAGACGCAACCGATCGCTGGGTGCGCTCGCGCACCATCTGGAACCAGCACGCCTACGCGGTCACCCACGTGAACGAAGACGGCACGGTGCCGAAGAGCAGCGCGTGGAAGAAGAACTGGCTCGATCCGACGCTCAACAACTTCCGTCAGAACGTGCCGGGCGACGCCAGCGGCCAGGACATCCCCGACGTCACCACCGGCATCGCGGGCTTCCAGTGTGGTTCGAGCGGAGCCCTCTTGTCCGCGCCGGTCTGCAACCGAGGCACGGCCCCGATCGGCACGGGAGTGAAGGTCGGTTTTTATGATGGCACGACCAAGGTGTGCGAGACCGCGACCACGAAGGCGCTCAATCCCGGTGAGTGCGAGACGGTGAGCTGCGTCTGGACTTCGCCTCCGACTGCGACGCCCACGGATGTGAAGGTCATCTCGGACGACGACAGCAGCAAGACCGAGTGCAAAGAGAAGAACAACGAGGGCACAGTGCTGGACGTCAAATGCAAACCGCCCGCCTGAGCCATCGCCGCTGGTTCCGCGATCTGCTAGGAGAACGTCGTGCGAGCTCGACCTGCTGACCTGTGTGCGCTCTTGGCCGTTCCGTTGTTGTTCTTGGGCTGTGCCTCGGGCAAGCCGGGTGAAGCGTCGGGGCCGCATGGCGGGTGTCAGGCGGGTACGCTCCCCGCCGGGCACTGGGTCGGAGAGTGGCAGTCGTACGCACTGTCTCGACCCGACATGGTCCGCTCCGGCAACCTGGATCTGGTGGTCGCAGCGGGTGGGAACCTGACCGGCAGCACCGCTGAGGCGGACAACCCGGATACCGGCACGGTCACTGGCACGGTCAAGGCGTCGGGTGAGTTCAGCGCCGACAGCGTCGTGTCGCGTGGCGCCTCGGAGAGCAAATACAAGCTGGTCGGCAACGTGACCTGCGAGGGCGCGGCGCTGGTTGGCGCCGGCATCACCACCTGGGGCGGCAGCGACAAGGGCAACCTGAAGTTCCGGCTCGAGCGCGCGGAGTGAGTCGACTGCGCCGCTCGCCTGCGCTCACGGAAAGAGCGTAGTGAGTGCGGCGAGGGTCACGTCGTTCGGATTGGCCCCGTCCTGGTTCACGATGCTGACGATGGTGGTCTTCGAGTCCCGGAAGTGGAACGCCTGGGTGTGATACCCGTTGATGGAGCCGTCGTGCCCGTAGGCCTTGCCTGCGCCCGCGGTGACCGCCGCGTCCAGCATCAACAGGCCCAAGCCGTAGCTCGCAGGCGCTCCCGGGATGGGCACGCCGGTCTCCATCTGTGTCTGCTCCGCGGGGGCCAACACCTTGCCGGTCGCAAGCGCTTCAATCCAGAGCGCCGTGTCCGCTGGCGTCGCAACGATGGCCCCGGCCGCCCAGGGTCCCGACGGGTCGACGGCGTTCGTCGAGTCCGACCCACCCGCGTCGAAGCCGGGTGCGAGTGGGTCGCCCACGGGCTCTTCCCCGTCGAAGAAGGTGTGTTTCAGCGCCTGCGGGCCGAGCAGCTCCGCGCGGATCTGCTCGGCGATGCCCTTGCCACCGAGCTTCTCCGCGATGATCCCGAGGCACACGTAGTTGGTGTTCGAGTACTTCCAGACCGAGCCCGGCGGATCGACGGCGCCGTGGCTCGCCGCCAGCTGCACCAGCTCGTCGGGTGTCCACTTCTTCTTCAGGTCAGCCAGAAAATTCGGGTCGGTGGTGTAGTTGAAAATGCCGCTCTGGTGGCTGAGCAACATCCGTACGCTGATCGCGTCGCCGTTGGGGACCCCGCTGATCCACTTGTCCAGGTGATCGTCGAGTGAGAGTTTTCCAGCTCCCACGAGCTTCATGACCACCGCAGCAACGTAGGTCTTGGTGACGCTCCCGATGCGGAAGACCTCGTTGCCGGTGAGCCCCGACTCACCGCTCACGAAGGTCTCCTGCCCGCACTCGGGTGTCGTGACGGCAAGCGCCGCATCTCGACTGCCGGTCTTGGTGCGCGCGGCGTCGAGCGCGGCTTGGAGCTTGGTGTCTTGGGCGATGCAGGCTGCGCTCTTGCCCCCCGAGCCGGACGCGCCTCCGACCCCAGCGCTGCCTGCGAGCCCTCCGGTCCCCGTGCCACCCACTCCACCGGTCCCACCCCCGCCCGGACCCGAGTCGTCGGAGCTCCCGCAAGCGGTCAGCAGGCTGAGCAACAAACAAGGCAACAACACACGCGGCATGCCGACAGGTTTCCCGTGTGCGGCAAGGGTGTCAACGGAGTTGGGTTCGCGTCGGAGCCCGCGCTCGAAGAGGCTGTCAAGCCCGCGCAGCCGCTCGCGCTGCTTGCGCGACCGAAACCCTCAACCGAGCACGCCGCGCAGGTATTTGCCCGTGTCCGATGCCTTCATCTTGGCGACCTGTTCCGGAGTGCCCTGCGCCACCAGCTTGCCGCCGCCGGGGCCGCCCTCCGGGCCCAGGTCGATGACGTGATCTGCGGTCTTGATCACATCCAGGTTGTGCTCGATGACCACCACACTGTTGCCCGCGTCGACCAACCGCGACAGCACGCCGAGCAGCTTCTTCACGTCGTCGAAGTGCAGCCCCGTCGTCGGTTCATCTAGGATGTACAGCGTCTTGCCGGTCGCACGCCGCGACAGCTCCCGCGCGAGCTTGATGCGCTGCGCCTCTCCGCCCGACAGCGTCGGCGAAGGCTGGCCCAGATGCAGGTAATCGACGCCGACCTCGGCCAGCAGCTTCAGCGGGTCTCGAACCTTCGGGTGCGCCGCAAACAGCTCGATGGCCTCGCTCACCGTCAGCTCGAGCACGTCGGCGATGCTCTTGCCCTTGTAGCGCACCGCGAGCGTCGCCTGATTGAAGCGCCGCCCCTCGCACTCTTCGCACTTCACGAACACGTCGGCGAGAAAGTGCATCTCGATCTGGCGCACGCCGTCGCCCTCACACGCCTCGCACCGCCCGCCCTTGACGTTGAACGAAAAACGTCCGGGCTCGAAGCCGTGCATTCGCGCCTCGGGTAACGCGGCGAAGAACGAGCGGATCTCGTCGAACACCTTGATGTAGGTCGCCGGGTTGCTGCGCGGTGTGCGCCCGATGGGGTGCTGATCGATGTCGATGACCTTGTCGAGCTGATTGATGCCTTCCAGCGCGCGGAACGCTCCGGGTTTGTGCTCGGCGCCGTGCAGCTTCTCGGCCAGGGCCGGGTACAAGATGTCGGTGACCAGTGTGCTCTTGCCGGCACCACTCACTCCGGTGACGCAGGTCATCACACCCAGCGGGAAGCTGACGTCGAGCTGTTTCAAGTTGTTGGCCGCAGCCCCTCGCAGCACGAGCTGCCCGGTCGGCTGCCGCCGTTTCTTCGGAACCTCGATGCGTGCACGCCCGGCCATGTACGCGCCGGTCAGCGAGCGCCGGCTCTTCTCCAGAGCCTTGGGGCTGCCTGCGAACACGACCTCGCCACCGTTCACCCCGGCACCGGGGCCGAAATCGATCACGTGATCGGCGGCGCGGATCGTGTCTTCGTCGTGCTCGACGACCACCACCGTGTTGCCGATGTCGCGCAAGCGCTCGAGCGTGTCGAGCAGCCGGCGGTTGTCGCGCTGATGCAGGCCGATGCTCGGTTCGTCCAGGATGTAGATCACTCCCGTCAGGTCGCTGCCGACCTGGCTGGCCAGGCGAATGCGCTGCGACTCCCCGCCCGAGAGCGTGGGGCCGGCGCGGTCGAGCGACAGATAACCGAGCCCGACCGAGGCCAGAAATCCCAAACGGCTGCGGATCTCCTTGAGCACCTCGGCGGCGATCTCGGCGCTGGCCCCTCTGAGCGCGAGTTTGTCGAAGAAAGCCACAGCGTCCGTGACCGTCAGCGCCGACAGCTCGACGATGCTGCGCCCGGTGAGCTTCACCGCGGCGCTCTCGACCCTGAGCCGCGTGCCGTTGCAGGTGTGGCACTCGGCGTCTCCCATGAACTGCGCGTACCAGCGCTTCGACCAATCACTCTGGGTGGTCGAGAAGCGCCGCATCATGCGCGGGATCACACCCTCCCAGGTGACGTCCAGGCTGCCCTTGCCGGATTTGCTCTTCCACGCCGCGCGGTACTTGGTCTCGCCCGTACCGAACAGGATCGCCTGCCGATGTCTGGCGCTCAGCTTCTTCCAGGGTGTGTCCACCGGCACGCCCATCAACTTCAAGATCTGACCGATGAAGCCGTGCACCCAGCCGATCTTCTTCGACGCCCCGGCACCCCAGGGCACCACGGCACCTTCGTCGACGCTCTTGTTCTCATCGGGCACGATTCGCGCTGGATCGATCGCAACCCGCGTCCCGAGGCCGTTGCAGTCTGGGCACATGCCTTGGGGGCTGTTGAAGCTGAAGGCGGGCGGGCTCAGCTCGGGGAACGAGATGTCGCAGTGGGTACAGGCAGCCTTCTCCGAGAAGGACTGGTCACCGCCCGGCAGCATCGCGAGGAGTGAGCCGCCGCCGGCGCGCAGCGCCTGTTCGACGGAGCCCGTCAGCCGGCCTTGCAGGCCGGGGCCCACGACCAGGCGATCGATCACCGCCTCGACGTGGTGTTTCTTGCGCTTGGCGAGCGCAGCCAAGCCTTCGCTCTCGACGATTTTCCCATCGACCCGCAGGCGCACGTAACCGAGTCGCCGCGCGTCCTCCAGCAGCTCTCGGTGTTCCCCTTTGCGATTCACGAGCAAGGGCGCGAGCAGCACGACGCGCGTGCCCTTGGGGTGCCCAAGCAGCGTCTTGGCAATGCGTTCGGGGGTCTGCGCCGTGACCGTCGCTCCGCAGCGGTGGCAGTGCTGAACGCCCACCCGGGCAAACAGCACCCGCAGGTAGTCCGAGATCTCGGTGATGGTGCCGACCGTGGAGCGCGGGTTCGTGTTGGTGGTCTTCTGCTCGATGCTGACCGCGGGAGACAGCCCGCGGATCGAGTCGAAGCGTGGTTTCTCCAGGCGCCCCAGAAACTGGCGTGCGTACGCCGAGAGCGACTCGACGTAACGACGCTGTCCTTCGGCGTACAAGGTGTCGAAGGCGAGGCTCGATTTGCCGGAGCCGGAGACGCCGGTCAAGACGACCAGCTTCTTCTTCGGAATGGCGACGTCGACGTGCTTGAGGTTGTGCTCCCGCGCACCAGTGATCTGGATGTGATCGAGCTCCGCCATCTTCTCAGCGCTTGCCCGAGTGAAGCCCGCACTCTTTGTCGTTCGCGCGCTCCCACCACCAGCGCCCTTCGCGCTCGTGCTGACCGGGCAAGATGGCGCGGGTGCAGGGCTCACATCCGATGCTGGTCATGCCCTTCTCGTGCAGCTCGTTGTAGGGGACCTCGAAGCCGTGAATGCTCGCCCACACGTAGTCGAGGGTCACTTCCGCCAGCGGGTTGTACTTCACCAGCTTGTGTCCGCCCTTGCCCACGAACGTCGGATCGTGCTGCACGATGGGCACCTCGGCTCGGGTTGGGCTCTGATCCCGACGCTGGCCGGTGAGCCACGCGCTCAAGGTTGCCAGGTGCTGCTTCAGCGGCTCGACCTTGCGCAGGTTGCAGCACTCGGTGTGGCCGTCTTCGTAGAACGAGAACAGGCCCTTCCGGCGCACCAGCTCCTGAACCTTTGCTCCGTCCGGCAGGCAATACTCGATGCGGATGCCGTAGTGCTTCTCGACCCGCCCGAAGAAGCGCTGGGTCTCCGGGTGTAGGCGGCCGGTCTCCAGGGAAAACACCCGAAAAGGCAGCTCGCTCTGCCGGGCCAGCTCGATCAGGAGCACGTCTTCGGCGCCGCTGAAGCTGATGCCCAGGTCGGCTCCGTGCTCGGTCAACGCGCGCCGCACGATGGCGCCCGGCGCGGCACCGGCGAGGCTCTCGGCCAAGGCTTCGACGTCCAGCATTCGGTCGGTCGATCCGTAGCACTCCGGGGCGGCTGTCGCGAGCGGGCTGTATCACCGACAAAGCTCGGTTACTCTCGGCTGGGAGGGGTCTGGAACGATGGAGAAGACGGAGGCGGGGGTGACGGCGCAGATCCGGGAGCTCGAAGAGCGGGTACGCCGCCTCGAGGCCCGGCGCATCGCGCTCGAGACCGAGATCGCGACCACCCGCTTCTCCGAGCAGTCCTTCAGCTCGATCTTGGACACCGTCCCAGACTTCGTCGTGAAGCTGAGCCCCGACGGAATCATTCACTTCGCGAACCGCATCGCCCCCGGACTCACCCGGTCTCAGGTCATCGGGGCGAGCATGTACGATTTCCTCGCGCCCGAGTTCGTCGAGGTCGCCCGGGAGTGCATCGAGCGTGTGGTTCGGAGTGGGACGCCCGGCGTCTACGAAAGCGTGGGGGTTGGACCCCACGGCAAAGCAGCTCGCTACTTCACGCGCGTCGGGCCCCTGACCCGAGGCAGTGAGGTCGAGTCGCTGGTGCTGGTCGCGACCGACGTCACGGAGCTGCTGGAGGCCCAGGCGCGCCTCAGCGAAAGCCGAGAGAAGCTCGAGCTGGCGATCGCCGCGTCCGGCGTCGGACTCTGGAGCTGGCAGCTCGACAGCGACACACACGCCTGGGATCCAACGACCCTCTCCCTGTTCGGGATCGGTGAAGCGCCCGGGAACACGAGCGCACTGCTCGAGCTGGTGCACCCAGACGATCGAGCTCGGCTGGAGGCCTGCGCCAGGATGGTGCGCGAGACAGGACACTACGAGGACGTGGAGTACCGGGTGGTCCGCCCGGACGGTGAGCTCCGCTGGCTGATGTGTAAGGGCCGCGCAGAGCTCGACAGCGCGGGTCGTGCGGTGCGTCTGGCGGGGGGCATGGTCGACGTTACCGAACGCCACGCACTGCAGGAGCAGCTCTTGCAGGCGCAGAAGATGGAAGCGGTGGGGCAGCTGGCCGCAGGCATTGCCCACAACTTCAACAACATGTTGACCGTGATGCTCTCGAGCATGGAGCTTGCGGCTGAAAAGAGCGGAGACGAGGTGGCCAGCGTGCTCGAGAGTGGCAGGCACTCGGCGCAGATGGCCGCCAAGATCGTGCGTCAGTTGATGGTCTTTTCCGCCAAGCCGCGCCACGCCTCGCGCGAGGTCGAAGATCTGGCGAGCATCGTACAACGCACCGTGGAAATGAGCCGCACGACCTTCGGCCACGAGGTCGCCATCACGGTCAGCCTCGCCTCGGATCTCCCCCCCGTACGTTGCGACGCGGGGCAAATCGAGCAAGCGTTGCTCAACGTGCTGATCAATGCTCGTGATGCGTTCGACGGGCGCGAGAGCGGCTCGGCCGAGATCCGCGTCAGCGTGGACCGGGTCCGCGGCGCGGGCGAGTCCGGCTCCGAGGCCCGAATCAAGATCGAAGACAACGGTTGCGGCATGCCAGACGAGGTGCAGCGACGAGCGTTCGAGCCCTTCTTCACGACGAAGGAGCTCGGACGGGGAACCGGACTCGGACTGGCTACCACCTACGCCATCTTGCGCGAGCACGGCGGCCGGGTCGCCTGTCGCTCGACCGAAGGGGTGGGGACGCGCATCGAGCTATTTTTGCCATCCCAGTCGGCGACCGAGCAACCGCCAAACAAACCGGTCGCGCCGGAGCGCTGTGGCGGTCGTGGTGAGTGTGTGCTCGTCGTGGACGACGAGTCGATGATCCGTCGGTTGCTCTCGGCGCTGCTCAGTGATGCGGGCTACGTGGTCGAGACCGCCGCGGACGGTATCGACGCCATCGAACGGGTGCGCGAGGACGTGAACCGCTACGCGGTCGTGCTGCTCGATCAATCCATGCCGCGCCTCGCGGGACGCGCAGCGCTGCGTGCGATTCGGGCCCTCAGCCCGAGCATGAAGGTGATCTGTTTCAGCGGCTTCCCCTCCGCCCTCGAAGGCGCGGACGCCGTGCTCGAGAAACCGGTCGCGGCGGAGGTGCTGCTCGACACCCTGCGGGCGGTCATCGACGAACGAGTGGGATTTCGACGCAGCGACTCTTGACCGCCGCGAGACCGACTGTATACTGTTCGCATACAGCATACAATCGGAGCTAAGTGCTTACAATCGAAGTCGATTTCGGAAGTCAGCAGCCGGTCTATCGGCAGATCGCTGAGCAGCTCCGGGCCATGGTGGCACGGGGTGAGCTCCCGGTCGGCCACGAGCTGCCGAGTGTGCGGGAGCTCGCCGGCAACATCGGCATCAACCTGAACACGGTCGCCAAGGCGTACCGCATCCTGGCCGATGACGGCTTGGTCGATCTGCGCCCCGGCGCGCGCGCGCGGGTGCAGCGGGTCACCCACGCGCGGACTTCCGAAATCGACGAGGTCGAGCGTCAGCTCGACGACGTGATCAGTCGCCTCGTGCTCGACGGAAGGGGGCGCGACGACGTCAGCGCTTTCCTCGAGCGCGCGCTCGCGCGTTTCTTCGAGCGGTCGGATGGTTGAAACGGAGACGTGTCATGGAACTTCCTCGCATCATCTTGGCGCTCACTCTGGTGAGCGTGCTCGCGGGCGTGCTGCTCGTCGCTCGCGCCGACGAAGAACGCGTCTTCTTCATGGACCTCGGGCGGCCGCTCACGCACGCCGATCGGAGACGCGTGGCACGCGTGCGCTGGGTCACGTTGTCGACCTTGGCTGTTGGTGTGGGGGCGGCGCTGTTCGGTCCCATCGCCCTGGCTGTGAGCCTGGCGACCCTGCTGCCCTTCGTTGCCATCGGTTGGCTCCTCGCAGAGCTCGTTGGAGCCGTGCGCTCGGCCACCGTGCCGACGGAACCGCGTCGCTTTCGCGTGCCGCTCGCTGAGGCGCCGCGGGCGCGAGAGTTCGTCTCGCTTCCTCTTCAAATCGCGCACGTCGCACTGATCGCCCTCGCGTGCGCGGGCTTCTTCTTCCTCCGCAGTGAGCTGCCCGGGCGTGTGCCCATGCACTTCGATGCGCTGGGGCAACCGAACCGCTGGGGTAGCCCCGGCGAGCTCTGGGTACTCGCCGCCGTCATGCTGTTCGACTACGCGCTCCTCTGGTTCATCGTGTGGGGCGCGGCTAGCGAACGCTGGGCGTTGCCGAGCGAGAAACCGGAAGAGTACGCGCGCTTCGCACTCCGCCGGCGCGAGCTCTTGGTGCGTCTGGTCGAGACTCTCATGCTGGCGGTGAACGGCTGCATCGCCATCACCTGGCTGAGCATCGCGATCGGAAGTTTGCCCGGCAATCGTGGGCTCTTGCCCGCGGGAATCGTTGCGGCGCTCGCGCTCAGCGTGCTGGGTACCGTCGGTTCGCTCGCCTACTTCCTGGGGCCGCTGGTCCGGGTGCAAGCAGAGTTGAAGAAGCTGGGTGGTGTCACACTCGGGACACACCCGGACGGATGGCGTTGGCGCGGTCTCGTCTATTTTGCGCCGGACGACCCCGCGTTGTGGATCCCAAAGCGGTACGGCATCGGTCACACACTCAACTTCGCGCGCCCCGGAGCGTGGGTGTTCTTGGGCTTCATCCTGCTCCTGCCGGTCATCATCAGTGTGGCCACGGTCTTCATGGCTCGTTGATGCGCCGAGTGGTGGCGTCCGCCGGCGGATCGGTGTAGTCGATGCGGCCGTGAGCGCGCGCCACAGCATCTTCGCGCCGGGCCTCTTTGCGGGGCAGGTCGCCATCGTCACCGGGGGCGGCACGGGCATTGGGCTCGAGGTGGCGCTGGAGCTCGCACACCTCGGGGCCAAGGTCGCCATCGGGAGTCGCAAACAGGAGAACGTGGACGCGGGCTTGCTCGCGCTCCGAGCCGAGGGTGCGGAGGCGGTGGGGTTCGTGCTGGACGTGCGGGAGTCGGAGAGCACGGAGGCCTTCGTCGCCAAGGTGCTCGAGGCGTTCGGGCAGGTCGACGTGCTCGTCAACAACGCCGGCGGGCAGTTCCCGTGTCCCGCTCAGAACCTGAGCGCGCGGGGCTTCGAGGCGGTCATTCGCAACAACCTGAACGGCCTGTTCAACATGACCGTCGCAACCGCCAACGCTGCCATGATCCCACGCGAGCGCGGGCGCATCGTGAACGTGATTGCGGACGTGGCGCGAGGCTTCCCAGGCATGGTGCACACCGGCGCCGCGCGCGCCGGCGTCGACAACATGACCAAGACCCTGGCCGTCGAGTGGGCTCGCTTCGGCATCCGAGTGAACGCCTGCGCGCCCGGCACCATTCGCTCGAGTGGCACCCAGCAATACGGAGAAGAGACGCTGGAGCTCGCGCGGCGCGCGACGCCCATCAAACGCCTGGGCAGCGTCGAAGAGGTGAGCCGGGTGATCGTGTTCCTGGCCAGTGATGCCAACGATTTCGTGACAGGCTCCACCTATTACATCGACGGTGGTAGCTCGCTCTGGGGCGACGTGTGGCCGATCGAGGAGCCGAAGAAATCCTGAGCCAGGAGCCGCCGGCGAGTCCGACGGCCGATGACGCGGGGCTCCAAGCCGGGGCGCCAGCCGTACCCGCGCCGGCGCTGCCGCCGCGCCCGGCCTGGTGGCGGCGTGCGTTTGCGTGGATCGCGCGCTACTTCCGCGAGCAAGACCCGACCTTCTGGACTGCCTTCACCCCGGCGCTCGCCATCGCCGCGCTGCTCTTCGTGCGCAGCCCCGCGTCGAACTACATCTTCGACGAGCAGGAAGCGCTGCTGGCCAATCCCTACGTCAACGGTGGCAAGGTCGGTTTCTGGGAGGTCTTCCATCGGGACTTCTGGGGCCTGCCGCCGGAGCGCACGATCGGATCGTATCGCCCGATCCCAAATTTGATCTGGCGGCTCCTCTGGCACGTGAGCCACCTGCCGTGGCTGCACCACTGGGTGAACGTGGTCATTCACGCGGTGAACGCCGCGGTGCTCGCGAGTCTCGCGCTGGCCATCACCCGTCGCCGAGATGTTGCGTGGCTCGTAGGCGGCGCTTTCGTAGCGTGTGCGGTGATCACCGAGGCCGTGACGGGCGTCGTGGGCATTGCCGACGTGCTGGGCGGGCTCGGTGTGCTGCTCGCCCTGTCGGCGCTGCGACTTCGCATCTGGCTCATGCCCTTCGCTGTCTTCCTGGCGATGAGCTTGGGTCTGTTCAGCAAAGAGAGCGTGATCGTGGGCGTGCCGTTGATCGGGTTCGCGGCCCTGGTCTGGGCGCCGGCACTTCACCCGCGGCGTCCTTGGCGCTTCGTGCGCGGTCTGGGCGCGTTCGGGGCGGCGCTAGGCGCGCTGGTCGCTTACACGTATTTCAGACGCAAGTTCTTCCCCGTCGCGTTGCCCGCGGATCTCGCGGAGCCGTTGGTCGCGACGGAGCCCGCCGGCAAGCGCGCGCTGCACGCGTTCATGGTCTGGTTCCGGCAACCGCGGCTGCCCCGCGATCCCATCAACAATCCGCTGGTGAACGCCGACTTTCCGCACCGGGTTGCGGGTGCGTTGCGTGTGTATGCGCGAGGGCTAGGTCAGGTTGTGATGCCGTGGACTCTGTCCGGCGACTATTCGTTCCCCCAGGAGCCCGCCCCACAACGAGTCGTTTTTCCTGAGAGCGTGATCGGGGCGCTCGGCATGCTGGCGCCCCCGGTGCTGGCATTGTGGCTCTGGCTTCGTGCGTGGTGGAAAGAGCGCCGGGCGCGCCTCGAGGGGTTGGAGTTTCCGACCGAGCGTCTCGGCATTGGGCTCTTGGTCGCGGTGGGTTTGTTGTGGGTTCCCATCGCGTACTTCCCGCACTCGAACATCCCCGTGCTGTTGCCGACGGTGCGCGCGGAGCGGTTCTGGTACCTACCCGTGGTTGGCACGTCGCTGGTGCTCGGCGGTGGTTTCGCGTGGCTCCTGGCCCGCGCACGCTACCGGCGCTGGGCCGTGGCGGCCGTGGCAGGCTTCTTCGTGATCCAGGCGTTCAAGGCGCGCTGGCACGCCCTCGATTACACCAGCGATCTGACATTCTGGCGCGCCACCCAGCGTTCGGTCCCGCGGAGTGCGAAGGCGCAGCTGAACTACTCGGTGATGGTCGGGGCGCACAACAACGACCTGGCGAAGCGTCTCGAGCTCAACGGCGAGGCAAAACGCCTGGCACCCCAGTGGCCCATGGCCCACGTGTATTACGGCGACACGCTGTGTCGCATGAACAAACCGGAAGAGGCCTGGCCGCACTACGTGACGGGCTTCGAGCTCGGGCCCAACGATCCCAACCTGATTGCGCTGGGCATGCAGTGTTTGTGGGACCACAAGGCGATCGAGGCTCACCACGACGAGCTGCTCGATCTGGCGGAGAAACACCCCGGATCCTGGCTCAACTACTTCGCGATCGAGATCGTGTACCGAGGCGAAGAGCACAAGGGCGTCGAGAAGAAGTACCGCCCGCGGGGCTACGACGAGGGGCCGAAGAAGGATTGATGCCTCCCCTCGTCGCCGCTTCGCGGCGCCGGTCCCCTCCTGACGCGGCAGCGCGCGCCGGCTGACGTCGCGCCAAGACCACGGCGCCCCGCCGATGGCGCGCGCTGCGCGCGTGGAGGGGACGCGTCGCTCCGCGCCTGTGACGACGTCGCTTCGATGACGGCGGCGGATGGGCGCCGGTGCCACGAGTGGCGATCGCCACTGGCGAAGGCGCTGTCGCCACCTCTCGGCGTGGGTGAAGTCGTCGAAATCGCAGGCGGGCGTCGCGGGCACGCCTGTTGCGAAGGCATGCCTCGTGTCCGGCACGCCGACGTACGCACGCCGCCGCCCGGAGGCGACCGCGCTCCACCAGGTCGTGCGCGACAATCTCCTCACGCTCTACGCTGCGGCGGAGGACGGCTTCGCCTCGCCGCTGCCCAGCTTCGCGAGGAAGAACTAGAAGGTTTCATCGACTGCGGCGTGCTCGCGCGTGGGTAAGCACGTACAGACTCAGTATTGCACTCACCCTACGCCGCCCGAGGTGACGCTCACGCGCCGTCACCATCCGCTGAGGGACAGCGGTTCGAGGTGATGCGAGGCGGTCCCAAGCACATCGTGGTGCGCCTGCCGGACGGCACGATGAGAGTGCCGCGTTCCTGGACGGACGCCGACGGCGAGTCGGCGCCGCACGGACCAGACACGATCTTCAGCATCGATGCGCTGAAGGAAATGCTCGAGCCTCCTCGAAATGCTGCGTCGCCGCGGGCTGAAGCAAGACGTGCCGCGTGACGGGTCGGCGCCGCTTGCGGACCTGTGCGCGGTGGCGGATGCGGTGTCTCCACTGGAGGAGGAATCGCATGCCGAAACAGACAACGCTCGACCTGCGAGGTGACGGGCTCGCGACGTTGTGGAAGCGACTGCCGGAACAATGCCGACGCGAAGCCGTCGCCGTGTGGTCGCGGCTGATCGCCGCTGCTGCCCGTCGGACGAGCAAGAGTGAAAAGAAGCGAGGAGGAGATCGATGATGACTGGACCGAGTGGATCGAATGGGGATCGTCTGAAGGTACGAGTCGAGCATCAGGCGCGCCTGGCCTTCGTCTACGTGCGGCAGTCGTCGCTCAAGCAGGTGCGCGGCAACCTCGAAAGCCAGCGCCGGCAGTACGCGTTCGCCGACGAGGCGTTCGCGCTGGGGTGGAGCCGCGAGCGCGTCCTCGTCATCGACGAGGATCAGGGCAAGAGCGGCGCGCTGCCCGGAGCACGCGCCGGCTTCGGCGGGCTGGTGGCCGCCGTTGCCCTGCGGCGAGGTCGGCATCGTGATGAGCCTCGAGGTGTCGCGCCTGTCGCGCAACGATTCCGACTGGCATCACCTCGTGTACCTGTGTCGCTGGACGGGTACGCTGATCGCCGACGAGCACGGCGTGTACGACCCGTCGTCGTCCGCCGACCGCATGGTGCTCGGCATCCGCGGGCAGGTGAGTGAGCTCGAGCGTGACAGCGCCGTGCACCGGATGGTCGAGGCGCGCTGGAGAAGGGCCCGCCGCGGAGAAGCGTTCACGATCCCGCCGGCGGGCTACGACCTCGACGAGCTCGGGCAGCTCGAGATGTCGAGCGACGAGGCAGTTCAGGCCGCCGTGCACCGCGTGTTCCACAAGTTCGAGGAGCTCGGTGCCGGCCGTCAGGTGTACCTGTGGTGGCGCGAGCAAGGCCTGCCGTTTCCCGTGCGTCGCATGTTGCCGAGGTCGCATCCGATCGTCTGGGTTCCGGTCGGCTACCGGATGATCCACAACATGCTGCGCCACCCGATCTATGGCGGCGCCTTCGTCTTCGGACGCAGCGAAACCCTGCGCGAGCTCGATCCGCAGACGCAGAAGCTGTCGCTGCGGCGAGGGCGGCGGGGGATGGTCGACTGGCCCGTCTTGATCGGGGGACCATCATCCGGCATACATCTCTTTCGAAACGTTCCTCAAAAACCAGGAGAGCCTGCGCGCCAACAGCGTGATTCCAGTCCCCGCCGACGAAGCTCACCAAGGAGCCGCTCGTGAAGGTCGAGCGCTTTTGCAGGGCCTGATGCGTTGTGGGCACTGCGGCCGGCGCGCATGTACGTCAACTACGGCGGTGAGCGCGCCGTTCGGACGCTGCAGTATCGTTGCTCGCGTCCGCTCGCCGCCGTCGCAGGGCAGGACTGCCAGCTCATTGGCGGCAAGCGCATCGAAGCGCTGGTGGTCGAGGCGTTCCTCGACGTGTCGGCTGCTGGCGGGATTGAAGCGGCGGCGCTGGCGGGCGAAACGCTGCGGCTCGAAATCGAGGCGACAGAGCGCTCCTGGCACTTGCAGATCGAAAAGGCCGAGTACGAGGCTCAGCGTGCGGAGCGGCAGTACCTGGCAGTAGAGCCCGAAAACCGCACCGTGGCCCGCGAGCTCGAGCGGCGCTGGAACGAGCGCCTGGTCGAGCTCGAAGCGCTGCGCGCGCAAGCGGCGCGGACGCGCAGGACCCAGCGTCCGCTGAGCGACGAAGAGCTTGCCCGCGCCCAGGAGCTCGGAAAAGACCTGCATGAGGTATGGAGCGCACCGAGCACGACCGTGCGCGATCGCAAGCGCCTGCTACGTGCGCTGATCGAGGAAGTGCAGGTCAAGAGCGACGAGAAACGTCACCTGCTGCGCATCGTGTGGAAGGAGGTGCGGTTACGGATCGTGACCTCGTCCGTTACCGCTCAAAGGGTCCTCATGCACACGCCACCTCTGAGGGGAGATCATCGAGCTGGTGCGCAAACTGGCGACGGAGTTCGACGACGTGCAGATCGCCGGCATCCTCAACCGGCAAGGGCACAAGAGCGGCCTGGGACGCGCCTTCACGAAGTCGAGCGTCCTGTCGCTTCGTGGCAGTCACCAGATCCCGAAGTGTCCAACTCCCAAACCGCGCGATGAGCGCGAAGGCCCTTCACCGCCGATCAAGCCGCGCGCGAGCTCGGCGTCTCAATGCACACCATCCATCGCTGGCTCCGCGACGGCACGCTGTCGGGGCAGCAAGCCACCGAAAGGCTCCCTGGCGGATCGTGCTCACCGAAGACGTTCGACGTCGCCTGACCAGCGGCTCCGCGCCGGAGAACTGGGTCGGGCTGGCGAAGGCGGCACGCCGCCTGGCCTGGCAAAGTCGCTCGTTGCCCATCTGGTCAAGCAGGGCAAGCTCCGGGCGGTCCGCACTGTCGTGCGCAACCGCGAGTGCTGGCGAATCGACGTTTCTTCCGCAGATCACGCGCCCCAAACCGACCTCTTTGACCGAATGCGCAACGGTAAGAAAAGGGAACCGTAGTATGTCCGCACGCACGGCTTCGCGCTGCTCGCGTGCACCGACGCTGACTGCAGCGAGCGGAAGCTGGTCGCATTCTCGTGCCACGGCCGCGGCTTCTGCCCGTCATGCCTGGGCCGACGCATGGCGGAGCACACCGCGAACTTGGTCGACCACGTTCTCCCGCCGCGCGTTCCACTGCGACAGTTCGTGCTCACGCTGCCGTTCGAGATTCGCTACCGGCTCGCCTACGACAGCAAGCTGCTCGGCAAAGTGACACGCATCTTCGTGGACACGGTGCTCGGTTTCTATCGCCGCAAGCTCGCAGAGGCCGGGACTCTGCGTGGCACGAGCGGGGCAGTCACCGCGATACAGCGGGTTTCTTCGGACCTTCGCTTGAATCCACACATGCACACCATCGCCCTGGACGGTGTGTTCGCGCCCAACAGCGCGGGCGAGCTGGCCTTCCATGAGCTTCCGTGCCTCGAGACCAGCGACGTCGCCGACCTGATGCAAGTGATCCGCGTTCGCATCCTGAGCTACCTCGTGAGGGCCCAAGTCATCGAGAACGCATGTGAGCTCACGGTGCTCGAGGATACGCTCGCGGAGCGCGAACCCGCTCTGGCGCAGCTCGCTGCCGCGGCGGTCAGTGGGCTCGCACCTGCTGGCTCTGAGCTCCGCCGCCGCGAGCCCGTCGCACTGCGCACGTCACCGGGCGTCGAGGTCGTGGGCTCGCTCTCCGTTACCGACACTGGGTTCTCGCTCCACGCTGCCACCAGCGCGAGCGCGCAGGATGCGACAGGTCGCGAGGCGCTGGTCCGCTACGTGCTCCGACCGCCCATCGCTCAGGAGAGACTCGAGTTCTTGCCCGACGGTCTCGCTCGCATCCGCCTTCGCAGGCCATTCCGGGACGGCACCGTCGCCATCGATCTGGATCCACTGTCGCTGCTGTGCCGGCTGGCCGCAGCGGTGCCGCCCCCGAAATTTCACACCTTGAGGTACGCGGGGGTTCTGGCGGCTGCTCACAAGTTGCGACCGCTCGTCGTTCCGCCTGCGCCCAACGACGATGCCATGGCGGCTGCGCACGGGCATGACGAGGCGAAGCCGAAGCGTCCAGCCACGCATCGCTCTCGCTATTGGCCGTGGGCTCAGCTCCTGAGGAGGACGTTCCAGATCGATGTCGAAAAGTGCACCCGGTGCGGCGCGCCCATGAAGCTCCGCGCGCTCGTCGTCTCGGCGGTCGGCATCGAGAGGATCTTGCGGCACATCGGCGAACCCACCGAGCCGCCGCCGTTGTCGCCGGCCAGAGGGCCACCGTTCTTCCAGAGCCGCGTGCTCCGTCGCGGGCCCGGTGAGCTTCGGGGCGCGGTGCGCGGACAGCGCTCGTTATCGTTTCGCACGAGCGCAGGCGTGTCCTGCACTTCAACGTCACCTCGAGCCCGTCGGCGCAGTGGACTGCCCAACAGGTGGTCCAGGCCTTTCCGTTCGACACCGCCCCGAGGTTCCTGCTCCGCGACCGCGACAGCATCTACGGCGCGTTCCTCCGCAAGCGCATCGGCGACCTGGGAATCGAGGAGGTGCTCACGGCCTACCGCTCGCCGTGGCAAAATCCATATTGCGAGCGCTGGATCGGGACGGTTCGTCGCGATTGTCTCGACCACGTGGTCATCTGGAACGAGGCCCATCTGCGACGGACGCTCCATGAATTTCTCAGCTACTACCACGCGGATCGGACGCACCAGGGACTCGCCAACGACTGCCCGAAGTCGCGTCCCGTCGAGCCCCGCTCGATGGGTCACGTCGTCGAGTTGCCGAGGGTCGGTGGACTGCATCACCGATACGCAAGGCTCGCGGCGTGATCACCTTCGTGCGCATCCCGGGCGGATGTCGCGACGGCTCACGGGCACGCATCACTGCTGGTTGTCGAGCACACAGACCACTCCCCGCTTGCAACCAGATCCTCGATGTACGTGGTCGAACCGACCATGTACGCCACCCCGCTCTTTAGATCGCGGATGCAGCCGTTCTGCGCGTTGATCCCACCCGTGCCGCCCCAACAGGCAATGATATCTGAGCCCGTGAAGCAGTTCTGCTGCTCGTCGAGCCGGAATCCGGCGATCGTCAGGCACTCACTCGCGCAACTCGTCGCCATTGGCGGACACGGTCCCGACGCTCCGTCACCCGCATCGGGTGCCGTCGACGTTTCGGAAGGTGCACACTGCAGCATCAGCAACATCCACAGAAGCAGAAAGCCTCTGCTCCCGGCGTTCGCGATTGGACGAGAGCCCGCGTTTCGGGCGGGAGAGCAGCGCCGACTCATCGTTCCTCCTCAATGAAGGAGCGGATCACCGCTATGGTAGTAGTCCGCGCTCCAGACGACCCGACCGCCAGACGGCACGTTGTATCCGATCGCTTGCATCTCGAGACAACGCCCGCTGATAATCGATTGGGTGAACACAAAATGCGACCTCAGGTTGTATGAGTTATCCCACGCGATGACCTCGGGAGGTCCGCCGCCCGCGGGGCAGGTGTTGACGACCTTGAAATCGATATCTGCGACGCTGTCGAGGTTCGGTTCGTGCCAGAAAGTGGCCCACTTCCACTGCCGGACCCAGCTGCTCTCGGGACCCGCGTCGCCGACCGTCCACTTGACGGTCTGCCCGTTGTACACGGTGACCTGCCTCCAACCCCAACCCCACGGGCCTGTCAGATCATACGACGAGTGCATTCTCAATCGGCCTGCGCCCGAACGCGTCGACATGTAGTCAGTATTGATCTGTCCTGTGTCTGCGTCCCAACCGTCTGCGAGCATCAGCATGTTGACAAGAATGGCTTGAGCTGGCGTCGATGCGCCAAGGTACTGACGCAGGCTTCCCGCAGCACCGGCCGCCACCGGGGCGGCGATGGAGGTTCCCCCAATTTCGTACTGGTAGTATGCGAGATATCCGGAGGAGAACGGCTGGCGGTAGAGAAGACGGATGTTTCCCGGGGTAACCAGATCGACACCCCATGTGCTCGTCAAGAGGCCAGTCCAAGTCCGAATGGGCAGCCCGCCGCGTGATGCTCCGTCCAACATCGGAAGGGCGCGGTAGTCCAGCGAATCGTCGATCGACTTGAGCCCGCTCACTCCGAGGGTCTCGGTCCGAAAAGCTGGCCAAGTCACCCGACAGCCCATCGTTGGCGGGTCGTTGCCGACCGAGAAACTCGAAAGCATTCCGGATGCCAGCGCCGACGCGAGTAGCCCATTCACACCGTCGGGATTGGCGAAGCGGTTGCATATTGTGCTTCCCTCGCCGCCCCCGGAGTAGTTGAACACGTCAACGCCATCCGAGACTGCGCGCTCGATAGCGCGCACGAACGCTTGATTATCGCCGCCCCAGTAGAAATAGATGCGTGCGTCCCGCAGCGACCCGCTCCGGTCCTGCTGCGCCTGCGTGTTCGTACCCGGGTAGACAGAATCCTGCCCGCTCTCGATACTCCCCGAGGCCGCCGCCGTAACGATTGTACCGTGCGCGTCGCCGTTGGGGTTCGATGTCGTGGTGATGGGGCAGCCGCTGACCTTGCAGTCGCGGACCATCATCAGGCGGGTTCCGCCGCCCGCCGCGTTCCATCCAACGTGGCTCGGATTGATAATGTTCGGATCGTAGATTCCGATGCGGATCGGCCCACCGCTTCGGCTTCCGGCGGCGCCGGTGTACCCCCCAAGGTTCATGGTGCTCATCAGCGTGCCCAACCGGACATTCCTGCCCGTCCATTCAGCGTGGTTCTGCCACTTCGTCGACAAGTGGAGTTCCGAGACATCGGGGTGCTTCAGGACCGCTTTCGCGACGGCGACGGAAACTACTGCATGGACCTGATTCACGAGCCACCGCTTCTCAACGCTGGTCGCCCCGTTCGCCGCCAGCCACTCGATCAACGGTTTCTGCAGGGGTTCGAGTTGTTTTTCGCGGCCTGCGATGAAAATCGCCCGCGCTGCGTCGTTGGCGTTGGCGGAGTGGAAGGCGGCCCAGTCGATCGGAGACTCATCGAGCGTGATTGCCACGGCGACGAGCTCGCTGTCCGCCTTCTTCGACAGTTCCTGCAGGACGAAGTCGTTTGGGGCTGTCGCTGGGAGCTTCGGCGCGGCAGCCTCCCACGCCGCCTTCGCGGCCGCGTAGTCGTGTTGCTCGGACGTGAAGATTGCCTCTGACGGCGCCTGCCTGGAAACGGCAGCTCCGTTCCCGACGAGTTGAACGCCGTCCGTCTCGGTAGCCTCGAACGCAGACGCTGTCTGGGACTGTGCGGGATCCCGATTGGGGGATGTCGAACAAGCCACGGCTAGGCACACTAACGACCAGGCGACGCTGTTCGCTCTTCGTCGCACGAGCGTGAGACGCTCCGTGCCGTGAAGTCTCGGACCGTCCGCGCGCTTTATCAAAACGAAAGAAGGCGGTGTGTTCATTCCAACTCTCCGACTTTCCCGGCACCGAGGTGCCGCCAGCTATGCGGCATCCGGCGGAAGCACCGGCGTAGCCGCGAACCCCCGCATGTGCCCCCGGCGCGCTTCTTCGACGCGTTCGAGGCACGCGCGAACTGCACCCGGCACTCAGCGACTCTCCGCAGGCGCCGCCAGCCGACGCCGCAGGAAACGAGGGGAAATCGCAGGAAGTCGCGGCTATCGCGCAGAGAGAGAGAGAGAGCAATTTGCATGCTCGACCCGAGCGTGCCGCGCTGAATACCGATTTCGCTCACGACCAACCCCATCGCGAAGCTATGGGCTCTGCACGTTTGGGTCAAGGCGAGACTGTGAACGCAGTGCGGCAGGTCACATGTCGAGTTGACCGCCGTCATCTGCTGCGCAACGGGACGCGCCGGGGTCGTGGTCAGGGGAGGAGACTGCCAAGAACACGGGAACTGAAGAGACGCGAAGTCCAAGAAGTGGGTGGGACATGTGGCACGAGCCATGACCACGGATGGTGCAAGACCGGTCCTTCGACTCTTTCACCGTGCAGCTCAACCTGGAAGATTTGGCGAGGATTGGCCGCCAAGCCGCACCGTCAAATCGCAGGGCGACGCGCCCGCCGAAAAGCAAAGAGGCAGCGCCCTCTCGGGCACTGCCTCTTCGTCGTCGGGCTCGACTTCTCGTCAGCTCCAGCTACGCGGCTGGCCGTTGCCACTTGCGTGCGCGGGCGGCGAGATGTCCTTGGCGCGGTCGCCGAGGATGGTCGCCTTGCGGGTGACCCAGCGCTCGCGGTCGTAGTTGTCGAGGTTCTTGTTGAGCACGACCTGGAAGCAGGCTCCGGAGCAGCTTGGCGCCGAAGCCTCGGCTTCCGTGGCCGCGTCAGCGGCGTCAGTCGTCGCGTCGGAGCCCGCGTCAGCACCTGCCGCGCCGCCGGCGACACCCTGTGCCGGATGAACAAGCCGGAAGAGGCGTGGCCGCACTACGTGACGGGCTTCGAGCTCGGCCCCAACGATCCGAACCTGATTGCGCTGGGCATGCAGTGCCTGTGGGATCACAAGGCGATCGAAAATCACCACGACGAGTTGCTCGACCTGGCGGAGAAACACCCGGGGTCGTGGCTCAACTACTTCGCGATCGAGATCGTGTACCGAGGCGAAGAGCACAAGGGCGTCGAGAAGAAGTACCGCCCGCGGGGCTACGACGAGGGGCCGAAGAAGGATTGATGCCTCCCCTCGTCGCCGCTTCGCGGCGCCGGTCCCCTCCTGACGCGGCAGCGCGCGCCGGCTGACGTCGCGCCAAGACCACGGCGCCCCGCCGATGGCGCGCGCTGCGCGCGTGGAGGGGACGCGTCGCTCCGCGCCTGTGACGACGTCGCTTCGATGACGGCGGCGGATGGGCGCCGGTGCCACGAGTGGCGATCGCCACCGGCGAAGGCGCTGTCGCCACCTCTCGGCGTGGGTGAAGTCGTCGAAATCGCAGGCGGGCGTCGCGGGCACGCCTGTTGCGAAGGCATGCCTCGTGTCCGGCACGCCGACGTACGCACGCCGCCGCCCGGAGGCGACCGCGCTCCACCAGGTCGTGCGCGACAATCTCCTCACGCTCTACGCTGCGGCGGAGGACGGCTTCGCCTCGCCGCTGTACAGGCGCGAGCTCGCGGCGTCCCTGGCGGCAAGAGCGGCGCGGTCACGGTCGTGCAACGCGTCAACTCGGACTTGCGACTCAGCCCGCACCTGCACTCCCTGTTTCTCGACGGAGTGTTCACCGAAGACGAAGGCGGCGAGCTCGTCTTCCATCCGCTGCCCTTCCTCACCAACGACGACGTCGGTGGCATTCTCCAGATCGTGCGTGCGCGCGTCCTCGCGCTCTTGCGGCGCAAGGGCGTGATCGAGGACGACGCAGTCGCCCGCGACGCCAAGCTCGCTGACAGCGAGCCCGCCCTCGCCGCGCTCGCAGCCGCGTCCGTCACCGGCACGCTGCCCGCAGGTCCCGCCCTTCGCCGTCGAGACCCCATCCAGCTCCGCTGCGAGGCGGAGCTCCACACCAAGGCCCTGTGCGCCACGGAGGGTGGCTTCTCGCTCCACGCCGCAACGACGGCGAGGGCCGGCGATGCCGCGGGACGAGAGGCACTGTGCGCCCCTTCGGGCATCACGAAGCGCGTCAAGTACATCCTGCGCCCGCCGATCGCGAACGAACGCGTCCAGCTCCTTGGCGACGACCTCGTGCGCCTCGTCCTCAAGAGGCCGTTCAGCGACGGGACCTTCGCGCTCGACCTCGACCCGCTCGCCCTCCTGGTGCGGCTCGCGACCACGGTGCCACCTCCCGGCTTCCACACCGTCAGGTACGCCGGCGTGCTCGCCGCCGCCAGCAAGTGGGAGAGCCCGAGTCGTTCCCCCTCCGCCGTCGCCGGCACCCTCGGCGCATGCAGAAGGCGACCCGAGTTGCACGACGAGCTGCGCGACCTGCAGCCCGAAGGCGAAGGACAAGCCGGCCACCCATCGTTCGGGATATCGCCCCTGGCGGAGCTGCTCATGCGCGCGTTCAAGATCGACGTCGAGCGCTGCGACAACTGCGGTGGGCGAATGAAGCTCCGTCACCTCGTCATGGCCACGGCCAGCATCGAGAGATACCTCGCGTGGCTCGGCGAGCCGTCCGATCCGCCACGCCTCGCACCCGCACGCGGTCCACCCTACTTCAAGCACCCCGCCATCCGCCGGCGGCTGGCCCGACCCTGGCGAGCCTGCTCAGGCGGAGCTGTTCGACGCGCACTGACGCGCGCTCGAGGACGCAGACCTCCGTCCACTGCCCCGACTCGAGGACCTGCCCCCGAGCTCAGGTTCGAGCGAAGCACCCAACGGCCCCTTGGGCCCTCGACCACGCCGGCCGGAGCCTTTCTCGCAACGACCTCGCCCTCTCTGGCCCCTCGCTGCCTCCGCGCGCCCTCCATCGAGGGTGCTTCAGAACTCGCGCACCGGCGTGCTAAAAAGCAATGCTTTTTCGTGCTGCCGACAAAACGTGCGTTCGCGTCGACGGCTACTCACACTCGCGAACGACGACCTTGAAGGTCACTCGCGGACCCCCGCTTCCTTCATCCTGGTTGCTCCCGGCATCGACCACGGCGCCGCGATCGACAGGGATCAGCCGCCTGGCCTTCACCCCATTCCGGACCAGGACCTCGATCACACTGTTCGCTCGCGCGATTCCCAGGCCCACCGTCCCCTCGGAAGGGTCGGCGTGGCCCTGGACGCGCACCAGGAGGTAGCGTCGCTCAACCGACTCGGCCAGGCTCTTGAGCTCTGCGAGCTGCGCCTCGGGAACCGTCGCCGAGCGAAGCGGAAAGTCAACTGTCATCCGAATTCGGTAGCCTACGAGATCACTAGTGCACTCGTGCCACTGACCGTCCGCGGGGAGCCCCGCGTCGTGCGGCGGTGGGACTGCCTTGGGTGTCGCGCTTGTGAGCGCAGGTGAAACGGCTGCCTTGGGTGCTTCAGAACCGGAGCAGCCTGATTGGGCGCCGGCCACCACTAGGGCGCAGATCCGAATCAAGCGCACGGGCAGCTCCACGACACAGACCGAGCACAGCACCGGCGGCCCGGGACGCAACCCATTTCTTCGCGCAAGGACACTGCGCTTGACGATCGCCGTATCCGGGCTGAACACTCCCGAGCGATGGCGGCGAAGCGAGCGCCCGGCCGGCCGAGAAAACGCGAGACCAAATTCTCGCGCTGGATCGATGCCTCGAGATGACGCGCGACGACGTGGCCGTCGCGCTCGGGATCAACCGCACTCACCTCGACAAGGTGTGCCGTGGCGCTCGGCGCCCTGGGCTCGCGCTCGCGCTTGGGATCGAGAAGCTGACGCAGAGCGCGATACCGGCGGGGGAGTGGCTGAAAGTTCGGATCGAACGGGATGGTCCGTAGACCTACAAATCATCGTCGTCGTCGGGCCTGTGGACTTGTGGGCAAGCCGCAGGCTTGTCCAAGCGCTTGGGGACAAGCAAGCCGGGCATGGTCGTGAAGTGACGGCTTGTCCCCAGGCGCGGCAAGTCCACAGGCCACCCGCAATCGTCGTCGTCGGGGAGGCGGAGTTGTCGCTCAGCAAGCCCGATCTGCAGTTGGCCCCTCACCGGACGATCCGCGCAAGCGCTCGCACAGCTACCCGCATCGAAGGAAAGTTGAAAGCAAGAGAAAGGCGCGAGCAAGTGGGGTCGGTCACAGCCAGACGGTGAGCACACGCCACCTGCCGAGGTAGGACGCGCCCCCACACGCGTCCGGCAGAGTTGAGCGCTGTCGGTGAGCATGGTTCGCCGGTGAGCGAGAATCTCTCAGTCGGCGAGTTCTATTGGAGGTGGCGGGATGGCGACGAGGTTCTGTTCAGCGGTGTTTCCTGTCGCGCTCATCGCGGCCTCGCTGCTCGCAACGGCTGCAAGGGCGGCTCCACTTCAAGTGCGCCTGGCCAATTGCGAGCCCGTGGTAACCGGCTCGCTTGGGGCAGGCTTCACCGGGGATGGCGTGGGCAACCTGCCCAGCACGCGGAAGATGGTGGTGCGCTTTGCGTACGTGCTGGCAAATCCGAACGACAACAAGCTCGCGGCCATCTCCGACACCGATCGCGTCGAGGTGTGCGCGATCTCGGCGGGCGGTGTGCGGGTCTGCCCCGGCACGGGTGACTGGGTTATCTACGACAAAGCGTCCGGCACGGGTGCCATCACCGAGCCCGACGTCTTCAAGAGCGTCGCTGAAGCCACAGGCAGGACCGAAGCGTTGCTCGCCATCGACTTCGACGACCCGCTCACCAAGGACTGGTTCTTCACGGTCCACCTGCCACAGGAAGCGAAGGATGCGTTCGGAGATGCATCGACCAACGGTTTCTGCCCTATGTGGAGCCGTCTTTCGCCAACGTCTGGACCGCCAACGCCGATCAGCGTGTACGGCGCCGCGCCGACCGCGAAGCCCGTTCGCAGCGCTCGACGTTTGCGTAGATGGTTCGAAGGTGCACTGGAACCTGCCGGGCCCGCCGGTCGGCGAGAACATCTGCATGCCGCCCTACGTGCCCGAGTGGATACGGGCGGTCCTGCTGGCGGAAGACGACGCGCAGAGCAGCCGAATCCAGGTCGCTGTCACCGTTCCAAACGCGCCATTCCTCGCCTCGTTCAACGGCGCAGTAGCCGGCGCGCCTCAGCCGTACCGCGACTTCGTCGGACCCCACCGCGGCGGCACGAAACGCGCATCCCAGGCGGTGCCTTCTTTGGTCAGGTGAACTCTGCTCAGGCGGTCAACGTGCTCGCGCCGCCAAGTCAGCAAGCCCTTGCGGCCATGTCGGGCGTGCAGCTGTACACGCATGAGTACTTCCACAGCCTGGCCATGGCGTGGTCGCGAGAGCATCCGGGCGTCAACGCCCACCTCGGTGTGCTGAGCGAGCAACTGGCCGCCAGCAATGAGCTGAACCTCTGCCTGCAAGGCTTCCCAGGGGCAACGCTCTTGCCAAGTGGAGACAACCGCGGGCAGTGCGTTTCGGCCGGGAAGTTTGGGGTAGACCACGGAGCAGGGCCGTACCTTGGCATCCACCTGCTCGACTTCCCGAGCGTCAACGCTGTCACGGAGCCATACGTTTCGGCGTTCTTTCTGCGCTACCTGCAAGAGCAGTTCGCGTATCCGACGCCGCAAGCTCCGCACCCTTCGGGCGCCACTTCGCAGTTCCCGCGCGTTGCCGGTGCCAACCTGCTTCCACTAAGCCAGCGGCCGATTTCTGACGAGGGAGTCGATCTCATCGGCCGCCTGCTCCAGGACTTCGCCACGAAGCCCGGAAGCACGACGGCCGTTCTGAACAACAGTCTGCTCCAGCACCTCGGGCGCAAGCTGGACGATGTCGTCCTCGACTTCCACACGGCTATGGTGTTGAAGGACTACAACGACAGCGACGCGGTCGATGCGGACGATCGCTGGCGCTTCGATTGGACGCAGCTCGGCGGCTACTACTCCACGGCCCGGCTGGCCGACGGGAAGCCCTTCTTGCCGCGTGCGAGCCTGATCGAAGAAACCTGCAACCCGACCGCGACCATCTGCGACGGCCTCCGGCGCGTCACTCGGCAGCACGACTCGTTCAGGGTAGTCGGCGGCGTGGCCGTTCCGGATGTCTTGCCGGTGGGCTCTTCGGTCTCGAGCCCACTGCCCGTCGGCATCGGCAAGCATGGCGCGGCGTACTTCTCGGTCGGAGTCGACAACGCCTGGGCGGGAAAACTCCTGAAGGTTAGCGCGACGGTTCTCAGCGGAGATCCCCAGCCGGCGTTCCGTGTCTTCCGAATCGACGAACCGTCTCCGGGCAAGCGCGTCGCAGTCCCGCTCTGTAAGGCGGGGATCGGCGAGGCGTGTTTTCCGCAAACGTCCTACACCGGTGCCGCGACCGTGGACGTGCCCGTGGCGATTCCCCGCGTCCGGGACGACGCGCGAAGTCATCGCTCTGGCTAGCGGGCGTCAAGGGCCTGCCGTGTTCAACTGGAGCATCGGCCAGATTCAGCCGAAGCTGACGATCGTAGAGCCGAGCATGTCGCTGCCGGCGCTCGTCGGCACAGGCTCGCTCCGCCGCAAATTCGCAATCAAACTGTCGTTCACGGACCAGAACAACCAGCCGATCCTCGATCCGAGCCTAGGCAAGAGCAAGCTCCAGATCATCGCGTCCGGCCATTCGATCAGCACCTTCACGCTGTGGCCCATTTCGGGCGGCGCGTACCTGATCACTGCTGAGCTCCCGCCAAGCGCGTACCCGCCCCCTGCGGCGTGCACACCCGCAACGCCATGCAAGTTCGACTTGACGGTCTCAATGCACGGGCTGACGGCCACCAACCTGGAAGCTCTTCACTACGGCTGGCCTCAAACCGAAGCGGTTGTCCTCAGCATCGACAAGAGCGCCAGCATGTTCCCCTTCAAGCTGCAGGACGCGAACGTCGCTGCTAAGGCTCTGGTTGCCTCGTTCTTGCCACCGGCGGGAACATTCCTCACCACCGCTGCCGGGGTCGTCTCGTTCAATCACGACGCCGATACCGAGCTCATCGACGGCGGCGCCATGGCAGCGGTGTCCGCTGCCAATCAGTCGCAGTTCAACTTGGCGATTGACGGCCTCGCATCCGGCGGCGGTACGAGCATCGGGGACGGCGTCTTCGAGGCACAGTCGGCCCTGACCCTGTTCGACAACCCGGTTCTGTTCAAGCCCGACCGACTCTCCATCGTCCTTCTGTCCGATGGCGCGAACACGGACCCCTCGACTGCGCTTGACTACTTGGACAAGCCATTCCCGCCGGCGGACGACGACCGAGGCCCGCCCTGGCACCCTGACACGAAGAACTTCCGACTGCGCAACGGCACTCTGCCCGTGCCTGTGATTTCGTCGATCGCGATCGGGCAGGATGCCGACCTTTCTGAGCTCGATCGCCTTGCCCGACGGACCGGAGGCACTCTGCTGTACGTGCAGGAGGCTGCGCCCACGGGTGGCAACTGGATCGCCGACGCCATCGACGCACTGCTCAGTCTGTATGGAGGTATCGGTTCGTTCGATCGCGTCCTCAGCGCCAGGACGAGCGGCGGCGTCCATTCATTGAGCGTCGAGACTCGAGCAAAGGACTTGCGGGTCACCATCGCGAGCGGAGTCGCCGGCGCTGGCGTCGGAACGCTGCAATCCCCGTCGGGCGCAGAGGTCCCTCCAAGCGGCATCAGTGAGGAAGGCCACTCGACAACTTTCCGCGTCGAGAATCCCGAACCCGGCAACTGGAGCGTCTCGGTGCCGCCGCTCTCTGACATCGCTGCGCCCGTCGTGCTCGTCGAGGGCGCAGTGCGAAGCCCCGTTCAGGCTTTCACCCAATTCGACGTGACAGACGCTCTGCCGTTCTCGGAGGACCCTACCGCAGGTACAGGAGACGAGCTTCGAGCGTGGGTCGGCTCGGATCTGTTCCTGCGGTCAGCGGTGATCGACCAAGGGCCGCTCGTTAGCTGCACGATGCAGGCCTGGCTGACCCTGCCTGATGATTCGACCGTCGGGCCCTTCACACTCTCGGACGACGGGGAGCACGGCGCCGGAGAGCCCGGCGACGGCCTCTTCGGCGCGGCCTTCTCTCGGACCAGAGCGCCCGGACTCTACTCTGCGAAGGTCCTCAGCACGTGCGACCTGCAGGACGGAAGCGTTGCCACCAGGGAGACTCGGCGTGGCGTAGCTCTCACGGCGCTGCCCGACGTGAACGGCGACGGCGTCCCGGACCGTTGGGCGGCCGCGTACGCACTCGCAGACCTTGGCGATGCAGACGACGACGGACTCATAGACAGCGAGGAATTTGCGGCGGGCACCAACCCGCGCGCCAGCGACAGCGACGGCGGGGGCGAGTCAGATGGTTCCGAGGTGGCCGCAGGTCGGAATCCGCGCGCCGCCGGAGATGATCTGATCGATTCGCCCGTCCTCGTCCCGATCGCCGGCAACGGCTTAACTTACCTTCCTGCCGGGATGAACGATGCCGCCGCCACCTATCGAGTCCAGCGCGCGGGCGCAGCCCACGGGCCTTTCGTTACCATCCCTTCCGACGCCTTGACGGGTCGACCGTTTGCGCTGGACCCAGCTTCCCCGAACGACGTGGTCGCCTGCTATCGGATGCGCGCCGAGCGAACCGCTGTGACCAGCGGGTGGTCCGAAGTCGCGTGCGTGACGCCGCGGATCGACCCTGTACCGCCGCGCGTCGCAGTGGTCGCGCCACCGACGACGATTCACTCGCGGAACGTCACTCTGGAGCTTGGCCTGAACGATCCGCTACGCGCAACGGATGGCCCGAATTTGGCCATCGACCTCGGCGTGATCGCGAGCGGAGTCGAATCAATCAGAGTGTGGTTCGGCAATGGCCCTCCAAACGGGGTGGCGTGGCAACCGGCCACATCTCACCTCGACCTGCGACTACCAGATGCGAACTCGACCTCCGTCAAGGTGCAGGCCCGAGACTTTGCTGGAAACGTCAGTCGGACCTCCACGATAATCTTCACGCGGCCCCGGCTTACGTCACTCGACCGCGCTCTGTCGCACGAAGAGCGTGCTCAAGACTTGATGGACCAAGGTGACGTCACGGGTGCTCGTTCCGCAATCCTCTTGTCGCTCCCGGAGGTCGAGCAGAGCTTCGCAAAGGCACTCGCACTGCTGACGAAAGCGCACGGCGACCACGCAAACCTCGTGAAGATCGTGGTTACGCTCGCGAAGATCCGAGCGCTGAAAGTCGTGGCTCTCGCCCACCTGAAGCCGCACAACCAGGCCAAGGCTCGGGAAGCGCTGAACGAAGCCGTCCAGCTTGAGGTTGCTCTCGCAACGCTTGCAGATCGGGAGCACGTCGGCCTTTGACTTACAGCGCATTGAGTCGCGGTGCGTTGGTCGCGTTTGCTTTGATCAGTCACGGGTGCGGGAACTCGGGAGCTGAGGGGGGTACCGGCGGTGCGGCGGGTAGCGACGCGGGGGGCGGCCTTGGCGGCGCGGCTGGGGCGAGCGGGACCGGAGGCACACTGGGATGCGTCGACATTGCGATTTCCCCGAAGCTCCTCGACGAGCCGGACCGGTGGCTCATGGGGAAAGCTTCCCCTGTAAGCGGCAGTCTCTGGGCAACGGCGAAAGGGGTCCACTACGCTTGACCGGATATCGATTCTATCCAGAAGGGACCACGGGGCAGTTCCTGGGTGACACGGTGCAGTGGTTGATCGTGAGTACGTTTCACCCAGACACGGGGAAACTCGCCGAGAACAACCTGTTCCAGCTGATGCCTAACGGTCTCACCGCGGACTTCTCCGGAGTCCGGTCCTTCGCTGGGCGCGAGGACGAAACGTTCGCCGTTGGATACGACTACGCGGAGAACAACAAGCTCCCGCCACGCGCGTCACTAGGGCGACTTGGAGACACCGATGTACTCAAGACAGTGCTGCTGCCAGCGACACCGGATCCGAGCGTCATCGCATTGCAGACAGCAGCGGCATGGGACGGCGAAGCATTCGCGCTCCACGCTTATGGCGCGCCTCCACAGTTCACGCTGCACGTCGGACGCATGAACGACCAAGCAAGCGTGATTCTCCCGCTCACCCAGTTCGGCCAAACAGCCAGCGCCGCAACGCCCGGCTACGTCCTCGGCCACCGAACCTCAACCAACGCCACGAGCGGTCGAACCTTCGTGTTCGACAGCGACGTGGTGCAGGTCAATGTCCACGATCGCGCAGGCGCCGCGCTGCCGTTCAGCCCGGTGGTACTCCAGCCACCGGGCGCGCCGCAAAGCGGGTTTTCGACCGGCGCTGTTTCGGCGGACGATTTCGGTGGCGCGTGGTTCGTATACACGTGGATCGCGCAACTCGATCGCGCCATCGAGATTGTTCACATGGACGACAAGGGTGGTATCGACAAGTACTTCGAGTCCCGCCCACCCAAGAGTGACATCGGGTACTTCAAGGTCCACGCGATGACGGCGCGAAAGGAGAGCGCCCTGATAGCGAGCGCGACGTTTTACGGAGTGTACACGCTTACCGTCGATGCCTCGGGCGTATCGGAGCCCACGCTCGTCGTGCAAGGGCTCGACACCGAGCACGACTTGCGCGACATGGAGCTCATCGACTTCGGAGGCGAGACTTGGCTGAGCTACTCCGAGAATGCCTCGAACCCGTACTTGCGAGTACTGAAGCTCTCTCCGGGATGTGTCTACCCGGCCTCCACCCCATCGGCCAAGTGAGAGCGGAAATGACCGTCCGTTTGCGCCGCGGCTCGATCGCGGTGAGTCGGTGTCTTCTTTGCCGACGTTTGCCGGATTGCCTCCGCCAGACGCAACAGTGGCGCCCGTGGCCATGCCGCGGCTGCCGGCGGCTTCGCCGCCTTGGGCAAGCACGGCGGCTCGTCGCTGAACCCCGCGGCCGCTCGCTGCTTGCCCACACCCGCTTGGACAAGCGTTCGGCTTGCCCACATGCCCCGCAGGCCCGACTACGACGATCGAATGAACTCCCCGAGCAGAGCTCGCGCGCCAGCGACATCACCATTGTCGAGCAACCTCACCGCGTCCTCGATCTTGCTGCGCACCCATGCTGCACATGCAGCATCCCGCGTCGCCGCCAAACCGTTGCTCGCGCCACCCACCGGAGTGACGTCAGCGGCCAGCACCGGACACCCGCGATCCTCCACCGTTTCTCCCCGTGGCACTCGTTGACACTCTTCCAGCCGCTCGTGTCCCGATCCCTCCACCCTTTCGTAAACCGTAGGTCTCGAGCTCGAGTCTCGGAGCTGGCTCCAGGAGATCGTTGCGGAATCGCGGACGGCTTGCTGCACGGGTGCAGCAAGACATGCAGCAAACGCAACGGTTTGGAAGTGGGGCTGGAGGTCGAGCCGAATAGTTTCGATCGCCTTCCGCATGACCTCCAGGTCGGTCGCGCTGTAGTGCCGCTTCCGGACGCTCTTGCCGGCCTGGCCGAGGAGGCGATCGACGATGTCGCCGGGGACTTCGTTCGCCTCGAGCCAGCTCGCGAAGCTCCGCCGGGTGGCGTGGAAGTCGATCGGGTACTCGCCGGCGTACTTGGTGGGGCAGCCGGCGGCTTCGAGGTCTTCCCGGAGGAGCTCGGCGCTTCGGGGGCGGTGCGGGTGCCCGTGCTGGTCGGGGAAGACCGGGTCGGTGGGTTGCGGCTTGCGGCCGACGAGCAGGACCCAACCGGTGGCCTTCCAGGTCTTCAATGCCTCGGCGGTGAGCGGGTGCAGAGGGAGCACGCGGTGCGCGTACCTGGTCTTTGGGCGGGTCGGCGTGCGCGCGCGCGTCGAGACTTGCTTGGCGACGCGGACGGTCGAGTCGTCGAGGTCGGTCCAGGTGAGCCCGGCGAGCTCGCCGTCGCGCATGCCGCTGGTGAAAGCGAGCAGGTAGCGAACGCGGCGCTCCTCGGGGAGTTTCTCGGATTTCAGCAGCCGCGGCGCCGGTCCCCTCCTGACGCGGCAGCGCGCGCCGGCTGACGTCGCGCCAAGACCACGGCGCCCCGCCGATGGCGCGCGCTGCGCGCGTAAAGGGGACGCGTCGCTCCGCGCCTGTGACGACGTCGCTTCGATGACGGCGGCGGATGGGCGCCGGTGCCACGAGTGGCGATCGCCACTGGCGAAGGCGCTGTCGCCACCCCTCTCGGCGTGGGTGAAGTCGTCGAAATCGCAGGCGGGCGTCGCGGGCACGCCTGTTGCGAAGGCATGCCTCGTGTCCGGCACGCCGACGTACGCACGCCGCCGCCCGGAGGCGACCGCGCTCCACCAGGTCGTGCGCGACAATCTCCTCACGCTCTACGCTGCGGCGGAGGACGGCTTCGCCTCGCCGCTGCCCAGCTTCGTGAGGGAAGAACTAGAAGGTTTCATCGACTGCGGCGTGCTCGCGCGTGGATTCGCCGTGCTCGCGTGCCCTGACTGCCGCGAGCAGAAGGTCGTTGCCTGGTCCTGCAAGGGTCGTGTCGGCCGCCACCAGCGTGGCCTGCGTGCCCAGGCTGAGCAGCATGCCGACCGCGCCGCCTCCCGATCCACGTCGCACGACTTCCCCCGCGACTACCCTGGAGATCAGCCGAGTGATGGCGCTACCGACGACGGCGCCCTTGGCCTCGTCCCAGGCGCGCTGGGCCTCGCGATCCACGGCCACGATGCCCTCGAGCTTCTGCCACCTCCCGTCCAGCGCGAACTCCGGGATGTCGTATTGCCCGCGCGCCTTGCCCAGCTCGGGATAGCTCACCCAGGTCACCAGGCCCTGGGCGGCGAGCGCGCTCGCGCGTTGGTGATCGTGGGGCGCGAGGTCGCCCGAAACCATGGTCAGCGCGAGTCCGATTGGCACGCGCTTGGCGACCTTCGCCGGCACCCGGCCGAAGCTCACGATCACCAACAGCTCCGCGAGCTCATCCTTGGACGGCGGTGCAGGCTTCGGGGGCTCGGCCTCGGGCGGCTCCTTCTTCTCCGAAGGCGCCGCTTCATCAGGCTGGGCGTCCGGCACCTTTGGCTTGGGCGCGGGCGCCGGAGCGGGAGGCGGCGCGAGCTTCGGATCCGCATCGCCCAACAGCGCGCGAATGCGCGGCGAGCGGTAGCTCGCGCTCTCGGCCAGCCGCCGGATCGGCTCATCCAGCGAGCGGTAGCGTCCATACTTCAGCGCCTCTTGTCCTGCCTCCCCTCGCGTCGCTTCGCTCCGCGGTCCCCTCCTTAGCCGGTGAGCGCGAGCGGGTGCGTCTTGCCAAGACTTCGAGCGTCGTGCCGATGCTCGCGCTCACGCGGCTGGAGGGGACGCGTCGTTCCGAGTGTGGCCCGCCCCGGCGACGCCAGAGTGCGTGGGGATGCAGGTCACGACCGTCGCGCTCACACAGCCAGGGAAAGAGCGCTCTGCGAAGCGGTGTTCTCCCAAGTTGACGGGTGTCATTTTTTTTCACTGCCATCGAGCTACACCGAGCGGGGCGAGGGGCACGAATCGGGGAGGAGGCCACGATGAGCAAAGATTCCACACGACACCGGAGGCTGAGACGCTGGCATGCGCTAGGTGTGATTGTCGGGGTCGGCGTCCTGGCCTCGACCGCTGGTGCCAGGGCCGTGGACTCGACTGGGGTCATCGTGGAGACGATCAACAACTACACGTGGTGGCCGGGTTGCGGTGCTGGGAATTGCGACACGATATGCAATTCCGAAGGTTCCTACCTTGAGGGAATCCTCACTCTACCCGGCACGGGTTACACCCCCGCTCGTCCACTATATGGACAACAGCGTATTCGATAGGGACTTCCACGATCCGCAGTACACCGGGAATGGCGCAGACAACGACACCTACAACTTTGACAGAGCTGGTGGTGAATCGGCCCGGGATTTCCGGAGGCTCCATATGTTGAGAGGATGGAGTCATGGGACGACGGAGCAAGTTCTCACCGGAGGTCCGGGAGCGCGCGGTCGGGTTGGTCTTGGAAACCGCCGGCAAGCACGAGTCGGAGTGGGCGGCGATCAGCTCGGTGGCGAGCAAGATAGGCTGCACGCCGGAGACGCTGCGCAAGTGGGTGCGCCGTGTCGAGGTTGATGCGGGCAAGCGGCCAGGGCTGACTACAGCCGAACGCGACCGCCTCAACGAGCTGGAGCGGGAGAACCGCGAGCTGAAGCGGGCGAACGAGATCCTTCGGAAGGCGTCAGCGTATTTTGCCCAGGCGGAGCTCGACCGCCGACCGAGGTGATGGTGAACTTCATCGAAGACAACAAGGAGGCCTACGGGGTCGAGCCGATCTGCAGGGTGCTGCCGATCGCCCCGTCGATGTTCCACGAGCACGAAGCTCGACGCCGAGACCCGGAACGACGTCCTGCGCGTGCCAAGCGCGATGACGTTCTGTGCGCTGAAATCCAGCGCGTGGAAGAAGAAGCGTACGACGGTGCCTACGGCGCCGAAAAGGTCTGGCGACAGCTTCACCGCGAAGGCAGGACCGTAGCTCGCTGCACAGTCGAGCGATTGATGCGCCGGATGGGCCTCAGCGGGGTCAGACGGGGCCGTGCCTTCAAGGTCACGACTATCACCGACGAGTCGACTGCTCGGCCATCGGACCTCGTCCAGCGCGAGTTCCATGCGACGGCACCAAACCAGCTCTGGGTCGCGGACATCACGTACGTCGCGACCTGGGGTGGGTTCGCGTACGTCGCCTTCGTCATCGACGTGTTCTCGCGCTTCATCGTGGGCTGGCGCGTCTCGCGCTCCTTGCGCAGCGACCTGGCCCTCGATGCGTTGGAGCAGGCATTGTACGCCAGGCCGCACGACGACGGCCTGGTGCATCACAGCGACCGAGGCGTGCAGTACCTCTGCATTCGGTACACCGAGCGACTCGCGGAAGCCGGAATCGAAGCGTCGGTCGGCAGCGTCGGCGACTCCTACGACAACGCGCTCGCCGAGTCGGTCAACGGGCTCTACAAGGCGGAGGTCATTCACCGCAAAGGTCCGTGGCGCAACGTGGAGGCGGTCGAGCTCGCTACGCTCGAGTGGGTGGATTGGTTCAATAACCGTCGCCTCTTCGGGCCTATCGGACACGTGCCCCCAGCTGAATTCGAGTCGGCGTACTATCGCAATCAGGAGAGCCCAGCCATGGTGGTTGGATTCATGTAATCGAGTCTCCGGAGAACCCGGGGCGGTTCATGGTGCAATCTCCTACGTCTGCGCTCATGGAATGTGCGGAGATGTGACTGCTACCACGTGCAACACTGATTCAGACTGCCCAGCCGGCTCATACTGCCCGCTTTTTCCTCCACTTGTGCCGATCGTCGAGACGAAGGTGTGTATTAAGGAGAAACAGCGCCAGATTGTAACTTCCTCGACAGTCTCTTCACACGGCAATCTAGTCAACTACGGGCGGACCTACCCGGGGGCAACGGTGAGCACCATCGGCCTTGGTGAAGACGCTGCAAGCGGAGCCTTCGCTGGTGCGGGTACCAACGGTGGAACGAACGTCGCGTTCATTGTCAACAGCTGTGGGTTAAGGGCGAGGTATTGGAACGCAGCTACGGTCAAGTTCTTCGCCGGGGTCCACTCCGTCCACATGTTGGTCCCTGTCGCTGCATGGAAGGACCTGAACGGCTTTCTCTATACTTCAGACGCCCGAACCGAGCCGCAGCGCGGCATTGACGTCGCGATTGCTGCCGTCACCAACCCCAACTCAGCCGTGGCGTCAGCCTGGCTCAATTCGACGCAGGCTGGATACGGCTTCACGAGCGTTCCAATTGGCGGTGGCACTCCAGCCAACCACTCGTGGGGCTGCATGATGAGTATCGGAAGAGGGCATACTCAGGCCGACGCGAACTGGCATGCCAATCAAGAGACCTGGGCACAGGCCAAGAGCGAATCGAACGATGCAATCGGCAGCGCCTACTCCCGCGCGAGCATATACTGTAACTACGACTCCGTTCTGTACGGATTCTGAGGAAGGAGAACCTCACCATGCATCGATTCACACTAGCGTGCGTCTTCCTCGCCCTCGCAGCGTGCACGGCGTCGCCGGCCGAACCCACCGGGAGTTCCTCGGTTACCGTCGGTAGCCCGACTCTCACAGAGTACGTACACCTCTTCAATCATTCTCGATTTGCGATCGGTTCGCCGACCTATCAGAAGTCGGAGGCGAGTATCGACAAGGTCATCGGCGATTGGGGCGTGTTTGGCACAGACCAGAAGACGCGCAGCGTGCTTGCGCTGCCGAATGCCGACGCCCCGTCTCGCGCGCGGCCCGCCCTCACCACCGACCCTGCGGTGCACAATGCAGCTGTTCGCAAGTACTTCGTCGATGCCGGGCTGCCTGCGGATGAGGTCGATTCGGTATCCGTGCACACGATGGCTAGCGCGAGTGGCGCCGGATCGGATCCCCCGACATCGTGGGAGTTCGAAGCATACACGTCGACGATAAGTCGACAGTACGATGGGGTGCGCGTGGTCGAGTCTCATGCCTGGGCGCAGTTCAATGACCTAGGTGAGGTCGTCACCGAGTCCGTCTACTGGCCCGAAGTTTCAAAGAGCGTCGCCATGGCGGCGACCGCCTTCCGCAAACAGCTAGAAGATCCGGCTGCCAAGGCGGCGTTCTTCGCCAAGGTGCCGGAGGGCGGCCGCCTGGTGATCCATCACACGCCCGCGGCGTGGAAGGGGACGTTCAGTGCGATGGTGTCGTATGACGTTGGCGGTTTCGGCAAGACGAAGCACTACGACGCTAGTGGGTGGAGCTTCACGCTACCCCACGAGGGATGAGAAATGCGCGCGTGCACAAGGGCATGGGTCGGAACGGCCATTGCCCTCATGCTGGGTAGCGTGAGCCCTGCGTGCGAGGAAGGTGCGAGCAAAGAGGCTTCGGGCGGTTCCGGTGGAAGCAGCGCGAGCGACGCGGGCGACGCGGGCGAGCCTTCCGAGGCGCCCGATGGGGACGGCAATGCTGGTGAGCCGCCGCCGCCTGATCCTGGTTGTGCCGCGCTGAAGCAAGGCGATAACTGGCCGACGGGCGCGTGCGTCGGCGGCGCGATCTGCAAAGGCAGCTACTTCTATCATTGTCCCGACGGATACGTTGCCTTGGGCATGCCGTGGTCATGCCAGTGTCCAGGCGGCACCTGGCTCTGCAAGAACGACAACACCGGGCTCGCTTTCCCGGACTGCTCCGAGCACCAACTCGACGGTGGCCAGGACGCAGCATTGGACGCACCGCTTCAGGACTAACCACGACGGGCACTTTGGCCATCTGTCGGCGGCGACTAGCAGCCAGACCATGACAATCAAGTGTGTCGTTCTGGCAAGCGTGTCCCTTCGGCAAGCGTGCGCAGGCCGATTTCCGCGGCATTTCGCGTAGGGCGCAAAATGCCCGCGCCGCGAGCTCGGGCCCAGCCTGTTCGGCGCCGGTCGCGAGCGCGTCAGGCTCGGGTCGGCTCGGGCAACGACTTCGGGGACCCGCTCTCAGCAGCCTCGCTCATGTCACCGTGGATCGCTTCACGAACGACCCGCTCGGTGATCTCCTGGAGGTGCTTGCCGAGCTCCTCGGCGAGCGCGAGGAACTCGGGCCACAGCGTTTTGCTCTGAAAGGACTCGGGCGCGCGGACCTGCACCGTGCTGTAGCGCTGCCTGTACTCGCGGTAGGGCTTGAGACCATAGCGGCGGCAGAGCGCCAGGAACAGCTTGCGCTTCCACGGGTCGGACAGCGTGTACACCATGACGATGTCCGGCTCGCGCGAGCGAAACTCTGCGAGACGGGCGCGAATGAGCTCGGCAGCGAGCCGCGCCGCCTCGCGCTCACCGGCGCTGGTGGTGCCGGCGTGGAGCGCCTCGATCTTGCGGAGCTTGTCCTGAAGCGTGGCTTCGTCCATGGCGCGACGTAAGCTAGCCGACTTCGTGCAGCTCGGGGAGTAGGGCGTGGTGGCGCCGAGGTTGAAAGGCTACGCGGCTTCCGCGACGGGCCGCTGGTAGTTCCAAGGGAGCCACTCGGCGGGATCGGCTGCGACCTCTTTCGGGTGCGCCATCAGCGCGCGGAGGTAGTCGAACGGATTGGCGCCGCACAGCTCGGCCGTGTGGATGAGGCTCATGAACACGTCGCCGACGTGAGCGCCGCGCTCGGTGCGATAGAAGAGCGAGTTTTTGCGATGCATGATCGCCTTCTTCAGCGCACGCTCGCAGATGTCCCGCTCGCCCTCCTGGTGCGGCTCGCGACCACGGTGCCACCTCCCGGCTTCCACACCGTCAGGTACGCCGGCGTGCTCGCCGCCGCCAGCAAGTGGAGAGCCCGAGTCGTTCCCCCTCCGCCGTCGCCGGCACCCTCGGCGCATGCAGAAGGCGACCCGAGTTGCACGACGAGCTGCGCGACCTGCAGCCCGAAGGCGAAGGACAAGCCGGCCACCCATCGTTCGGGATATCGCCCCTGGCGGGAGCTGCTCATGCGCGCGTTCAAGATCGACGTCGAGCGCTGCGACAACTGCGGTGGGCGAATGAAGCTCCGTCACCTCGTCATGGCCACGGCCAGCATCGAGAGATACCTCGCGTGGCTCGGCGAGCCGTCCGATCCGCCACGCCTCGCACCCGCACGCGGTCCACCCTACTTCAAGCACCCCGCCATCCGCCGGCGGCTGGCCGACCCTGGCGAGCCTGCTCAGGCGGAGCTGTTCGACGCGCACTGACGCGCGCTCGAGGACGCAGACCTCCGTCCACTGCCCCGACTCGAGGACCTGCCCCGAGCTCAGGTTCGAGCGAAGCACCCAACGGCCCCTTGGGCCCTCCGACTACGCCGGCCGGAGCCTTTCTCGCAACGACCTCGCCCTCTCTGGCCCTCGCTGCCGCCGCGCGCCCTCCATCGAGGGGGTGCTTGTAGAACCTACGCGCTTGCGCTCCGGCGCCTTGTTTGACTGCGAGCTGATCCTCCTGGACGTGAATCTTGGCCGGGAAAACGGGATCGCCGTCTGCCGGCGCTTTCGTGAGCTGGGTTATTCCGGCGGGATCATCATGGTGAGCGGGTTGGGTGAGTCTCAGGTCAAGGCGCGTGCGCTCGACGCCGGTGCCGACGACTACGTCACGAAGCCGGCGACCGGGGACGAGCTTCGTGCGCGGTTGCGATCGGTGCTCCGGCGCGTTCAGCCGGCGGCCGCCGCGAGTCGCGCCAGTGGATTGCGTCTGGGGATGGTGCTCGCGACCCTGAATTCCGCGAGTGATCGCCGAATGTTGAGGAAGCTGGTCGCCGCGGCAGGAGTACCGGTAAAGCGCGCCGAGCTGAAGGCCATCGTGCTCGAGAATCCGGAGGCCAGCGACAAGGCGCTGGAGAAACGCATCGAACGGTTGCGCGACGTCGTCGAGCCGCTCGGCGTGCGCATCGAGACAGTTGCCGGCATCGGGTACAGCTGCCCGACTCGCTTCGACTGACCTCGCGCCGATTGCGCGTCGCGCCAGCACACGCCTGCGCACACTGTCGTACAAATGTCGGATTTTGTCGGTTGACTCCGCATCGCCGCGAGAGACCCTAGGCACACCTTGGCAGGGGGCGGCCGGGGTCGGGGAGGAACGGCGAGGGTATGCAGAGGGATGACGCGTCCGTACTGAAATCCAACAACCCGGATCGGCCGAGTGCCGACGGCGTCGTTCCGGAGTCGACATGAAGCAATCTGGATGGACGGCGTTGGGCATCGTCGTGCCGCTGGCGATGCTGATCGCGAGCGCGTGCGGTTCCGACGATGCGGGGAGCGCGGGTGGGAAGTGCTCGCAGGGCGCCACGCGCGCGTGCCTCGGCCCTGGCGCGTGCGACGGCGCGCAGAGCTGCGGGGCGGATGGCACGTGGGGAGCGTGTGACTGTGGGGGTGTCGGTGGTAGCGGTGGTGGGGGCACCAGTGGCGCCGGCGGGAACTCAGGCGGCAGCGATGCGATCGATGGCAGCGCGGGAGCGACGACCGGAGGTTCGGGCGGCGGCGCTGGTGACGCGAGTTCGGGCGGGAGCGGCGGTTCGCAGTGGCAGGACGATCCGTGTCCGACAAAGGCGCCCCTCGTGAACTGCGCGAGCGACTGCGGCGGACCGACGCCCTCGTGCGCGCAGGCGACATCGTGCGGCTTCTACCTCTACGACACGAAGTTTATCGACTACCCCTACGTCGTTCGCACGCCGTCGAAGCCCGGCGTGGATCCGAAGTGCACCGCGCTGTGCTCGCCCACGAGCACGGTCTACGGCGTGGGCATCGATTTCAGCCCCCCCTTCAAGGCGGGATACGGTCTGAAGATCAAGGTGAAGAAGCCGTGGTCGATACGCGCTGATTCCCCGGTTGGGGGCCAGGACTTCTTCTGCCCCAACTCGCTGTCGAAACAGGAGTGCTTCGTTTGGAGCGAGGTCGATCCGAAGATCGCCGTGTTCACAGATGACCCCAACGCGCCCGCCGCTAACGTGACTATCGAAGAAATCTCCGTCCCAGGAAGTTGCCCATGATGAAGACTGGCGAACTCTTTCAGTCATACGTGGCCTGCGCTCTCGCGTGCGCTGCGCTCTTCGGTGTTTCAACTTCCTGTTCCGGTGACGATTCGGCGGCCAAGAGAAACAAGCCAGCGAGCACATCGGAGCCGGAATGGTCGATCCACATCTACGCGGGCCAAGACACGGCTCGTCGCAGGGTTGATCTCGGACCCGTTCGCGAAGTCAGCTTTCCGAGTGGTGAGGTTCCCCTCACGGCGCGCTCCCGGGGTCGCCAGCCGACATCTGGAAGATGTCGCCAAAGCCGACCATCGGTCAGCAGGTAGAGCCAACCGGCCCTGGCTCGAAACCGCAGGCCGTGGTTGGTGGCCCCGATGGCGGGGTCGAGTTTGAGCAGGATCTAGGCGAACCGTCCGGCTGGGCATTGGTCTGGGGAGCAGCGATGGAGTGCGGCTTCCCCGGGAACAGAATTGGCGGTGGCGGTAACCCCCTTCTCCGGCCCGATCGTGCCGCCTTGGAGCCCAAGCGGCGCCGGCTACGCCTGGAGCATCTTCGCGCACGCGCCCGAGAGTTGCGACGAGGAAGTCGCCTACTCCGAAGCCCTGCTCTGCACGGCGAATGAGCTTGCAAAAGTCGCCGACGCCATCGCCCCGATCAGATGGAACGGCGTCGATGGAACGAGTCCGTTCACGGGTTTCCCGCCGGGCCCGTGGTCGATTCCCGTTCAATCGAACAAGGACCGATTCATTCTGCGCGACCTGGCCATCTACCTTCTGGCGAACCTCGCCCTCACGGACATGAAGGTGCCGACGAACGGCGGCACCAACCCGGAAACCTGCTCAGCCGTGTATGCGCGCGCCCTCACGGACTCCAGCTTCGCCACCGATCCAGTGAAGGCCCCGTGGCTCTTCGGCGTCGCGCCGACCGGAACGACCCAGTACTTCCCCCCCATGGAGCCGACTCGTCGGGTGGTCAACACCACGAACCTCACCGACCTCGCGCGTTCCCGGCTCGAGTTCAACACGCAGATCCTCCGCGGCGCGAGCCGCCTGCTGGAGGAGCTGATTCGGAAGTCCGTCGAGGCCGACATGGCAGGTGCCGAGCAGCGACGCGCGCGAGCTACTGACCCAGAGCGCGGATCGGCCGTTGCGTGGGCACAGCAAGAGGCGGCGAATGGCTCGTACAACTCGCTCGGGCACGCATTGCGCGTGCTCTCGGGTCGCTGGGAGCTCGCGCGTAACCCCAACGCGGGCGCGTTCTTCGACAACAAGTTCCACACGGTGGACCCCGCGTGTGGCGGTGTCGCCGCCGGCAAGCTCCTGTCGCCGGACTCGCCGAATGCCTACGGGCCCGACCTGAACGCACGCGTCAAGGACAGGGGCATCACCACCGCGAGCCAGAAGGCCGCGATGGAGATCGTCACCAACGCAGGCCTCATCGTCCCCAAGGGCCACGTCGCCGCAAATCTAGGCGGAGCGCGTACTGCTCTAAAGAAACAACTCATCGGCCTCGCTGCGCAGTCGAACGGGATCACCCCGGGCGACCCCGCCTTCGAGCAGACCGGGATGGGCAAGTCGCTGACGTACGTCCTCGACACCGTGTCGGACGCCGACCTGACCTTCGCTCTCGAGCGCGGTTTCGACCAGTACAATCTGCTGACCGCCGCCGGACACGTTCGTCAGCGCCACGATCGCGGCCGGGCTGAAGCCCGCCGCGTATGTCGCTCCGGAACTCGCCACCGCCGGAGCCATTGCTCTGAAAGATGGGATCCCGCGACAGGATCTCGCCGTCGACATTATTTCACGCGCCGGCGGGATTCTGGAATCAGCGCAGTGCGACGAGTACCAGAGCTTTGTGGGCCAAGTTTACGCAGCCGACTTCGCTCCAGGCGTTCAAGGCGCGCTGGCACGCCCTCGATTACACCAGCGATCTGACCTTCTGGCGCGCCACCCAGCGTTCGGTCCCGCGAAGTGCCAAGGCGCAGCTGAACTACTCGGTGATGGTCGGAGCCCACAACAACGATCTGGCGAAGCGTCTCGAGCTCAACGGCGAGGCAAAACGCCTGGCACCCCAGTGGCCCATGGCCCACGTGTATTACGGCGACACGCTGTGTCGCATGAACAAACCGGAAGACGCCTTGCCGCACTACGTGACGGGCTTCGAGCTCGGGCCGAAACGATCCCAACCTGATTGCGCTGGGCATGCAGTGTTTGTGGGACCACAAGGCGATCGAGGCTCACCACGACGAGCTGCTCGATCTGGCGGAGAAACACCCGGATCCTGGCTCAACTACTTCGCGATCGAGATCGTGTACCGAGGCGAAGAGCACAAAGGCATCGAGAAGAAGTACCGCCCGCGGGGCTACGACGAGGGGCCGAAGAAGGATTGAGGTCGAGGCGCGACCTGATGTTGCCCCGGACAATTCCGGGCAAGACGAGACGCCGGCCCGCCTCACCCTGCTGGGAGACGAGCCACTCACGCTCGAGTTCGGTTATGCTCTCGCCGGTGCGGCTCGCGCTCGTCCTCGCGGTTGTGGTGAGCCTGAACGCCGCGCCAGCCAGAGCCTGTGATCCTGGCCCGATCTTCGTCGTGCGCGTGGAGTCCGCGGACGCGCCCGAGTGTCTGGAGCGAAGTCCGGTGAAGAGCTCGCCCGCGGCGTTCGGCAGCGCTGCCGACAGCACGCAGACCGCGCGGCTCCGCATCCGCAACCGCTGTAAGGAGTCTGCCAACCTCTCCGCGAGGACTTGCGCCGCCTGTGGCCCCGGTTTGACTTTGGCGCCGGGCGCGTCGGGTGAGCTGGTGCTGGAGACCCGAGGGCAGGGTGACGCCGTCGACTACGACAAACATACCAAACAGGTTTTGACTTGGACGATCGGGGCAGGCTCCGGCAGCATCGCCACCGACGTGACGGTGACGGATGACCCGGCGGCCTGTGGGGCATCCGGCCGAAGAAGCTGCTGCGCGGCTGCAATCCTTGTCACGTGTCCGCCCCACGCCGTCACGATGACCCAGTGACGAGTGTTGCTCCGATTGCAGTGCTCGCACTGCTGGTTGCGCGCCGTCGGGCGCGTTCCCGACCCTTGTGCCGCCCGAAACCTCACTGATCGCCCGCGCCGCGTGACGAAGGCGCGCTAAACTTTCCGCGGGAGACGCGATGCCCGACCTGGAGTTGATCGGCGGCTGGACGCTCGCGCTCTGGTTGGCCGTGCTGGCCATCGAGGTGTACGGTCGGCAGAGCAAAACGCTGGGCCACCGACCTCGGCCTCCCCTTCAAGAGCGACGCCTGGCGGCTCGACGTTGCCGTGCCGCGTTCTTTGCCGACGGAGTGCTGAGGCGACGACACTACTGGTCACGCCGACGACAATCGAATCCTGCTCGCGCGCAGGACCACGAGGAGAAACCCTTCCCGTGGTTTCTCGACACGCGTTTCGAGCGGCAGGGCGAAGTCACCGACGTTCCTGCCTCAATACGGGATCGGCTCGTTGTTGTCGTCGTACACGTTGCCGGTCAACGTCGGGTTCGGATCGTCGATCACCCATGGTCCGTAGCCGCGTCGCGGCCGAAGCGGTTGTTGATGACCTTGGTGTTCTTGGGCGCCGTCGCGCCCGAGCCGCGGATGTTCAGCGTCCAGCCGCCGCCCGAGAGCCAGCTGCACTCGATGGTGAGATCCTCGGTGGCGCCGCCGAGATCTCCAGTCTGGACCGCGGCGTTGCTCGCGCCCTCGAGCACGCTGTGTCGGATGGTCACGCCCTTGCCGCCGGTGGATTGCACGGCGTCGTTGTGCTCGCCCGGAGCGTTGGAGAGATCGTGAATGAAACAGTCCTCGATGGTGACGTTGGCGTCCGCCTTGAGGCCGTCGGCACTGCCGTGGATATTCAGCCGTCGCGCGGTGTAATTCACGAACGAGATCGCTGCAGTCGCGTCGCCGCCCCTTGCCGATGATCTCGCTGTCTTCGACCACGAGCCCCGTGTTTTCGTTGTCGAAGTAGCGAATCGGGTAGTAGTCGGCGCTCGTGATGCGCACCCTGCGGATCGTCACGTTGTTGGCGAGCACGGTGACGGCGCCGGTGATGTCGAGGTCCTCGATGATCGCGCCGTCGGTGTCGACCGTGATGTTACCGCTCGGTTTCAGCTGCGTGCCGGCCGGCACTCCCGTGTTGTTCGGGCCGGTCGGTCGCCGTTGCAGATGCCAGAGCCCGCCGCGCCGCCCGTGTTGCCACCGCCCGTGTTGCCACCGCCCGTGTTGCCACCGCCGGCCGCGCCGCCGCTGCCGCCGGTCGCGCCCGCGCCACCGCTCGCGCCACTGCCACCCGTTGCTGGGCTCGCGCTGTCCTCCCCGAGCTGCAGCCCAGCCCCACCGACAACAACAGCACCCAAACGCACGCCCGAAGCATGAGCGGATGATGCCACGATTTGGGGCGCAGCCTCGCCGCGGAGCAGTCAGTCGGCTTCTGGCCTCGCTTCGCGTGCACTCAGCCGTCCGGATCTGGAGAAGCTCGGAAGCGGTATCCCACGCCGCGCACCGTCTCCACGTAGTTCGAGCAGCTCCCAGCTTCTCGCGCAGGCGCTTGACGTGGGTATCGACGGTCCTGACTGTGACGCCAGCGCGAATGCCCCCAAACGTCGTCGAGCAACGTGGCCCGGGTCTGCACTCGGTTCTTGCGACCGAAGAGCGTCAGCAGCAGTCGGAACTCCAGCACGGTGAGCTCGACTTCCCTCCCTTCGACCCAGAGGCGGTGGGCGTCCCGGTCGATTTCCAGGCAGCCGAACACGCTGTTCGGGTCCGCCTCGACAGGCCGAGGAGCGCTCACTCGCCGGAGGAGCGCGTTGACTCTGAGCATGACCTCCCGCACGCTGAACGGTTTGACGACGTAGTCGTCCGCGCCCACCTCGAAGCCCACCACGCGGTCGATCTCGTCCCCACGCGCGCTCAGAATGATCACGGGCACGTGCCGAGTTGCGTGCGCTCCGCGCAATGCCCGGCAAACCTCGGTCCCCGGGATGTCCGGCAACACCATGTCCAGCAGCACGAGGTCGAGGTGCTCCGACTGAGCGATCCGCAGCGCGTCGGCTCCGCGGCCCACGCAGAGCGGATCGTGACCCGACTGTCGGAGACCGTAGGCGATCACCTGGCAGAGATCCGCCTCATCTTCGACGATGAGCACCTTGGCCATCTACGTCAGAGCTACCGCCATCGAGTGACGTTCGAGTGACGGGAGCACGCCGTTTCTGGGGCGACTGCTCGGGGATCCGCGCCTCGTCGCCCACACTCCCGCAGCCGCCCGCGTCGCCTCGCCGAGGGCGGCTTCCGGGATCGTCCGCCTACTTCTCGGCCCAGTCGATCCAGGCCCCGGTGAGCCAGTTGCCATCCTTGAAGGCGCCCTTCTTGGAGCCGGTGACCTTGGCGTTGGGACCGCTGGTCTCCTGACAGTCCGTGGTCTTGAAGCCGGGGTCGGTGGTGTTGTTACCCGCGCCGGCGTTGAACCACGCCGTCTCGTCGAAGCCGTTGTCGTTGTCGGTCTCGGACGCGTTGGCAACGTTGCTGGTCAGCATGTCGAACAGCGTGGTGTTGGTGATGGTGACCGCCGGAGCCGACAGCGTGCCGAATCCATCGCGAGCATCCAGCCCGTAGCTGAAGCCGACCGCCACCAGGTTGTCGATGCTGCCGGTAATGCCGCGGCGGAGCACCGCGGCATAAGTCGTCTTGCCGACGTCCGTGCCGAATCCGCACATAGTCACATTCTTGGCCACCGGGTGCGTGACGGGGGTCGCCGCGTTGTTGTTCTTGTTGTTGTCCCACTCGTAACCGTTGGGGTCGCTCGAAGGGTTCTTGCGCTTGCGACCAAACAACGTGTCGATCGTGCCCGTGAAACCTCGGTCTGTGTCGAACATGTCGTCGCCGTCCACGTTGCAGATCAGGTGATCGGCGCTGACGGTGCCGCCAAACCACTCGAAGCAGTCGTCGAGCGTCTGGCTCACCATCACGTGGTTGATCTTCGTCCCACTGCCGACGGCCCCAAAGGTGAGGCCATTGACCTCGTTATCCGTGCTCAGTTCGTAGCCGCCATACTCGATGCGCGCGTAGCTGATGCTGCCGCTGTTGTCTGCGTCGTCAGTGCCTCCGTAGTGGTTCTCGGGCTGATCCGCCAGGCCTTCGACGACGGCGTCGACGTCGTTCGTCTTGGCCTTGCCGAGCAAATGACGCCGCCCCAATCGCCCGCCGCGCGGCTGCCCACCGGCTGTTGGCTCGTGAACAGAATCGGCTCGTTCTCCTTGCCCTGTGCGTCGATCTTGGCGCCCTTGGTGATGACGAGCACACCGATGGGGCTCTTGGTGCCCTCGATGCGTGTGCACGGTTCGATGGTCAATGTGGCGCCGCTCGAGACGTGGGTGATGTCTTTGAGAGTCCAGACCTTGTCGGCGGTAAGTGTCATGCTCGTCTTGACCGGGTTCGGGATGTCGGCCTTGCTCTTCCCAGTGCCACTCAGGTCGCACGCCGTGCCGCCGCTACCGCCGGAGCCCGAGGCACCGCCGGAGCCCGAGGCGCCGCCCGAACCCGAGGCTCCTCCAGCTCCGCCCATCGCGCCGCTTCCGGCAGCCCCGCCGCTGCTGGTGCCGCCGCTGCTGGTGCCGCCGGACCCCGAAGCTCCGCCGGTCGCGCTGCTTCCGCCGGCTCCGCCGTTGTTCTTGCCCCCGCTGTCGTCGCTGCCGCAGGCCGAGGCACAAATCAGGGACAGTGTCGCGGCGCTGCCAAGCATCGAAAGACGACCAAAGCTCTTCATGAGGTGTTCTCCTGTTGGTGTGACGTGGCGCACTTTGCCCTGTGCGCGTTGCCTCCAAGTGCCACGTTCGTGACTTTGTGTGATCACGGACGCACGGAGTCGTCACGACGAAGTCGTCAAAAAGCCACGCGCCAGTAAGTGTAGGTAGCACCGACCGAAACCACGCTGCCGGATGTGTACTTGCTCACGACCGGAGCGTCGTGGTCCGCGCCTTGCGTCACGAGGTGCGGCGCGTTCAGGATGTTCGAGGCGGAGGCCTTGACCTGAAAGTGTGAGTTGATGTCCTGGCTCGCGCTCAGATCGATCACGTGCCGGGGGTGCTCGTAGGCATCCGGAATGTCTTGCGAGCCGACTTGCACGATGCGCTTGCCGGCCACGTTGTACAGCAGCCGGACCGTCGTCCCTCTCGAACCCGCGTAGTCGAGCGCCAGGTTCAGCACCCAAGGCGCTTGGTTGGTCATGGGGCGAGAAGCGTTGGTCAGATACTCTCGAGCCGCACCACTCAGCTGAATGCGCGACTGAGCCAGCGTGAGGTTTGCGATGCCAGTGAACTCCTTCAAGCTCCTGCTGAGAAACCCCAGATCCTTTCGGGCTTCGAGCTCCATGCCGTAGAGGTCTGCCCCTTCGGCGTTCTGGAACGTGACGAGCCCGCGGTCGCCGCTGGCGATGGCCACCGTCTCGATGGGGTCCGAGAAGCGTTTGTAAAATACGGTGGTGGCGAGGACCTCCTTGAGCGTCGGAAAAAACTCGAAGCGCAGGTCGGCATTGATGATGCGGGTCATCTTCAGGTCGGGGTTGCCCGAGACGAAGCGCCCGCCGAAGAAGTCGCTGTAGGCGAACGGCGCGAGCTCTCGCAATTGCGGTCGCGCCAACGTCCGTGTCAGCGACGTCCTGAGCTTCGAGCGCTTGGTCAGCGTGAACACGGTGCCGAGGGCCGGCAGCAGATCTGTGCTGTCGATTCCGGCTGACTCTTGCGGTTCAGAGCTGAACTGGTCGAAGGGCTCGATGGTCTGCCGTGTCACCTCCAGGCGTTCGCCGGCGATCACGCGAAACCAAGGCGAGAGCGAGGCGTCCACCATGAAGTAAGTGGCGTAGACGTCCAGGTCGGCGTTGTAGGCGTCGACCGGCAACGTAGACTCGGAAAGCCGAACGACGGGGCCGATGTTGGAACCGAAGAAGAGCGAGTCCGCACAGGCGTCGAAGTCCTTGCTGGCGCAGTTGAGCTTCGAGTAGTCGGAGAGCGCGAGATCCGAGGAGCGGCGGAACGCCATCGCTCGAGAGGTAAACTCACGCCGGCGCAAATTGACGAAGCCACCGAACTTCAGCTTCGAGTCGTCGTCGGCGATGGGCGTGGTGAAGTCCAGCTGACCGCCCTTGATGCCTTCCGACTGCTCGGCCCAGAAATGACGGCCACTGTAGGAGTCGTCGGCGTAAGACCACGTCGTCGAACCTTGAGTGAGCTGCCAGGCCACGTTGCGGGTGTCCGGCTCGTTCCGCGATGCATTCGACAGCCAGACACGCCAGTCGATTTCGCTGCCGCCGAGCTCGGGCAGCACATGCTCGCCCCCGAGCTGCCCCAAATTCTGCGCGCGGGACACGAAGGCCAGGCGAGTGTCGTGGACCGCGAGCTGCGCAGCGACGTCCTTGAAGCCTTCCGCGACGGTGACGGTCTTGTCGGCGATCTGGCTGTGCAGACCGATCAGGGTGAAGCGGTGGTGTGCGTTGAGCTCGTAGGTGGTGCTCGCGAACGCACCCCAGCTGGCCGTCTCGTTTCCCGTGTCGACCAGGTACGAGCGCTGACGCGCGAGGGAGCCGTTCGACGACACGGCGTAGTCGTTGGACTCTTCATCGGTACGGATCTGGTAGCTGTGACCGTAGTTCAACGCCACGAGCGCGCCGAGCCGTGATTCGCGGCCGAGCTTCCATGCGTTGCCGACCGCCACGCTCAGGCTGTGGTCCGGAGGGGTGAACGCCCGCTTGCTGCTGAAGAACGAGTTGACGTCCCGCCCCGCGCTGTCCACGTCTTGGTCCGTGACGTTGCCGCCGCCGGGTTTGGGCGCCCCGGTGGTGAGCTTGTAGGACGGAAATCCGGGGGGGAGCGCGCGGAAGCCGTCGTCGAAGCCGAGCCAGTCAGTGGAGCCGCCCTTGTAGCTGAGCCGATCTCGAAAGGTCGACTGGGAGTTGTACGAGCCGGAGAGCGAGCTCTGGAAAATGAACTTTGAGGGGATGCGCCGCGTCTCCACTCGGACGGAGCCGCCGGCAAAGTCTCCGGGCACGTCCGGTGTGAAGGTCTTCGCGATGGTCAAGCTGTCGAGCGTGATCGTTGGAAAGAGATCCAGGGGTACGGCTGCGCGGTCCGGTTCGGGGCTCGGCAGGGGAGCGCCGTTCAGGAGCGCGTTGGTGTAGCGCTCGCCCAGACCGCGCACGAAAACGAAGCGGTTCCCGACGACGGTCGCCCCAACCACACGTTGGGCTGCCTGCGCCGCGTTCTTGTCGGGCGTGCGGGCGATTTCAGCGCGTCCGACGCTGTCGCCCACCGCCGAGGCTCGCTGGCGGCTGAGGATCTGACCTTCGACGGCGGTCTTGTCCGCCTCGGTCACCACCTCGACGACGTCGACCGCACCTTCGTCGTTTTGCAGGACCGCATCGAGCCGTGCGCCCTTGCCTTCCTCCACGTGTACGTTCTTCAGGATCTCGGCCTTGTGGAGCTCGGCCCAGAAGCGCAAGGTGTAGGTTCCAGGTGGCAGCTCGAGTCGGTAGCGGCCGTCCAGATCGGTGATCGCGCGGAGCTTGGTGCCTTCGACCGTGACGACAGCCTCCATCATCGGCTCCTCGCTGCGTTTGTCCGTCAGCACCCCCCAGATGGCGCCTTTGCCCTTCTTGGGGGGGCGCGCTGGGTCGAGATCGCCCTCCGCGCCGCTCGATTCACCCGCTTCGACTGGTGCACCCTTGGACTGCTTCGGCGGCTTCGCCTTCTTGTCGTCGGCCTTCTTGTCGTCGGCCTTCTTGTCGTCGGATTTCTTGTCGTCGGATTTCTTGTCGTCGGGTTCGTCGATCGGCTTGATCTCTTCGCCTTCGTCGTCGGCGGGCACGGGTTGCGCCTGGGCGATGCCCGCTGCCATCAGGTAACCGACCACGAGCGGGAACATTTTCGAGCGGACGAGTCGCATGGTTCTGTCTCGGGCCGCGGGTACACCACCGCCGTCGCGAAGGATGCCGCGGATGAGGTTCGAAGTTGCCGGCTACTGCACGACGGGTTGACTCATGATCGCGATGGAGCGCGCACCCGCGCTGCGGCACAGATCCATCGCCTCGGCGGCAACACCATATGGCGCGTCGTCCGCCGCATCGAAGTAGAGGACCTTGTTTTCCTTCGCCGCCAGGAGCCGGGGCAGGCGCGCATTGAGCTCGCTCTTTGGAATGACGTGCTTGTTGATGCGGATTTCCCCCGACGCGCTCACTGTGGCGACCAGCGGTTTCTTCGCGTCGTCGCTCGCAGCTGGGTCCTTCTTATTTTCTTGCTCGGCCTCCGCCGCCTTCGGAATGTTGAGCCAGAAGGTCTTCATCATCATCGGTGTGACGAGCATGAAGATGATGAGCACCACCAAGATCACGTCGACGAGCGGTGTGACGTTGATGACGGGGACCGCCCTCGGCTTGCCCTTGCGGCTGCCCGTCGCTGCCGGCGTCATGGCCATCTCAGCTCTCCCCTGCTCGGTCTCGCTTGGCGACCCGCAGCGCTACGCCATGGAAACCGACGCCCTGCAGCATCTTGAATGTCTCCCGGACTCGCTTGTAGTTCACCTGGGTGTCGGCCTTGAGCATCACGCGGCGCTTGGGGTCCTTCGCGTGCAGCTCCCGCACCTTGGTCTCGAGGAGCGCCGGCTCCACAGCCGCCTTTTCCAGCATCGCGCCGCCGTTCTTCAAGAGCGCCACGTCGATGGGCTCCAGGTCCTTGGGTTGCTCGTCCACCGCGAAGATGGTCGGCAACTGAATGTCGGCACCTTCGGCCAGCGTCGGAGCGATCACCATGAAGATGATCAAGAGCACCAGCATCACGTCCACGAGGGGCGTGACGTTGATCTCGGGCTCAGGCTGCCGCCGCGAGGCGCTGCCCGGATTCATCGCCATCGTGATCCTCCATCTCGTCCAAAAGCTCGCCAACGGAGCGCGAGAGGGCGAGCTCCAGCGTGTTGATTCGGCCGGTCAAGAAGTTGAACATCAGCACCGCGGGGATGGCGACCAGGAGGCCCAACGCCGTTTCGACGAGAGCCTCGGCGATGCCGGCGGAGATGGCGCCGATGCCACCCGAACCCGAAGCGGCGATCCCTTGGAACGCCGCGATGATGCCGACGACGGTCCCGAGCAGCCCGATGAAGGGCGCGATCGAGCCGGTAGTCGCGAGGATCGACATCCCCCGTCGCAGGTCCTCACCGACGGCTTCCTTGGCGCGCTCGGCCTCGTTGCGGGCGAGCTCGGCAGCCTTCATGCCGCCGCTGCGGTGCTGTATCGCATGCGCGTAGCGCGCTGCGACTGCGCCGAGCAAGCCGGCGAGAGGTGAATGGACGCGCTCTTTGGCGACCTTCGCCAGCTCGTCCATGCACCACTCGTCAATCAGGAGCTTTGCGTCAGCCGCGAACGCGCGGGACTCCTTCTTGGCGCGCGAGAGCATGACCAGGCGCTCAATGACGACGCCGATGCAGGCGATGGCCATGACGATCAAGAACCCGGCAATCACCATGCCGAGGGGCCCCATGTGGGACAGGATTTGGAATAGATTGAAGGACATTCGATCTCTCCGAGGGTTTCGGGTCTGAGGCCTTTGGATCAGGTCTTGATGCGGAAGGGGAAACGCGCGACGCGAGTGACAGCCACGGATTGGCCGTCCTTTTGCGCGGGCATGAAACGCCAGCTGCGGACCGCGGCTTCGCAGACCGCGACGAGCTCGGGCGGCCCGCGCACCGCCGTCACTCCCGTAACGGCGCCCGTCTCGGTCACGACGTACTTGATGACGACCGTGCCCTCGATGCCCGCCGCCTTTGCATCGGCCGGATAGCTGGGTGGCGTGTTGGAGATCGCGCGGGGCGGCGTGACGTCTTCCGTGACGGCCACGGGCCCGGAAGCCGCGGCGTGCTGCTGGACCACCGGCTTCGGTTTTTGCACCAGCGTTGGCGCGGCCTCGACCTTCACCTTCTCCGGCTCCGGGGCCCGCGCCGCGCTGTCGAGCATGGCGTAGGGGTCGACGCCGGCATACGGGTTGTCGGTGGCGACAGGCGTCTTTTCGACCAGCTTGTCGTCGACCTCGGTCGGTTGCACGAGCAGGTTCGCGCTGGGTTTTGGTTTGGGAGCGTCGGTCGCCGCTGGCTCGGGAGCCACGTCGACTTTCTGCTCTTCTTCCGGGGAGTCGACGATGGCTGCTTCGACGATCGTGTCGTCGTGGTCGAGCCCGTAGGCCTTGGCAGCCGTCGCGGCGACCACGGCGAGGGTGCTCAAGACGACGATGGAACCAACGACCGAGCCCGCGGCGAGCCTCTTCAGGCGCAGCCCGTCCGTCTTGTTTTGTTCCCAGCCTCCGAAGTCCATCTGGTTACGGAATGCGGTTTAACCTTGCCGCGTGACGTTCCAGCGAACGTCGCGTGACTTGGCAGTGACTCCGACTTCAGCGATTCGCTGGCGTGAACCCTCAAAATGCAAAGCCCGCACGCGCTCCGCCGCCTTGGGGGGACAAGAGCGGTGTGACAGCGAGGTGACGGACAGGTCGAATGCGGCCGCTCGACGTCGGCGCTTCGTTGCCATCGGAGGTCGTGAACATCACCAGGCTGGCAAGGCCGAGCGTGAGCGCCGAGCCGAAGCAGATGTCGGCCAGCATCGAATTTCGTGCAACGTCATCGGCGTGGTCGTCGCTGGGTGCGCCGTCGTATTTACTCTTGGCCGACAGCGCCATCACACCGAAGATCCCGCCGGCGACGGTCGCAGCTCCCGCGGCGCCGGCGACGATCCAGGCCCCCGTGGTGCTCGGTGGCTTGGTGATTGCCACGTCGTGTCCACGCGGCGTGGCCGTCAGGCGTCTGGCTTTTTTGGGTGGAAGCGGTGCGGGCACCACACTCTCGAGAAGATCGAGGGTGTGCGCGCCCTTCGAGCCTGCCGGGACGTCGAGCTCCACCTCGAGCCCGTCGTGACCCTGGAGGGCAAACGACAGCTTGTGGCGGCCCGGATTCAGCTCGAGCAGGACTGGAGTGACACCTGCGTGCTTCTCTCCATCGACGGTGACAGTGGCCCCTTCGGGTCTGGTGGAGAGGGTGATCTTGCCCGGAGTCTTCTTCAGCTCCTCGAGGCGTGCGCGGGCGCCCTCCAGCTTCTCCGGGCCGATCTTCCCTGCGTTCGGGTCCGCGAGCAGGCGCTCGAAGCGTGCGATGGCCTCGGGGATCCGGCCCGCCCGATCGAGGGACATCGCCAGCCAGTACCCCGCGTGTGGAGTCGGAATCAGTCGTTCCGCGTCGGAGAAGTTCTCGCTGGCCGCCGCGAAGTCCCCTGCTTGATACGCGAGCTCGCCGGCTTGATAGGCCCGCCGCGCGTCGTCGATCCTGGCCTTGGCGCGGGCCTGTTTCTCGGCATCCGATGGGGCGGCGGCGTGCTCTTCGGGGCTCGACTGTGCAGCGGCCCTTGGCGACGACAGCACAAGGCCGAGCGTGACGATGACGGTCGCAGGGAGTCTTCGACGCATGGCCAGCGCAACGTAGTGGACCTCCGGAGTCCAGCTCAACGCCCGCGAGGCCGGTTCACGCAAACGTCACGGGTTGGTCACGCGTTCGAGCGCGCGCGCACAGGACGAGGCACCGAGACACCGGTTCGCCGAGACGGCGGCGACGGGAGCGGTGAGCGTCCGCGCTCGCCGTTGTCTTGGCGACCGCTCGACTGCGGGCGAACGAAACGAAAAAAACGGCCGATCCATCGGACCGGCCGTCTCGTGCGGGAGAGGCGGGACACGCGCCCGCCACCCTTCTTTCAGCGCGCGCTCACTGGTGCGCGGAACCAGCGGAGAACTTCCCGCTCACCGCGTAGTCGTGCAGGGAGCGCATCGACGCCTGACCGATGCCGTACGTGTCGGACAGCGCGCCGAGCGTGCTGAACGGCCGCCCCGCGACGATGGCGTTGGCGCCGCCGCTGTACAGGCCACCCTCACCAGTCAGCTGGGCGTAGCTGGCGGTGTTGGCGATGGAGAGCGCGATCTCGGCGGTCGCGTCGTCGAAGTTGATGCCGTCGTAGGTTCCGCCCTGGCCCGGACCTTCGCCTTGGCTCATCTCGGCTGCCCACACGGGAGCCTGGTTGCGCAGCGTCGTCAGCGCCGCCGGACCGACGCCGTTGACCGCCCCGATCTCGCTCACGGAGTCGTAGGGTGCGCCGGCGATCAGGTTCGCGGCCGCGCTGCTCGTGAGGCCGAGCTCGATGTCCAGCTCGGGGAGCGAAGCGTGGTTGACGCCCCAGACCACCGCCGACGCCTGCTCGGACGAGAACTGCACGCCCTCGACCAGCTCGGCCTGCGCCGCCGGGTGCGCCACGGCCCAGTCACGCAGCTTGCGCAGCGCCGACTCGCCCACGAACGGTACGCGATCCAGCTCTTCGAGGCTCTCGAAGCGGTCGTCGTCCGCGCTCGGGTAGATGCCGTCCGGGCCGCTGCGGTGGGCGATGATGTTGGCGGCGGCGCGGGAGTCGAGGCCGATGTCTGCGTCGAGCATCTCCGCGGTCGTGGTGGGCGAGTTCACGAGCTCGACGACGAGGTCGATCTCGTGCGCCGGCATCGTGATCGGATCGAACGAGCCGCCGACGCTCTCACCCCCGGAGCCCTCGCCAGCCGCGCTGCAGGCAACGGCGAAGGTGGCAACAGTCAGCATTCCCAGGGTCTTGGTCAGGCGGATGAACATGGCTCGTCTCCTCGAAAGTCGGTTTCGAATTCCTTGAATTGCGAGGGGCGTGCCAGGTGTGTCGGTCGCACAAACGTCGCAAATTCCTGCCGCAACGACCCGGAAGCTGTTGCATCAATGCAACTGATGGTGCTTGTGCGATGCATGTGCTTCTCTCCCACCATGACCCCGGAGGACTGGGAGAAGGCTCAGGACGAGGCACTTCACGCCGCCGGCATCGAGTCGCTCGAGCGGCGCATCATGGATCTGGCCCTCGAGCGCACCGGGGCGAGCAACGGCGCCATCTTCCTCTGGGATCGCAAGGCCAAGGGGCTCAGCGTGGATTTTCACGTGGTCGACGGTGTCGTCGTGAACCTCCCGGGGGTCGTGCTGCACGAACGGCACGACGGACGCCGAAACGGCATCGCGCTCACCTGCTACGCGCAGAATGAGCCCTACGTCTGCAACGACTCGCGCAAGGACCCCAACTACGCCACCTACTTTCAGGACGTGCTCTCCATCCTGGCCGTCCCGATCCCCTACCAAGACAAACCCATCGGGGTCATCACTCTATCGTCGAAGCAGGTTGGGGCGTTCAAGGACGAGCACGTCGACGAGCTCCGCGGCCTGGCGGGGGCGTCCGCCAAGTTCCTGCGCCGCGCGCAGCTCTACCGGGCGACACGCGACGGATCTGGCCGGCCGTTCTTGATCAAGGGACTGTCGCCAGAGTGGCTGACGGTGGAGCGGCAGATCGAGCAGGTGTCTCCGACCAACGCGCCGGTCCTGATCCACGGTGAGAGCGGGACGGGCAAGGAGCTGACCGCCGCCGCCATCCACTTCAACAGCAAGCGCGCGAGCGCGCCGTTCGTCGCAGTGAACTGCGCCGCCATTCCGGAGACGTTGCTCGAGAGTGTTTTGTTCGGGCACGTGCGCGGCGCGTTCACGGGGGCGAGCGCCAACAAGGTCGGAGAGCTGGAGAAGGCAAACGGTGGCACTCTGTTCCTCGACGAGCTCGGGGAGCTCAGCATGGTGCTCCAACCGAAGCTGCTCCGGGCCATGGAGTCGGGTGAGGTCATGCCCGTCGGCAGCAACAAACCCGCAGGTCGCGTCGACGTGCGGATCGTGTGCGCGACCAACCGCGATCTGCCACGGATGGTCAGCGAAGGTCGATTTCGGGATGACCTGTACTACCGGCTCAGCGTCGTCACCCTGGAGCTCCCGCCGCTCAGAAACTACAAGGACAACCTCGAGATCCTGTCACAGGTCTTCCTGCAGCAAGCGGCCTCGCGCCACGGCAAACCGACGCCGCGCTTGTCGCCCGCGGCGCAGCACTTGCTCCAAGCCTACGACTTTCCCGGAAACGTACGCGAGCTGAAGAACTGCATCGAGCACGCCGTGATCATGGCGGGCGTCGAGGTGCTGCCGGAGCATCTTCCGCGCTCGCTGGCGCCGGCGGGTAAACAGAAGGCGGCGCCGCGCCGTTCCGGTACTCGGCAGCAGTCACTGGCCGAGCTGCGAGAGAGCTGCCTCGCCCCGGTAGAGGAGAAGTATCTGACCGAGCTGCTGGCGAGCTGCGCGGGCAACGTGCGGCGCGCGGCCAAGGTGGCAGGCGTCGACACCGTCACCCTGTATCGGCTCTTGAAGAAGCGCGGGCTGCGGCTCGAGCGTCGGCTGCAGGCGCAGTCGGAAGATGGCGTCTCGTAGCTCGGCGAGGTGGCGTGCCGTTCAACGCAGGACGACGTCGATGCGCGACACTTCGCCGCTGCGCACGGCCTTTGCCCAGCGCGCAGGCAGCGCACGTACGCTTTGCGCGCGATGGTGAATCAGAGCCGGACCTGGGCCGTGGCTGTCGTGCACGCGGTGCTCGCGCCGGCGTGAGTGTTTCACACCACTCCGAAATCCAGCCCCCGTTCGCCGGGAGCGAACCCGATACCGAGTGCTCTTGACGCGAGCGGGTGCTCGGACCTCAATCGCCCATGACCGACCGTATGGCCGACCCGAACGAGGTGGCCGGGGACGTTCGACTCGGGCTCACCGACACGGCGTGGGCCAACGTACCTCTCGACGACACGCTCCTGGCGCCGGCCGCACAATCGGCCAAGCGCGACGCCGAGCTGCACGCGGCAGCGACGAAAGCTCCACCGGCTTTGCGCTACGTCTTGGGTGACGTGCTCGGTGTGGGCGGCATGGGTGAAGTGACCATGGCGCTTGACCGCGAAACCGGGCGGACGCTGGCGCTCAAGACTCTGCGCGTGGAGCTGGCAGCGAACGCGATGGCCGTGCGTCGCTTCGTGACTGAAGCACGAGTGACGGCGCAGCTCGAGCATCCGGCGGTCGTGCCCGTGTACGACCTCGGCGTTCTTCCCGACAGACGACTGTACTACACGATGCGGATCGTACGTCAGCGGTCGCTGCGCTCCGTGCTGGAGCATCCTTCCGGGCGAGAAGACTGGCCGCTGGCTCGGCTCTGTACGGTGTTCATCCAGGTCTGTCGGGCCATCGCTTACGCCCACTCGCGCGGGGTGGTCCACCGCGATCTCAAGCCCGAGAACATATTGCTCGGCGATTTCGGCGAGGTCTACGTCGCTGACTGGGGCATCGCGAAGGTACTCGGTAACGCCGAGCTCACGCCGTCGGTCGCTGCAGGCACAGCTGACAGCTCGCTGACCGCCGTGGGAGCCGCGATTGGGACCCTTGGCTACATGGCTCCCGAGCAAATCCGTGGCGAGGCCGATCTCGACGGCGCTGCGGATGTCTTTGCGCTCGGCGTGATTCTCTACGAGCTATTGACGCGCAGCCGCCCATTCGACGGGCCGACGGCCGCTGCGATCGTGCTGGCAACCTCTCATCAAGAGCCCAGTGCGCCGCGGTTCCGAGAGCCGAGCTGCCCAGCTGAGCTGGAGGAGCTCTGTCTGTCGATGTTGGTGAAGGACCGAAAGCATCGGCTGACCGACGCAGGACGAGTCGCCGACGCCGTGGAGCTGTTCTTGGAGGGCTCGAAGGAGCGGGCACGCCGACGCGAGCAGGCGGAGAGCCTGGCGGGAGAGGCTGTCGAGCACTCGGAGCGCCACCGGAAGCTCGGCGAGGAACAAGACGTCATTCGGTCTCGCGCCCGAGACGCCCTCAAGCACATCAAGACGTGGGATCCGGTCGAAAAGAAGCGCCCGGGGTGGGCGCTCGAGGACCGAGCGCGAGAGATCGACAAAGAGGAGGCACGAGAGCTCGCGCACGCTTCGGAGCGCTTCGCGCAAGCCCTGGGATATGACCGCGAGAGCGAGCTCGTTCGGCGAAGGATGGCGGAGCTCTATTGGAATCAGGCGGATCGCTGCGAACGTCGCCGTGACGAGCCTGGTCAGATCTACTACGAGGAGCTAGTCCGCGAATACGACGACGGAACGTACGTTGCGAAGCTCACCGCGAAGGCGACGCTGAGCGTGGACAGCCACGTGCGTGGCGCCGACGTCATTGCACATCGCCTCGGGGAGCGAGATCGAATCCTGCGCCCGGACGCTGGCCAGCTCTTGGGGACGACCCCCGTCGTGGACGTCACGCTCGAGCCCGGAAGCTGGCTGCTCGTGCTGCGAAAGGCGGGCTACCGCGACGTACGCTACCCCGTGCTCGCGCGCCGCGGCGAACGCTTCGAAGCGACGGTCAATCTCTACACGGACGAGGAGATCGGCGACGGGATGGTGTACGTCCCCGGCGGGAGCTCCCTGGTAGGAGGGGACCCGGAGGCATTCGAGCCGCTCCCACGACAGATGGTAGAGGTCCCGGATTTCGCGATCGGGCGCTTCCAGGTCACGTTCGCCGAGTATCTGGAGTTCGTCGCAGACCTGGAGCTTCGGGATGAAGCATGGGCAATGAAGCGGCTGCCACGGGCGATGGACACCGGGGAGGGAGCTTTCGCCGAGCGCGACTCCGAAGGCCGCTGGGTGCCCCGTTGGGACATCCTGGTGGAAGGCGAGAAAGCCAGGGAGCTGTGCCGCCGCGAGGAGGCAGGGAGCGTCCCGGTGTGCTGCGTGGACTGGTTCGACGCCGTCGCGTTTTGTCGCTGGCGGAGCGAGCGCGAGGGGCGGACCGTTCGTTTGCCGACCGAGCTCGAGTGGGAGAAGGCAGCGCGCGGCGTCGATGGTCGATGGTTCCCGTGGGGCGACCGTTTCGACCCGTCGTTTTCCAAGATGCGCGAGTCGCGGCCGGGCTTCGGGCAGCCGGAGCCCGTTGGGACGTTCCCGACGGATGAGAGCCCGTACGGCGTGAGGGATCTCGCCGGCGGAATGCGCACGTGGGTCGGCGACCTGGTCGGCGAGCTCACGGCGGAGCGGGCCTTGCTCGAGCCCGAGCCCTTGCCAGGGCAGCCCTTCGACCAGAACCAAATGCGCCTGTCCCGCAACGGAGCTTGGAACAATCTGCCGAACTGGTGTCGCTCCGCGTCGCGCCTGCGACACGTCGCGGGCAGCCGTTTGACCGGTCTCGGCATGCGAGTCGCTAGGACGCTGTCTCCCCGCTCATGATCGCGCGCGTCATGGTGGGGCGTCGTAGCCCCACGACTCCGGGGTCGAGACGCGCCTGGCCGCGTTGGCTGTCGGGCCTGAACACCGGAACTTCGCTCACGTCGGCCAGCTTCGCAGCTGACGCCAGGGCCTGCGGGGCGCTCAGCGTCTTCGACCCCGGATGCGGGAAGAGCCAGGGTTTGTGCCAGCCGGCAATTGCGCCCTGGGCCGCTTCGTTCGAGTAGCGAAGCCAGGCGACGTCGACACGGTCACCCTGTATCGGCTCCTCGACAAGCGCGGGCTGCGCCTCGAGCGTCGGCTGCAAGCGCAGTCTGAAGATGTAGCGCTTAGCTCGGCGAGGTGGCGTGCCGTTCAACGAAGGACGACGTCGATGCGCGACACTTCGCCGCTGCGCACGGCCTTTGCCCAGCGCGCGGGGAGCGACTTGCCCGCCACCCGAACGGACTTCCCGCTGCGGAGCGTGAGGGCGTAGGACCGCGGGCGAGCCGCGCCGACGCCGAACGTGTCTTTCGCGTTCTTGTTCTCGTACACGACCAGCGTGTGCCCCAGCAGCTTGTAGGCGAAGATGCCGGCGCCGAACCCGAGCGTGGTCCAGCCCTCGCGGGCATCGAAGTATTCGCGTCGCTCCGGCTCTTTGGTGAACAACCACCCGGGGAGCCGGGGCTCCAGACACAGCTCGAGCTTGCCCTGACGGTCGAGGCGGAAGGGATGTTCGCCTGCGACCGCCAGCATCCAGATGTGCAGGTACTCGCAGGTGATGCCGGACAAGCGCGGCTGAAAGGCCCGACCGTGGAGCTGGGGATCCGCGAAGGCGCTCGAGACGATGAACGACGCGCCTTCCAGCGTACTGCGACCGTAGACCGCCGGGTCCATGAACGGAACCAACGCGCGCTTGGCGTCGTGCCAGAACTCTTCGCACAGCCCGGCCCGCAGCACCTCGAGCAGGTATTTGTATTCCATGTGCAGGTAGATCGACTCGTTCTCGATGAACCCCCGCGGATACGCACCGACCGCGCGCCCGAGCTCCGGCGACTCGCCTCGCATGTTCTCGCAGCTCTTGTACATCTGCAGCTTCCGGTCGAAGAGCGGCGAGCGCAGGACGGCGTCGTAGACCGCCTTCGCCTCGTGACGCCGGTGTTTCATCCAGTGCACCGGTCCCTCGAGGAAGAGCTTGACCGGACGCTGTGAGAAAGCGCGCGGACGAACCGTGGCCAGGCCGAGCTCGTTCTGCTCGCCGGTGGGCTCGCTGTCGGTCACGTCGTTGACGAAATAGGTGTAAGGAACGCCCGTCTTCGACACGAGTTGCTGGCGGTTCTTGCCCACGAACGCGCGCTCGATCAGCGCGGCCCCGGCCGCGAGGAAGCCGATGAGCTCCGCCAGCGGCAACTTCGTCTCGGCGCCCGACACACCGAACAGCGTGCGCTCGCGGTACGCTTCCTTCAGGCCGTTCGCGGTGTCCCAGTACACGAAGCCTGCGCGGGGCGAGCGGGAGGTCGCCCGGGTCTTCATCGCGGGCAGGAGCGCCCGCATCAGCTCCGCCAGTTCTTCGAACACGAGCACGGAGCGCGCCCGTCCGCGGCTGAGCTTCTTCAGCTCCACGAGCAGGAGCTCGATGGTGCGCGCGAGCTCGAGCAGCTCCGAGGAGCCGGAACCGAACAACCCCGGAAGGCCGTTCATGGAATCGTTCCAGCCGGGCTTGCCGGCCTCCATCTCGATGCCGGAGCCTTCGGGATCCAACGTGGCGAGGCGATTGACGACGATGGTGAGGAGCTTCACCAGGAGCGTCGTGCGGTAGATCTCGCCTGCGCCGTACTCGGTACGCACGCTGTGGCGGTGATTCGGCCGTGCGTTGATGCGCCGTGCCTTCTCCGGGTGCCGGTAGACCGCCCCGTACGAGCGAATGCGGCCGCCGGCGTCGGCGGCGCGCTCGTGGCGCGGGCGTACGACGTCCGGGTCGTCGAAGAAGACGTAGTCGCTTCGCCCGAGGAACAACTCGGCTGCCCGATCCGGATGGACCATCAAGAGGACCTCGAGCAGGTCGACGTTGTAGTGCCAGTGGTCGACCCAGAACCCCTCGTGCAGGCCGCCGATCTCGTTCTCCTCACAGAACGACAGCGCCTCTTCCAGACCTGCCATGCGGCGTTCGGGCTCGAGGCCGGTCAGGTCCTCCAATCGCATCACCAGCTCACCGGGTGAAAAACCCGCACGCATCCAGTCGAGCAGGTCCTTTCGGGCGCGAGCGTCGGCGACGTGGCGTTCTGCCCAGGCCTTTGCCGGCTCGTCGTCGACGACTCGGTAGGTCAGGCCCAGAACCTCGAGCGGGTTGTAGCCGTCGAGCTGAACGAGGTTGAGAAACGTGCGCAGGTTCGAGTCATAGGTGTCCGGAAAGAACCAGGCGTCGGTGCGTCGGTTCTGCAACACGCTGCGGTAGTGCCCAGTGCCCTGGGAGAGGTACGTCGGCTCGAGCACGAAGTGGTGATAGTCGCGCTCGAGGTCGCCGTTCTGACGCGAGTAGACGTAGAGCACGCTGTCACTGCCCCGAGTCCTCAGCGAGACTGGGACTCCACCGCGCACCACGTTGTCCAGAAAATCTTGGCGCGAATAGGCGTCGAGCTCCCGAGACGACGACACCGTGAAGGCATTGTCGGCGATCTCGTCGCTGATGCGGCGGTTCTCCTCGCGCTTCTGCTCCAGGAAGCTGGGGTGCCGCGCTCGAGTATTGAGCGCGTCCAGATCGCGATCCCGTGGCGCAAATCCGAAGATCGAGGACGCCGAGAATTCCTCTCCGGGCCCGAGCGCCACGGACTCGGTCCACATCGCCGCCGGGGTCTTGTTCTCCCACATCTGAGTGGCGCGCCCGAGCCCCCGGGCGCCGCCCGACGCAAACCGCACCGGTGTCTGGTAGTCGAACGGCTCCCCGAAGACGGCCTCCGGGTCGACGATCAAACCCCGCGCGCTGTCCCGCCCGACGCGCAGGTAGAAGTGTCCGCCTTCGATGCTGCCCACTCGTTCGCTGTCGTCCGCGGTTTGTTTGAGGCGATAGACCGCGATGCCGTCGCGCTCGAAGGCGCCCATCATCGCCTCGATGTGACGGGGGATGCCCTTGATGCGCTTTTGATCGAGACCGTAGGGCAACAGGCGCGGCATCCCGTCGAGCCAGTCCAGGCTGACCTCTCGCTTCTTCAGGTTGCGGATCCGGAGCACGCGCACGAGCCCGGCGACGCGCACGTTGGGCAGACCGAAGTACGTGACCTCGATCTCCAAGCCGAGTCCCCGGTTCGTCTCGAGCAGCGAGATTTCGGCGGGGCGGATGCGCAGGGTTTGTTCGACTGCGGGATCGTCGGTGCGCTGAAAGGGCTCGACGACTCGTTTGTCGCCGACGCGCAGGAAGGTACGAAACCCTTCGCGGTCGATGCGCATGCAGGCTTGATTGAACGACTGGAACTCGAGGATCTGCCCGTCCTTGTCGCGCACGCCGAACGTCGCCACGCACTGGCCGCGGTTGACCGTGTAACACCAGACCGGGATCCCCCATTTGCCGGCGATCCCCGGCAGAAAGCTGGAGAACGGCGGGGCCTGGTTGTAGCCCTCGACCACGAAATCCATGGCCGGATCGAGATAACTCCGAGTGCCCCGCATGACGCGGTTCTAACGCGCCGGGCCCAGGAAGTGGCCGAGGTTTTTGTCGCTGCCGCGGCGCGCGCGGGGAAATGGGCGCTCAGCGCCTATTTCTTGGTCAGCTTGAAACCCGCGACGCCGATCGCAGTCCCGTCCTTCAGCCCCGCGAGGAAACTGGTGAACACGCTGACGGAACCGGCTTAGCCGACGTTGAGACTGCCCAGGCCGCTCGAATAGAGCACCGAGTAGACGTTGCTCCCCGCCACGTAGGTGCACGCCGCCGTAGCATCACCAGCGGTGAAGTCGTACACGCCGCCGCCTTTCTTGGTGTTCTTGAAGGTCACCGACGAAGTGCCAGCGGCTTCGTTCCAGCGTCGCCGGACGAACCCCCGAGGCCGGCATCGCCGACGCTGCCTCCGCGGCCCGCTGCCCCTGCACGGGGACCTCGCTGCAAGATCGGCCGGAGCTGCGATTGCGGTCCGAGTTTCAGAGGTGTCGTTGCCGGCGCAACGAGCGAGGCGCAAGGCGCGAATTCCCGCCCGCAGAATCGGTTGGACGGGCACGCCCGAATGGCCCATAGCTGAGGCGGTCGTTGGCTCGCCGATTCACCCTGGTCCGCTTCGCGCTGCTCTCGGTCGCGCTGCTCGCTCCCGTGCTCCCGCGAACAGTCGCCGCTCAGCCCGACGTGGTCGTGCCACGGTTGGAGCACGACCGCGGCGCTGCCTACCCGCGCCGCGCCCTCGCCGAACGCTTCTACGAGCGCGTCGAGGTGATGCTGATCCTCGAGCTCGACAAGGACGGCAACGTCGAGCGCGCCAGCGTGGAGAGCCCGCACGGACACGGCTTCGACGAAGCTGCGCTCGAGGCGGCGAAGGCGCTGCGCTTCTCGCCGGCTCGGCGCGCGGGCGCTCCCGTCAAGGCGCGCATTCGCTTCCGCTACCTGTTCGAGCCGCCGCCACCCGAGCTCTCGGTGCAGGTGGTGGATGCGACCTCCGGCAAACCCGTGGCTGGAGTCCGGGTCAAGGTCCAGGCCGCTGACGGCAGCGAACGCACTCTGGCGACGGCGAAAGACGGGCGGCTCAGCACCCGCGACTTGCCGCCCGGGGTGGCGCGCATATCGGCGGAGAGCGCCGAGCACGGGGCGCAGTCCACCGAGGCGAAGCTCGTTCCGGGCGACGACACCGTGGTGTCGTTTCGGCTCGAGCCCGCCGCTGCGCCAGCGGGCGAGCAGGCCGAGCGGATCGAGGTCGTGGTGCGCGGGCACCGACCAGCACCCTCGGTGAAGTCGTTCAGCCGGGAGGAGGTGCGACAGATCCCCGGCACGTTCGGCGACCCGTTTCGTGCCATCGAGGCCATGCCTGGGGTCACGCCGCTGGCGTCCGGTCTGCCCTTCTTTTACGTGCGCGGCGCGCCCCCGGGCAACGTCGGCTACTTCCTCGACGGCGTGCGCGTTCCGTACCTCTATCACGTGGGGTTCGGCCCCTCCGTCGTGCACCCGGGGCTGGTCGAGCGTGTGGATCTGTACGCGGGCGGCTATCCGGCGCGCTTCGGGCGTTTTGCCGGCGGCATCGTGGCCGCCGAAGCAACGGCACCGCGACCCGAGCTGCATGGTGAGGGCAACCTGCGTCTGTTCGACGCCGGCGGGCTGGTCGAGGCTGGCTTCGCGGACGGGCGTGGCACGGTGCTGGTGGGTGGGCGCTACTCGTACACTGCCGCCCTGCTCTCGCTGGTCGCGCCGGAGGTGGAGCTCGCGTACCGGGACTATCAGGCACGCGTCTCTTACGACCTGTCCCCGCGCGATCGCCTGACGTTGTTCTCCTTCGGCGCCTACGACCTGCTGGGGCGGGAGCGCAACGGCGAGCTCAGCGTGCTGTTCGGAACTGAGTTCTACCGGCTCGATCTCCGGCACGATCACGAGACGGGTCACGGCTCGCTGCGCACTGCGTTCACCTTGGGGCTCGACCGCACCGCGAACGCGTTCCTCGCCGGTGAGCAGCGCAAGGTCACCACACAAATGCTGGGCGCGCGTACGGTGCTCGAGCACCGCCTCGACGACGAAGTGCTGCTGCGCGCCGGCACCGACGGCAACGTCGAGCGCTACCGCACCAGCGCCTCGAAATACGCCGATCCGGACAACCCGGCGACCCAGGCCTTCGAGGACAACTTTCCTCCGCGCACCGATCTGGTCTTCGGGGTCTGGAGCGACCTCGTGCTCGGCGTGACGCGGGACATCGAGCTCGTCCCGGGAGCACGCGTCGACCTGTACCGCTCGCAATCGGCCAGCGCGGTCGCGGTAGATCCGCGGATCTCGGCGCGCTTCACCGTATCGAACGACGTGCGCATCATCCACGCCTATGGGATCGCGCACCAGCCGCCCTCGTTCGTGCTGCCGATCCCGGGGCTCACGCCGGGCCATCTCGAGAACGGCCTGCAGCAGAGCTTGCAGACCAGCGCCGGAGTCGAGGTGGACGTCGCCGACGCGACGACCGCGAGCCTGACGCTGTTCTACAACGCCTTCTTCCACATGACCGACGCCGCGGGCTCTCGACCTCAGCGCGGGCCGCCCACGCAGGAGCTCGACGAGCGCGCCACGGGCCGGGCGGTGGGCGCGGAGCTGTTCGTGAAGCGCAAGCTCACCAAGCAGCTCGGCGGGTTCCTTTCCTACACCCTCTCGCGCTCGACGCGCGCCCTCGGCAACGAGGAGTTCCCCAGCAACTTCGACCGCACACATGTGCTCAACGCCGCGCTGGGCTACGATCTGGGTCGCGGCTGGCGCCCCGGAGGTCGCGTCGTGTTCTACACCGGCACACCACTCGAGACCTCGCAGAACGACGCCGCGAGCTCGCCCCCGCGGACAACGAGCGGCATCGAACGCTCGCCCGCGTTCTTCCGACTCGACGTGCGGCTGGAGAAGCGCTGGATACTGGGTCAGTCGACCTGGATCTCGTTCGTGGCCGAGGTGCTCAACGCGACGCTCAGCAAGGAGCGCTTCGGCGACGAAGAGATCGGCCCCATCACCATTCCCAGCGTCGGCGCGGAAGTGGGGTTCTAGATGACCGCCGCCGCTCGCGCGCTCTCTCTCATCGCCGGCGTCGCCGCGCTGACCGGCTGCCTGCCGGACGACACGCGAACAGCTCCCGGCCACCTGGCGGTGACGGTAACCAGCGACTATTCGCTCGGGTCCGGCACGCCCGGCATCGACACGATGGACGGATGGCACATCGAGTACGATCGCTTCCTGGTCACGCTCGGCGAGGTCGCGCTCCGGGGCGACGATTGCACCGCGTACAACGAGACCGACTACGCGCGCGTCATCGACGCTCGGCTCGGGACGAGCCAGAAGCTCAGCACGCCGGTCGCGCTCGGCTCGTGTGATTTTCGCTTTCGCATGCGCCCGCCCCCCGAGGACGCGGTGCTCGGCGCGGGCGTGAGCGCGGCCGACCTGACGTTTCTGCGCATGCCGGACAGCGACGGCTTCGCCAACGACAGCGGCAGCGCCGTGTACGTCGCTGGCAAGGCAGAGAAGGCGGATCAGACCAAGACGTTCGCCTGGGCGTTCCGGCTGGGGGCCCAGTACGACCACTGCAAGCTGCTGGCGGAGTCCGGCGTGAGGCTGGCGAGCGGCGACCAGAAATCGGTCGACATCGCGATTCGCAGCGGGGTCTTGTTTCAGAACGTGCCAAACGATCTGCTCGCGGAGCTCCGCTTCGCACCGTTCGCCGATGCCGACGACGTGCACGGGGACGCGGACGGTGACGTGTCGCTCGCCGAGCTCGCCTTGGTGCCGCTCGCTGCCAACGCGAGCTTCGACCGCTGGGACAACTTCGCGGACTACCTCTACACTGGCCTCGTGCCGAAGCTGCCGCGTTTCCGCGGCGCCGGCATCTGCAACGTCGGACCCATCGACGAAGGCGGTGACGGGCCCGGCGGGTAGGGAGCCCGGCGTGCTTAGTCGCGCGCGAAGGCGCGGTCTGGAGAGACAGCGTGCACGTGTCGAGGTTGAGGCTGCCGCCGAAGCGCGAGGCCGCTACCGACGGGCAAGCACGGGTCCGTCACACTCTCCAACATGGCGTCTACGCACTTGTCGATCGGTCATAGAGCGCAGTCGTCTCGCCGGGCGACCCTCAGGGCCAGTACAGCGTGACACGGCCGATCACCGTGCGGGGCCAACCCGGCGCGTAGTGGATGCCGGTGACCGGCGCGGGCTCGTACCCCATTCGGCTCTCCGTTGCGAAGTTGACCTCGCGCCAGGTCGTGCCGAGGACGTTCTGCACGTCGATGGCGGCTTCGATGAAGCTCCAGCGCAGGCCGGCTTCGGCGTCGATGAGCGTATATCCTTCAGCGGTGAGACTTTCGTCTTCCGTGGCTGGGCGGTCGGCCAGCGACTTCACTCGAAGGGCGCCAAAGGGCGTGTAGTCGCCGAGCTTGGGTCGGACGCCAACGCCGGCCGTCAGCGTGCGCGTCGGCGCGAGGGCCACCGAGCTGCCATTGCCGGCATTGCTCACGAACACCGCGCGAGTGAAGGTCGCGTCCAGGTCCGCAAAGAACCAGTTCCACAGATGCGCCCGGGCGCCGATCTCGACGCCCGTGCGGCGCGTCTCTGCGGAGGCTTCGGTCGTGCCTTCGTCCCCGACCCAGACCTGCTCTGAGTCGAGATCCAGGAGGAACGCCGAGGTGTATAGACTGAGCCCGCGCATGGGGCGCACGCGCGTGCCGACTTCATAGCCCATGGCGGGCGTCATCAAATCGACGCGACCGGTCGAAAGCACGGTGCCCCGCGCGTCGTTGGAGTGAAATCCCCGTCCTGCGTTGCCGAACAATTCCCACTCCTCGACCGGGGAGACGACCGCGGTCAGCTTGGGCAGGGTCAAGGTCGCGCCGGAGCTGCCGCTGGTACGGGTGCCGAGGGTCGACACGTCCTCGCGCTGATCCTCGACGGCAGCGTCGATGCGTTGGATCCGGAGCCCGGCGATGAAGCGCAGGTTCTTGGTGAGCCGAAGATCCTCCTCGGCGAACACGCCAATCTGGGACTCCTCGATGTTGGAACGGACTCGCTCGCGGATGCGTTCTCGCGCGCGCTGGTCGTAGAGGCCGTTGTCAATGCTGTCCGCGCGCACCTGGATGCCCACGTTGGTCGTGAACTGGGAGCCGACGAAGTGCACGTGGCGACGCACTCGAAAGTCCCCGCCGATCTGAACGCGGTCGTCGGTCTGCTCGATGCCGTCCCCGTTGATGGGATCGCGATCGAAGAAGGTGAAATTCGAGTACAGGTTCCAGCGGTACTTCGTGGCGTAGGCCAGGGCGGAGATGGTCGCACCGTGCGCATCGAGGGAGTAGGCGACCGAAGCGGTGTGGCGCTGAGTTTGCCCGCCCTCGGAGGGGTCGACGGACCCGAAGCGGTCGAGGCACGGTTCTCCAAAGCTCGACGGCGGATCGAGACCGGCCTCGCCTTCGCCGCACACGGCGCGCGCGGGGATTTGCCCAGAGCCGTTCCAGCGCCCGCCGTAGCTCATCCAGGTCAGCGCAAGTTTGGAGTGCAGGCCCAAATCTCGCGTCGTGCGCAGGAACACGTTGAAGCGGCGATAGCGTTCTGGGTTCTCGAAGGGACCGTCTTGGGTGGTGATCTCACCGGCAACGACGTTGCGCCAACCTTCTCCGAGGTTCGGGGACGCTGCCAGGACGATTCGTTGGACTCCGTACTGCCCCAAGGAGTAGCTGGCGAAACTCTCCGGGAAGACCTCCACGAGGCGCAGGTTGACGGCGCCCGCCGTCGCGAAGTCACCCAGCTCGGCGTAGTAGGGACCCTTGTAGATGTCGAGGCCGACGACCAGCTCGGGCACTATGAAGTTCAGATCTGAGTAGCCCTGCCCATGGCCGTGGCTCACGAAGTTGATTGGGATGCCGTCCGCGTAGAAAGCAACGTCGGTGCCGTGGTCCGCGTCGAAACCGCGCAAGAAGAACTGCGTCGCTTTGCCACCCCCTGCGTGCTGGGCAACGAACAGACCGGGGGCCGCTTCGAGGATGTCGGAGGGGCGGCGCTTGGGGCGGAAGTCGAGCTCGCGGCGCCCCACGACGAGCCGCGATGCTGCATGTGGGTCTCGCGCGTCGTCTTTGACGACGACCTCGATGGGCTCGTCGTGATGGTGCGACTCCACCGGCAAGGCCTCCGGGGGCGCGGAGACCGGTGCATTGGCGGGGTCGGGCTCGGGGGCGGTCGTGTGCTCGTGGGGGGCGGAGCGTGCGTGCTGGTCGTCATGTGGCTGCGCAACGAGACACGGTGCAGAGAAGAGAACGGCAGCGACCAGGCGCGGCCCATGCATCGGCGGCACTTGCATGGGCGGAGCAGAGCCCTGGTAGCACGAAATGTCAAATTCGTGCCACTGCAAAATCCGTCGGTGCCGACCCGGGCCGACGTCGTGCTCCCCTCGCGACAAGCGTCGAGCCAAGGGAGCCAGCGCCGGCGCAATGAAAAAGAGGCAGCACCCTTTCGAGCACTGCCTCTCTGTCAGCCCTCGCGGGCCAGCTCAGCTCAGCGCCATCGACGAAGGCGGAGACGGGCCCGGCGGGTAGTTCACGCGCTCCGCTACGCTTGGCTCACTTCGTCGACGATCCCCACCACCACGGAGCGCACCGGCGCGTTCTCGACCTCGAGCAGCTGTCGCGCGCTGTTGCCCTCGTCTTCGACGATGACCATCTCGCCCACGCCCGCCCCCACGAGGTCGACGGCGACCACGTAGGTCTCGCCGTCGAAGGCGCCGTCGGGGGTGCAGGCCCGCACGATGAGCTGCTTCCGCCCCTGGTAGAAGGCGTGCTGCACCGTGCTCACGACGGTACCCGTGACGCGTCCCAGGATCATGACTCGCCCCCTTGGCGCTTGCGCGGATCGCCGAGGCCGGTCTCGTCGTAGTGATGTTGGTCCACGATGCCGACCACCGCGTGATCGACGGGTACGAACCAAGGGTCGTGGAGCAGCGCCGCTTCACGCGAGGCCTCCCAGGTGACCAGATCGCCGGTGCTGGCCTGCGCCGAGGCATCGGTCGCCACGAACGGGTCGCCCTGGGGCGCGAGCTCGGCCGTCAGCGGGCGCACGATCAAGAACTTGAGACCCTGCATGGCCTCGGGCTTCACGCTGGCGACCAGCGTGCCAATGACGCGTCCGAGCTTCATCCGAACTGCTCCTTGAAGAAACGCGTGCCCCCGCCCAGCACGCGCGCGACTTCGGGGTGGGCGTTGGCAATCACGATCGTCGAACACCCCTCAGAGCGCCCTCGCGCGAGGCGCTCTTTTGCCTGCTCCACCGCGGCCTCGACGTCGTGTTGCTTGCCCCAGAGCGAAGCGATGGCCTTGCCGCCGATCCCCTCCGCGACGCGCAGCTCGACGAGCTCGACGTGTGTGTTCTTGAGGGCCGCATCCACTGCGCTCACGAGGGTAGTGCACGAGCGCGCCTCGAGCATACCCAGCGCGTCGCCGGGCGCGGGAAAACGGCGAATTCCCTGGTGGAATGCCGGCACGATGCGCAACTCAGCGTCGGGCAAGAGGATCGCGTCCACGAACGAATCCTGCGCGCGGGCCTGGGCTCTCTCGAAGGACATCTCCACGGCCGCGACCGCGCCGGCAAACGCGATGAGGAAGTGCCCGTGATGGAGCGTCCCGGCGCCGATCAGCACGACCGGTGCCTCCTTGGCGATGGCGTCGAGCGCCAGCAGGCCCGTGGGGATGTCGCCCAGCTCGATCAGCGCGAGCGCGGGCCCGGCGACCTCCTGGGCAGGGCTCACGCTTGCCATCGCTTCGCGCTCAGACGATGCGGAAGTGGTCGACCATCGTGCAGCGGCGCCAGCGTGAGAACGAGCGTGCCGTCGTCAGGCCCTCACCCGTGGGCGACGCGATGGTGAACGACGTGTAGCCCTCGCCGTCGGCGCCCAGACCGGCGATGGCCCGACCGTTCTTGACGAAGATGCTGCAGTTGCACTTGCGAGCCATGCGCGAGAGCGCCGCGATGTCGTGCGAGTGCATGGTCGCCGTGTGGAAGCAGCCACCCTCGGCCTCGACGGCGAGATCGATGGCCGCGTCCACCGTCTTGACGCGCGTCAGCGGGAGCACCGGCATCATCTGCTCGGTCCAGACCAGGGGATGGTCGTTGGGCACGTCGATGAGGATGCAGCGCACCTCGGGACCGCCCGGGATCCCGAGCTCCTGGAGCACCAGCGAGGCGTTCTTGCCCACGAACTTGCGGTTGATCACCGCGTGCCCGCGTGGCCCCGCGTTCTTCTCGAAGATCACCTTCTCCAGGCGGGGAATGTCCGAGGCCTTGAGCTCGACCGCGCCGTTCTTCTTCATCGCGGCCTTGAGCGAGTCCGCGACCGAGTCCACGCAGATGACTTCTTTCTCATCCACGCAGATCACGTTGTTGTCGAACGAGTGGCCCATCACGATGTCGCGCGCGGCCTTGTCGATGTCGGCGGTCGGGTCGACCACGGCCGGCGGATTGCCCGGTCCCGCACAGATCGCCCGCTTGCCCGAGTGCATCGCCGCTTGCACCACGCCGGGACCGCCGGTGACGACGACCAGGCGGACGAGCGGGTGTTTCATCAGCGTCGTCGCTGACTCGATGGTCGGCTCGGCTACGGCGGTGAGCACGTTGGGCGGGCCGCCGGCGGCCATGATGGCGCGGTTCAAGCCGCGGATCGTGGTCGCGCACACGCGCTTGGCGCCAGGCGCGGGGTTGAACGTGACCGCGTTACCCGCCGCCACCATCGCGATGGCGTTGCAGATGATGGTCGACGATGGGTTGGTGACGGGCGTGATGGCGCCGATGACGCCAAACGGCGCCGGCTCGATCAGCGCGAAGCCGTCGTCGCCCGTGTGGGCGATGGGCATGAGGTCTTCGGTGCCCGGCGACTTGTTGGTCACGAGCAGGTTCTTCAGGAGTTTGTCCTCGAAGCGCCCGAGACCGGTCTCGTCGCAGGCCATGCGGGAGAGGTTCTCTGCCTCGCGTCGCATGCAGACGCGCATGGACTCGATGATGAGCTTGCGTTGCTCGAGGCCCAGGGAAGAGAGCGCAATGAACGCAACGCGAGCGGCCTTGATGGCCTCGTCGATGGAGCCAAAGATGCCGTCATCGCCGGAGGCAGTCGGCGCCTTTGCTGCGGAGTGCGTGTGCGGCGCCGAACCGCCGCTCAGCCGGTCGGCGATTGCCTCGGCGATTCGACGGATCTCATCCGGGCTCATCGCCGCTCTCCGCCGGGCGCGCTGTTAGTCCGCATACCCGTGCTCCTGCCCGTGCTTCTCGAAGCGTGTCTCGCCGCCCACGTCCCAGGTGTCGACGATGGCCATGATGACAGCGTCACAGGGGCGATCTTTCGTGACCTCGGTTTGCCGCGCCGACGAGCCGGATGCGTAGAGCACGTATTCGCCGACGCCGCAGCCGACCGCGTCGTTCGCCACCACGTAGCCGCCTTCGGCCATGGTCTCGGGGTTCACTTGGCGCAAGAGCAGGAACTTCAGCCCGTCGAGCTTCGGATCCTTGCGCGTCGCGACCACGGTCCCGACCACCTTTGCTAAGAGCATCGTCCACCCTTCCTAAGCACCCCTCTGCCCGGCGCGAGCACGAGCAAAGGGGGCTTGCCGGGAAAGTCTTACTTGCCGCCCCGCGACTTGAGCTCTTGCTCCACCTCGGCTTGGCGCCCGAGCGGCAGCACGAGGTCCACGTTGACGTGGGGACGCGCGATGATGTGCGTGGCCACGATTTCGCCGACGCGCGCTGCGTTGGCTTGACCGGCGTCGACCGCGGCCTTCACCGCGGCGACGTCGCCCCGGATGATCGCGGTGACGTATCCACCGCCGGTCTTCTCGTAGGCCATGAGCTCGACCTTTGCCGCTTTGACCATGGCGTCGGACGCCTCAACCATTGCCGCGAAGGAGCGGCACTCGATCATACCCAATGCTTCGGCCATTTCCGTTCTCCGTGTTGCTGAGGCGTTGTCGTACCCGCCGCTCGTTGTCGTTACTTACCGGCTCGCCCAACGAGCCCTTTGATTGCTCTCTCGGCCGCAGGCACCGCTACATCGATGTCGCGGTCACTGCCCGCCAGGTAGACCCGCCCGAGGGACCCGAAACTCACGATTTCGAGCACCTTGATGTGGGCTGCCTTCTCTGCCTCGTTCGCGGCGAGCGCCGCGTTGGCGGCGGGCTGCACCTCGAGCGTGTAGAGCGTCTGTCCGGCGACGATCATGTGGCCGTGGCGCACGCGGTTGATGAGCTGCGTCTGGCGATCGTCGAGGTGACGGATGACCGTCGAGGACAGGATCTCGGGTTTGATGCGCGCTGACTCTTCCGCGCCGATCTCGGCGAGGATTGCCTCGCCGGCGCGTCGAACCTCGGCCTGCTGGTCGTGGTGGATTTCGAGCAGTCCGTACAGGCGCTCGACGATCTGCATGCCGGGCTTCACCCCAGTCGCCTTGATGGCGATGTCGGTGAGTCGGTTGATCTCGATGCCGGGGGCGATCTCGATGAAGAGCGACGCCTGGCCGCGCACCGGCAAGAAGCCCTTGGCCACGGTGCCGAGGAACGCGGCGTGCTGCGGCTGCAGCGAGTCCAAAAATACGAAGCTTCGAAGATCGATCACGGCTCAGTCCTTCCGCGAAGCCTTCGCCTCGCGTCCCTTCAGCGACTCGATCGCCTTTTCGGCGGCCACGCTCGCCACGTCGATGTCACGCTGCTCGCCGCCCAGGTAGATACGCCCGAACGCGCCCGTCATGCGCACGTCCACGACGTTGATCTCGGCGGCCTTCTCGGCTTCGTTGGCGGCGAAAGCCGCGTAACCAGCCGGCTCGACCTCCATGATGAAGAGTGACTCCTGGGCGATCAGCATCATGCCCTGGCGGTTGCGGTTGATGAGCTGAACCTGGAGGTCGTCGACGTGTTTGATGACCTGCGACGAGAGCACTCGGGGTTTGATGCGGTCCTCTTCCTTGAGCTCGAGGGCCGCCAGGATCGCGATACCCGCCTGCCGCACGTCGGCCTGGGAAGGGCTGTGCAGCTCGAGCATGCCGTACAGGCGTTCGACGATCTGCATACCGGGGCGGACGTCGGTCGCCTTCACGGCGATGTCGGTCACGCGGTTGATCTCGATGCCCGGGGAGATCTCGACGATCAGCGACGCTTCGTTCGCGACCGGCAAGAACCCCTTGGCGATGGTCCCCAGGTACGCCGCGAGCTGCGGCTGAAGTGAATCGAGGAAAACGAAGCTTCGGAGGTCGGCCATCGTGGCTGCTTCTCACCTTTCGGGGCTGCTAGTACGCAGCCTTCGCGGACGCTTGGTCGGATTTTTCCCCGCGCGACTCCTGAACGATCTTCACTCCGACCGACGCACCAATGCGCGTCGCGCCGGCCTGGATCATCTTGCGCGCGTCATCCACCGAGCCGACGCCGCCCGATGCCTTGACGCCGAGCCGGTGATCGACGGCCGTGGCCATCAGCGTGACGTCGTGGACCGTCGCGCCGCCCTTCGCGAACCCGGTCGAGGTCTTGACGAAGTCGGCGCGCGCCTTCTTGGCGGCGACGCAGCCTGCAATCTTCTCTTCGTCCGTGAGCAGGGCCGTCTCGAGGATCACCTTCAGGATCGCGCGCCCCTCGTGCACGGTCTCTGCGACGGTACGGATGTCGTCGTAGACGTATTTGTGGTCACCCGACTTGAGTGCGCCGATGGCGATCACCATGTCGATCTCGCGCGCTCCGTCGCGCAGCGCGCGCCGCGCTTCGAGGGCCTTGATGTCGCTTGGGGTGGCGCCGAGCGGGAAGCCGACGACCGTGCAGACCAGGGCCGAGGAGCCCTTGAGTTTGTCGGCGCAACGCCTGACGTGCACGGGGTTCACACACACCGAAGCGAAGCCGAATTTGGCCGCTTCGGCGCACAGTTTGTCGATGTCCGCGTAGGTGGCCTCGGGCTTGAGCAGCGTGTGGTCGATGAACTTCGCGATGTCTTCGGGCACGGCGCCGAGCCCCGGCGCGCTGGCGAGGCGCATCGGGCCGTTTCCGACGATGGCCCGCACGCTGTCCGCCCGCTTCGAAATGCAGTTTCCGCAGGCGACGCACACGCCGTTTTCACAGAAGCTCGGCGCGCCGCCGGGCATGTCCGTCGCTCCGGAGAGCAGCGTCGGGTTCGCGCTGAGCACGTCGACGATCGCTTGGACGAGCGATGCACGGTCTGTGCTGGGCATGAGCTCGCTGGTCCTCGTGGTGTCGCTGAACGGCGGGAGGCTGCGCCCGTGGTCGAGCGCGTCGATCATCGCCACCCGGCGCTTGTGACGGTCCAGAGTACAATCGGTCGTGAGAAAGGCGTCAAGGACTTTGATGGCGGTTTCTTCGCTCAGATAGCCGGCGCCGAGCGTGAGCAAGTTGGCGTCGTTGTGCTCGCGCGCGTTCCTCGCCGTGGCGACGTCGAACGCCATCGCCGAGCGCACGCCCGGGACTTTGTTCGCGACCATGCCGGAGCCGATGCCGGCGCCGTCGACCACGACGCCCCGCCACGCCTGACCACGCGCCACGGTCAGTGCCGCCGCGGTGGCGAACACCGGGTAGTCACACGCATCCTTGTTGTGCGTACCGGCGTCGATGATGGCCACGCCCTGCTTCGAGAGGTGGCGCTTGAGCGCCTCTTTCAGGTCGAAGCCACCATGATCGCTGGCAAGGACGACTGGCCCGGCCGCGTGAATGGGCGTGCTCATCGGGAAGGGACGGACGCTAGCTCAGGCGGCGGGATCATGGAAGCGCGCTCGCCATGGGACGCCGGCAGTTGTGGTGGCTACCATTCGCATCCGCCTCATGATCTCGCGCGCGGCGCTCCTCGCGGACGACCCTGGGAAGTCCCCGGCGGGGGAGAACGCGCTTCTGCGCCAGCCGCTCCTCGTCGCCGCGCGACGCGCTTCGTGACACCCGACGGGCCGACGGGGTGATCGGTTGCGCGCCCGAGCTTCGCGGCGGCCAGCGCCCTCGGAGAAGAGCTCGGGCCACCCTTCAAGCGTGGGCGCGGTGGGCCCGGGGGTTGGATCATCCTCGACGAACCCGAGCTCCACTTGTCAAACGACATCCTCGTCCCGGATCTCGGGGGTTGGAAAAGGACCCGCATGCCCGCGGTCCGAAACGAGCCGTATTTTACCCTCGCGCCCGACTGGGTGTGCGAGGTGCTCTCACCGTCGAGCACGAAGACCGATCGCGCTGACAAGTTGCCAATCTACGCGCGCGAGGCCGTTGGCCACGTGTGGCTGGTGAATCCACTTGACCATACGCTGGAGGCCCTGCGGCTCGAGACCGGGCGCTACACCAGCCTCGCCGTGTGGCGCGATGCTGCTCGTGGCCGAGCCGAGCCTTTCGAGGCCATCGAGCTCGACCTCTCCATTCTGTGGGCCGATGTGCAACTCTGACGTCAGTGCGTGAACGGCGGGTCACCTCGCTGCCAGCGCGCTCCAGTGGGCTTCGAGGAAGGTTCTCCAGGACGTTTGCTTGCCGCGCTCCGGAGCTGGCTCGGCGTGAACGGGCGTGCTCATCAGGAGGCAGCGACGCTAGATCAGGCGGCGGGATCATCGAAGGCAGGAGCCTATTGTCGTGGGCTTCCCGACGCCGTACGCAGATGGGCGTGAATCCCGAGCGCAGACCCTTCATCGCCGGCAACTGGAAGATGAACCTCGGCGGCCCCGAAGCCAGAGAGCTGTCCGGCGCGGTGGCGAGCGCGGTTCGGTCGTTCGACCGCGTCGACGTGCTCGTCGCCCCTCCGTTCACCGCGCTCCACGCCGTCCGCGCGATGTTGGACGAGGCCGAGAGCCGCGTCGCGCTCGGTGCGCAGAACATGAGCGACGAGGACGACGGTGCGCTCACGGGCGAGATCTCCAGCGCGATGTTGCGCGCGATGGGCGTGACGTGGGTGCTTCTGGGTCACAGCGAGCGCCGCCAACGTTGCGGCGAGACGGACGAGCTCGTCGCGAAAAAGTGCGCGCGGGCCATGACGACGGGGCCGAGACCCATCGTGTGTGTCGGCGAGACCCTCGCCGAGCGGGAAGCAGGAACGACGCTCGCGGTGGTCGAGCGGCAGGTCAAAGCGGTGCTGGGGGAGCTAGTGCGCCAGCCAGGCTTTGGCGCCATCGCCTACGAGCCGGTGTGGGCCATCGGCACGGGCAAGGTGGCGAGCCCCGAAGATGCGGAGACCGTGCACGCGTCGATTCGCGCGATGCTGGCCGGAGCGTCGGACGCCCTCGCGAGAGCAACGCGGGTGCTCTACGGCGGCAGCGTGAAGGCCGACAACGCGGCCCTCCTCTTGGGTCAGCCCAACATCGACGGCGCGCTGGTCGGGGGTGCGTCACTGGACGCGGCGGGTTTTGCTCGGATCGTCGCAGCCGCCGACCACGCGCCTCAGTGAGTCGGCTCCAGCCCGCCCACGGCTGGCCGGCGGGCGGAGCGCTGCGCGGCCGAGGTGCTGTCGCTCGCCGACTTGGCGGTCGTGGCCGTACAATGGCCGGGTGACGAGCCGACGCCGTGGGCCCCGACTGGTCGGACGCGACGCGGAGCTAGCGGAGATCGACCAGCTCGTCGCGGAAGCACACCTCGTGTGCGTCGTCGGGCCGCCCGGCGTCGGCAAGACGGCGCTCGCGCGCGCTTACTGGGCGGGCCTGCCGCGGGGGCGCTCCTGGTTCTTGAAGCTCGGCGACGCAGGTAACATCGACGCGCTGATCTCCGCCTGCGCCCGGGCCATGGACGTCTCCGTCGCCGGCTCCAGCTCGACCGAAGCTGCGCTGGATCGACTGGCAGCGGCGCTCCGAGCTCGCGGTCCCGCGGTGCTGGTGGCTGACGGACTGGACTCGATCGCCGCTGCAGCAGCCGAGGCCATCACCCGACTGCTGGCCACGGCGACCGAGTTGCGGATCGTCGTCACCTCGCGGTCCCCTCTGATGCTCGATGCTGAAGAAGTGCTCGAGCTTCGCCCGCTGTCACTCCCGGACGGCCCCGACCTCACCAACTCGGCGGCCGTCGAGCTGTTCATCGAGCGCGCTCGGGCCGTGCGCCCCGGCTTCACCGTCGCCGACGAAGACGCTCGACAGCTCGCGGCGCTGCTCCGCCGCGTCGATGGCCTGCCCCTCGGTATCGAGCTCAGCGCGTCGCGAGTCGGAGTGCTCGGCATCGGCGAGATCCTGGAGCGCCTCGAGCGCTCGACCGCTCCGCCTCTGTTCGCAGCGCTGGAGGCCGCGTGGAACCTGCTCGGTCAGGTCGAGCAGACTGCACTCGCGCGGGCCAGCGTGTTTCGGGGCGGGTTCGGGGTACTCGCGGCCGAGGCCGTGCTGGCTGATGGCGGCGACCTCGCCCCAGTCCTGGATCTTCTGGAATCCCTGCGTCGAAAGTCGATGCTGATGACGGAGCCCAAGACGACGCGATTTGGCGAGCACCGCTTCTTTCTTCTCGAGAGCCTGCGCCGGGTCGCTGCGGCGAAGCGGCCCGCCGATGCCGACGACGCGCGCCAACGGCACGCTGAGTACTACACTGCGTTCGCCACGAGTTGGGCGGCGCTGGTAGACGGCGAGCGAGCTCTCGAAGCGGTGCACCGTCTGGCCCAAGAGCGGGACAACATCCGTGCCGCCGCGGATTACCATCTCGACGCGGTTGCACGGGGCACGCAGGCGGTGGAGAACGCCATTCGGACGTTGATCTCCCTCGAGCGGCTCGCGATCACCTCCGACCCCGTCGCTTGGTACATCGAGCGATTGACGCGTGCACTCGAGCAGTCGGGCCGGATGACGACACCGCGGCTGGTAGCCGCTGCGCTCGCGACGCGCGCCACTCTGCTGTTGTTCATCGGGAGAGGCGCCGCGGCGGTGGAGGACTATGAAAAGGCCCAAGCCATTGCCGATGCCGCCGGCGAGCTCGAGATGGCCGCGCGCATGCTCGCGGCCTCCGCGGTCGCGCGCTCGGGGTTCTTGCCGGAATCGGACGCGGGTCGACACGAGACGCTCCAGCAAGCGCTCGCGGACATGCGCCGGGCACTCGACGCGCATCCAACGCGAGACGTGCGCCGGGCGACGATGCTGAACAACCTGGGCGCGATCTACGACCGCATGGGAGACAAGCGCCGCGCCGAACAGAGCGTCGAGGAGGCCATCCTCTGCCATGAACAGAGCTCTCGGGAGTCATCCCGCCTCGCCACCGCGCTCGCCGGTCGAGGTGAGCTCCGTCTGTACGCCGGGAGGCTCGGCGAGGCCGAACAAGACCTCACGCGCGCGCTCGCCATCAGCCGCCGCTTCGCCGATCCGCGGGCGCAGGCCTACGCACTCACTCAACTCTCCTTGATCGCGCTCGAGCGCGGCCTGGTGAGCGAGGCCCGCACCAAGCTCGAGCGCGCCCTCGAGCTGCATGCCGAGCACGCCTTCCGCTGGGTCGATGGCTTGGCTCGGGGACTTCTGGGCGACGTCAGGCGAGCCAGCGGCGAGCTGCCCGCCGCCGAGCTCGAGTATCGGACCGCCCTCGAGCTCGCCAAGGAACGAGGTGACACGCATGGAGAAGCAAGGTTGCTCGCGGCTCTCGGCGCTGTCGCGGCAGCCCGCGGAAACGCAGCCGCCGCGTCCGAGCTCCTGGGCGGGGCCGAGCGAGTGTCCGGTGACGCGAAGGACCGTGCATTCGTGAGCATCGAGCGCGGACATACCGAGCTGGCGGCAGCGCGCGTCGCGCGCGACCAGGGTGATTCGAGCGCCGAGCGCGCGCTGCTCGCTGGCGCCCGGGCCAGGTGCCTCGCCGCGACCTCGCCGGAAGAACCGCTCCTGCGCATCGCGCGCGGGCGCCTCGAGCTCGCGCTCTCGGCCGAGCTCGACGAACACGCGGCGCCTCCGGCTGATCTGTCTGGAGTGCTCGCGGTGGTAGCCGCCGACGGCAGCTCGTTCCAGCTGCCGGACACGACCGTTGTCCGGCTGAGCCGACGCCGAGCGCTGTGTCGCGTGCTCGAGGCGCTGGCGGCGCAGCGTCTCGTGACCCCCGGCGACGGTTTGTCGGTCGAGGAGCTGGTGCGCGCCGGCTGGCCCGGGGAAAACCCTTCGCGCCACTCCGGGGTGTTGCGGGTCCACAACGCGATCTCCACGCTGCGGAAGCTGGGTCTGGGCAGCGCTCTCGGTCGGCGCGAGGATGGATACTTCCTGGATCCGGACGTGCGCGTCGGACCACCGAGGCGCCCCGCCTGAGCTGCTTTCGGGGGCTCAGTCCAGCGTGCGCGCACAACGCAGACCCACGTTGGACGCCGCGATCGACGCGGGTAACCCCGAGCGATGTGCGGCACGGACTTCCTCTGGCGTGCAGTTGTAGGAGCCGCCGCGCATCACCCGGAGTCCTTCGCTGCTCACACCAATGGGGTTCAGCGTGGGCAGGGTCGATCGGTCACTCACGTAGCCGTCGTGTGTCCACTCCCAGACGTTGCCACTCATGTCGTAGAAACCCCAGGCATTGCCCTGTTTTCCGGCGACCGGATGGGCACCGCCGGAGGCGTTGAACAGGTACCAGGCGATCTGATCGAGGCCCACGTCGAAGCCGCTGCAGTTGACGATGTCACCGTTGAAGATAGGCGTCGAAGTGCCCGCGCGATTGGCGTACTCCCATTCGGCCTCGGTCGGCAGACGGTATCCGTGGCAGGCGTAGGGTGAGAGCGCTTCCACGCACTCGGTGCCGACCGCGGTCGTTTGACAGGAGTAACAAGGGGTCAAGCCGGCGTACTTGGAGTAGCCGTTGCACACGGCCGCGGCGCCGTGAAAGCTCACCAGTGACACGGGGCAGCTCGAGCATCCCGCGTAGGCTGGGTGCTCCGCTCCGAAGACGGTGGCGTATTCAGCGAAGGTCACCTCCGTGGCGGAGAGCTCGAACGGATGGCTGAGGGTGACCGCGTGCAAGACTTGATTCTGTGTGCCGTTGCACGACTCGGTCTTGGGTGCGCCCTCGGTGTAGCTCCCCGGTGGGAGCTGAAGCCAATGGCCAGGAGCAGGTTTTTCGGGCGTCGCGGGACCCGGATCGGGCGGCTGGCCTCCAGCCCCTGCGTCAGGCGCCCGGCCACCCTCCCCCGACCGGGCATCGGGGGTCGGCACGCCGCCCGCCCCTGAGCCCGTGTTCGGAGCTGCATCGCCACCGCCACCCAGACCGCCACCGCCATCGGTCGCGAAGTCCGACGCACCAGGCGTCCCGCCGGGTGCGGCGGAGCAGGCGGCGATGAAAATCAGCGCGGCGCTCCAAACAACCCTCGCGAAGGCCAGCGCGGTTCGCCGAAATCCGAGCTCCTGCGGCGAGTGCAAGTGAGGGTTCAATCGTCGGTCGGTCATGACCGTTCTGTAGCCAGCGTTGGCCATTTCGGGCGCTGAAAATCCGCTGAAACCTGGCGGGCGGCTCGCGCGCCACGTCTTTCAGCGTTCTTTCAGCACCCGTGTACGCGAGATGGCGCCACCTTCACTGGTGGAGGCGAACATGTGGATCGGAAGCCGGATCTTGCTGGGCTCTGCAATCGTCGCGACCGCGGTGAGCTGCGCGGCAACGGACGACGTGGTCGGAGTATCCGCCCCAAGTGTGGGGGGTGCGGGTCCGACGGGAGGTTCGGGCGGGGGTGCTCTGCCCGTCGGCGGGGCGGGCAGCGGGGGCGCGCTCAACATCGACGCCGGCGGCGACGGCTCGCTGCTGGGTGATCCGTGTGACCCCGACAACCCCAACCCCTCGTACGTCGGCTGCGACTTCTGGCCGACCGTGACCACCAACAGTGTGTGGGAGGTGTTCGACTTCGCGGTGGTGGTTGCCAATGCTGGCGTCGAGACCGCCAGCATCAAGATCGAGAAGGATGGACAGCCGCTCACGACCGGTGAGGTCCCGCCCGGAGAGCTCCGCAAGTTCTACTTGCCCTGGGTCCCCGAGCTGAAGTGGGAGGCCGGGACCAGCTGCGGCGCGCTTGCGTCCATATCGCAGTCCGTGCGGGCCGTTGGCGCGGCGTACCACCTGACCAGCAGCTCGGCGGTCACCGCTTACCAGTTCAACCCGCTCGAGTACCGCGGCCAGGGCGGACCCGAGGGCAAAGTTTGGGATTCTTGCCCTGGTCTCCAGCCGTGTTTCACCAACAACAACCAACCCATCGGCTGCTACTCGTTCACCAACGACGCATCGCTCTTGCTCCCGAGCAATGCGTGGACCTCGACCTACCGGGTCATGGGACAGAAGAACTACAAGAGCGGGAGCTTCATCGCCATCACCGCGGCCGAAGACGGCACCACCGTGCAGGTGAAGCTGGCCAAGAACGCCGACGTTCAGCCGGGCACCGGCGTCGCGGCCACGGCCCTCGGCAGCCAGGCGGAGCTCACGCTCGATGCGGGCGATGTGGTCCAGCTGATTGGCGACGTGGGCCGCGACTTTGCCGGCTCGCTGGTGTTGGCCAACAAGAAGATCCAGGTCATCTCCGGTGCGCGCTGCACACAAGAGCCGCAAGGCACCCCCGCCTGTGATCATCTGGAGGAGACGGTGCTCCCGGCAGAAGCCCTCGGCACGCGCTACTTCGTCACCGCGCCCACGGCCGTCCACGGCAACGTCGTGGGGCATCACGTCCGCATCTTCGGCAACGTCGATGGCACGAAGCTCTCTTATCCGTCTGGAACGCCGGCGGGCGCACCCACCCTGATTTCTGCGGGCGAGGTCGTCGACCTCGAGCACGTGGAACAGGACTTCGAGGTGGTCGGCTCGAGCGCGTTCGGTGTCGGGACCTACATGCTCGGCGGCATGATCCAGGACCCGCCGACCAGTGCCGGCGACGAGGACTACCAAGGTGACCCTTCCCAGAGCTTCACCGTGCCGGTCGAGCAGTATCGGAAGAAGTACGTGTTCTTGGCGCCGGACGACTACGACGTGAGCTACGTCGACGTGGTCGCGCCCGAGAGCGCTAGCATTCAGATCGACGGCAACCCCGTGACGGCAAACAAGCACTCGATTGGCTCTGCGTACGCCGTCCTCAGGGTGAAGCTCGGTCCGGGCAACGGCGGGGCGCACGTGCTCGTCGCTGACCAACCCGTCGGCATCCAGGTGATGGGTTACGGCACGTTCACGAGTTACCAGTACCCCGGCGGGGCCGACATCCAGCGCATCTCATTGCCGCCGGTCAAGTAACGGCGGGACCGACGGCGCGGAGTGCGCTCGACGCGCTCGGCTCACTGTACGCAGAGTGTCGCGCCGGGGTGTGGGCTCGACTTGCAAAATCCCGCCGGGCGGCCGGCAAAGAAACAGCAGTGCGGCCCCAGCGAGCCGCACTCGGCGGCGCCCCAGCAGGTTGGTTGCTCGCCCTCGGAGCACTGGGCGCGACACGCCGCAGGGGTCGAGGGAAACAGCGTGTTCGCGCAGCAGCGCTCGCCGCTCGCGCAGTCCTCTGGCCCATCACATTGTCGTGTGAGGGCCGAGAGCCCGCAGCTCACGCTCGCAGGGATGCACTGGAACGCGGGCGGATTTCCGCTGCCTTCGCCGGTGATGCAGCAATGCTGCGCACCGGCCTGACAGGGCGTGTTGCTGCAGCTGATCACCGCTCCGTTGGATACCGGTCCCGAAGCGCCCCCGCCCTGACCGCCGCCACTCCCCGAGGCGCCGGCTGCACCTGCTTCGACGGCCTGCCCCGCGTTGCCGCCGAGCGCACCGTTGCCGGAGCCCCCCTGACCTCCAGCGTTGCCAGCGTTGCCGGCGCTTGCCCACGGGCCTCCGTCCAGCCCTCCGGGGGTGGTGCTCGCGCCGGAGCTGCCGCCGGCCGCGGGCGCAGCCGAGTCTTCCGCGTTAGCTGCCGAGCAAGCGGTGCAGGCCGCCACGACGTACACCATCGACCCGAGCCGCTGAAGGTTCATGCCGTGAGCATGAGGACTTCAGGACTGCGCGCGCATGAAAGATCGCTGAAACTTCAGCCGCAGAGCCTGGCTCAGCTCGATCGCTTCCAGCTGGCACTCCCAAATCCCGTTGTTGGCCGCGCTGGCAGTTCTTTCGAGGCAGGCTCTCAGCCCTGAACGGGCACCTTCGCCGGGGAGAGCTCCTCGGCAGCGTCGCTGTGGGTCCAGGCCGGGCGTTCGACGCTGGGCACGTACCTTTCGTCGATGCGGCGCTCGACCCCATCGTCGCCGATCAGGTGAACGTGGTGCCCGTAGCGCCACAGCGCCGGCATCTGGGCTTCGGCCGCAGCGCGATCGATGAAGACATAGAGCACCTTGTCGATGGGCTTGTCGGGGCCAAACGGCTGGAGCAAGCGGGCGGCCGCCGCGTCCAGCATCTCCTGTCGAGACACCACGCGCCCATGGACCACGAACACCAGGGAGCGGTCGTTGCCCTTGTGCAACCCCTCGAGCTGGGTCTTGAACTGGTGCGCGAAGGTGATGAAACCCGACATCAGATCGGAGTGGGTGCCCTGAGCCTGGGCGAGCGCGTCCTCGAGGTCGAGTGAGAAGTCGTGCAGCTGGACCAGCGTCGTGTCGTTCGGACCACGCAGGATGCGCGACGGTCCGGTGGCGAGCCAGCGTCGCGACACGAGCCGCTCGTGGCCGGTGCCCTGGAAGGCGCAGCCCCAGCCCAGCCGGTAGTGCAGCTCGCCGAACGATGGCGACCGATAGCTCCAGTCGTGGAAGGTGGCGAACGACGCCACCGTGAACGGAATGCGACCCAGGCGCCGTACCAGCGATGGCGGGTCGAGCTCGTAGCTGTGGTTGAGGCCACGCACGCAATCGCGCTCGATGGTGAAGCTGTCCACCATGCCGTTCCAGCTGGCGCTGGGCCGCCTGCCGATGCCGGCGACGAGTGTGTCGACCCACTCGTCGTCCACGCTGACCGCCTGCATGTCGATCTCGACCTCTTCGGGCAGGCCCACAGGGGTCAAGCCCTGCTCGACGATGGCCCGAGCGGTGGCTCCCAGGTCATCGCCGCTGAAGCAGTAGATCAGTTTCCGGATCGCGGCCATGCCACACCTACAGAGCCCTCGTTCGCGTTGGTTGCGGGTCGAGTCACATCCAGACAGCCCACGGATTGCCGGCGGGCGGAGTGCTGCCCGGCCGACGCGAGCTGCTCCCTCCCGCGACCGTGTGGCCTTCGAGCGTGCCGACGGCTTCGACGGAGGGCCAGTTCGCGGCGTCCGCGCGCAGTGCGTCGTCGAGCTCTGCTTCGAAGGTCCCCGCCAGGAGTTTCCCCCACGACAGCAGCGTCGCGGCAATGGCCCAACGCAACTCCACCGGCCTGCGGGTGCGCTGAGCTGGCTGCCGCGCGGCCAGCGTCACGAGCGCGGCGCGCGCCAGGCCGAGGGTCGTGCGCCCGAGACTCAGCTGGCCGTGAGCCAGTGGGCGGCTTCGGCGCAGGAACTGGGACCAGTATTCGTCGAACGACCGGAATTGTGAGCTCATCGTTTTGCGACCTCGGCTCTCGGGGGAGCCGCCCGATTCGAGCGGTAGCGAAGGATCGATCGATGGGCCAAGTGTTGGGACGTCCCGCCAGCAGGCCGCGCGTCGCACACCGGGGCGCCGTTTCACCGGCAGCGCGTTCGCCGCCGCTCTCCGTCAGCGCAATGAGAAGCACAGGGTCGCCTGCGCTCAGCGCACGCAGCGCACTCGCTCGTTCGTATACGCCTGGGGCTGTGAGAAGCCCGCTCCAATCAGGACCGCCCAGTTCTGGCTCGTTTGGTACCCAACTGTTCCCGACCAGTACCACGTGCTCACCGAGGTGAAGGCGGGCGGAAGCGCTGGCGACGTAAGGGTCGGATCCGGAAGGGTTGCCAGCTCTCGAATGGTCGGCAAGCGCCAGCCCCCGCCGAGGAGACCGAGCCCAGCGCAATAGCTCGTCGCGGTGGCCTGTGTGTAGACCTGGTTTGTTGGAGCGGCCTCCCACGTCAGCGAAGTCTCGTTGTCCTTGACCACGCCGTTCGTCGAAGAATCGAAGCGCGGTCCGCTGGGCGCGCCCGTGCCACGAACACACCGATAGGCAGCCAGGTCCGCGCTACTGGTATCGATGTACGACATCTGCCCGATCCCACCGTGGACCACGACCCAGCGTTTGGTCGAGCCCGCGAGCAGGGTCGAGCTCCAGAACCTTGCGCCAATGGCGGTAGCGTTCGACACCCCCGGAAACACCGTCGGATTGAGCGCAGGATAGATGCGAGTGAAGTCCGTCAGGCTGATGAGCTCTGCTCGGGTCGGTAGGCGCCAATCGCTGTACCCATCAACGGTCGATGCGGCGCAGTTCGAATCGGCGGTGGTCCAGTCGGACCCGCCGGTCGCCGCCGAGCGTTCCCACATCAGGCAGGTGGTGTGATCGAGCGCCACGTTGGTCGAGAGCGAGGTGGTGAACTCCGAGTCCGGCCGAGCGTCGCCCGCAATCTTCCAGAGCGGGTAGTGCGCGGTCCCGTCGCCACCGGTGGCGCCGAGTGGACAGGCGCCCGCGTCGGCGGGCGGAGCGTCAATCGCGGAATCGCTCGCGTCCGTGTTCGAGGCATCACTCGGGGCGTCGCTCGAAGCGTCGCCGCCCGCGTCCGCGGTCGACCCACCGGATGCGGCATCGGTGCTCGCGTCGCCCGCTGAACCATCGACCGAAGCGTCTCCACCACCCGCTCCGCCCGTTGCACTGGTTCCGCCCGTGCCGCCCGTTGCACCGGCTCCGCCCGTGCCACCCGTTGCACCGGCTCCGCCGCTGCCACTTGCGCCACCCGTCCCCGCGCTTCCGCCGAGCGAAGCATCGCCACCTGCGGTCCCCGCCGCTCCGCCGAGTGACGCGTCGCCGCCGGCTCCTGCCGCGCCACCGCTGCCACCGGAAGCACCCCCTGAACCCGCAACACCGCCGCCACCTTGTCCGCCCACGCCGCCCGCACCCCCAGAGCCCGACGCGCCGCCCGTTGCGCTGCCACCTACGGCTCCGCTGCCGCCGCCGCCGGGGGCTTGGTTCGTGCTCGAGCTCGAACACGCTGCTGCAACCATCACCCACGCCACGAAGGGAATGCCCCGCATGCCGAGCAGAGTACACGAACGGCGCGGTTGAAATCAGCGTGAGGTTCGCTTCCGAGGTTCTGCCCGTCGAAAGCAAGTCCAGTCCGATGGTTGCGCCGAATCGCGCGGCGTCTGTAAGCTCCCGGCCGCGCGGGGCGTTGCCGTCCCGGAACCCTCAGATTTCGGTCGAAATCTTTTCTGTTTCTGATGCGTCTCCCGGGGCGCATCCCGAGGACTCCCGATGAACCACGGAACATCTGCGCCTGCCTGGCGTGCGGCGCTCGTGATGTGCGCGCTTGCGCTGCCGGCCTGCGCAGGCAAGGAGCCGAAGCTCGCCGAGGGGGGCGAGTTCTCCGGCCCGACCACACAAAGCAAATCGACCGCCAAGGAGCGGCAACAGGTCGCGATCACCGTCTACAACCAGAACTTCGGGCTGGTGCGCGAGATCCGCACGCTCAACCTCGGCGAGGGCAAGGTCTCGCTCGAGTATCGCGACGTGTCGGCGAACATCCAGCCCGAGACGGTGCACATCAAGTCGCTGGACGGGGACGACGCGCTGACCGTGATGGAGCAGAACTATCGCTACGACCTGCTGAGCCCGCAGAAGCTGCTCGAGAAGTACGTCGACAAGAAGATCAAGGTCTATCGCTACAACGAGAAGCTCGGCCGCGAAGAGATGAAAGAGGCCAAGGTGCTGGCGGTGGAGCAAGGCACGGTGCTGGAGATCGACGGCGAGGTGACCTACGGCGTTCCGGGGCGGTTCGCCTTCCCCGAGGTGCCGCCGAACTTGATCGCAAAACCATCCCTGGTGTGGCTGCTCGGCAGCCGGAAGGCCAAACAGCGCGTCGAGGTCAGCTACCTGAGCCAGAACCTGAACTGGGTTGCGGACTACGTGATGGTGGTCGGTGCCGACGACAAGGCGGGCGACCTGAACGGCTGGGTCACGCTGACCAACAACAGCGGCACGGACTATGAGAACGCGGAGCTGAAGCTGGTGGCGGGCGACGTGCAGCGCCTCCAGCCGCCGCCCGATGAAGAGCCTGCGGGCGGCTTTGGCCCCAACGACGCCACCATCCGCGTGCGTCCGCAGTTCAAGGAAGAGGGCTTCTTCGAGTACCACCTGTACACGTTGCAGCGCCCGGCAACGCTCATCGACAAGGAGCAGAAACAGGTGACGCTGCTCGAGGCGCACGACATCGGCATCGACAAGAAGCTGATCTTCTGGGGCGCCGAGTACTACTACCGGGGCAACTACGGGCAAGTCGTCTCGAACCAGAAGGTCGGTGTGTATCTCGACATCGAGAACAGCGCCAAGAACCGTCTGGGCATGCCGCTGCCGAAGGGAACGGTGCGCGTCTACAAGGCCGACAAGAGCGGCGCCAAGCAGTTCATCGGGGAAGATCGCATCGACCACACCGCCCGCGACGAGAAGCTCCGCATCAAGATGGGGGAGGCCTTCGACGTCGTCGGCGACCGAAAACAGATGGAGTGGACCGCCGTCAGCAGCTGCGTCTCGGAGAGCTCGTGGGAAATCGAGCTGCGCAATCACAAGGACACGGCCGAGAAGGTCGAGGTCTACGAGCCCATCGGTGGGGACTGGGAGATGGTCCGTTCGAGCCACCCTCACGTGAAGAAAGACGCCCACACGTTCACGTTCGACGTGGCCGTGCCCTCACGAGGCAAGACCAAGGTCACGTACCGGGTGCGGGTGCGCTGGTGCTAGGAACGAGATCTCGCGTGCGCGCGGAGGCCAATGCGATGAAGAAGCTCAGACTCGGTTCACAGGCCCTGCTCGGCGCGCTGGTGCTCGCGGCACTGACACCCGGCGCGCTCGCCCAGACCAAGAAGGTCTCCACCGCCGAGCAGCGCAAGGAGGTGAGCATCACCGTCTACAACCAGAACTTCGGTCTGGTGCGCGAGATCCGTGAGCTCGACGTCGGCACCGGGACCGTTGCACTGGAGTTCCGCGACGTGTCGGCGAACATCCAGCCCGAGACCGTGTCCGTCAAGTCACTGTCCGGTGGCGACTCACTGAGTGTGCTCGAGCAGAACTACCGCTACGACCTGCTCACGCCCCAGAAGTTGCTCGAGAAACACGTGGGCAAGAAGGTGCGGGTCTGGCGCTGGAACGAGAAATTGGGCAAGGACGAGGCGTTCGACGCCGAGGTGCTGAGCGTCGCCGGTGGCCAGACCGTGATGAAGATCGGCGGCGAGATCACCTACAACTTCCCCGGGCGCATCGCCTTCCCCAGCGTGCCGGACAACCTGATGAGCAAGCCCACTCTGGTGTGGAAGCTCGACAGCAAGCTGGCCAAGCAGAAGATCGAGGCCACGTACCTGACCCAGAACCTGAACTGGAAGAGCGACTACGTCTTCGTGATCAATGACGCGGACACGGCGGGAGATCTCACCGGCTGGGTGACCCTGGTCAACCAGTCCGGCGCCACCTACAAGAACGCCAAGCTCAAGCTGGTTGCCGGGGACGTGCAGCGGGTGAGCGGGCGCATGGCCGCCGGCTACGGGCGCAAGGCCATGAGCGCGAAGGACGTCTCGAAGGAGGAGCGTTTCAAGGAGGAGGGGTTCTTCGAGTACCACCTGTACACCCTGCAGCAGCCGACGGACGTGCTCGAGAACGAGCAGAAGCAGGTGACGCTGCTCGAGGCGAAGAACGCCAAGGTCAAGAAGAAGCTGATCTACTTCGGGCAGCAGTACTGGTACCGCGGCAAGTACGGCGAGGTGCAGAAGAACCAGAAGGTCGGCGTCTACCTCGACGTCGAGAACTCGAAGCAGAACGGCCTCGGCATGCCGCTGCCCAAGGGCACCGTGCGCGTCTACAAGGCGGACAAGAGCGGGGCGAAGCAGTTCATCGGTGAGGACAGCATCGACCACACCCCGCGGGACGAGAAGATCCGCATCAAGATGGGCGAGGCCTTCGACGTGGTGGGTGACCGCAAACAGATGGAGTGGCGCACGCTCGGGGGTTGCACGTCGGAGAGCACTTGGGAGATCGAGCTGCGCAACCACAAGGACAAGGCCAGCCAGGTCGAGATCTACGAACCCATCGGCGGCGACTGGACCATCATCGAGAGCACCCACAAACACGACAAGAAGGACGCCTTCACCTTCAGCTTCGACGTCAACGTGCCCGCCAACGGCAAGACCAAGATCCGCTACAAGGTGAGGGTGAAGTGGTGCTGAGGGGCTGAAGGTCCGCGTCGCAACCCCGTGACCGGCGGGTAATGACCGGACGACCGCGCTGCCTTCGAAACTCGCTTCGCTCAAGGCTGCAACGCGGTTATCGTGGGCCAGAGATGTCTTCACGAATGTGGCGGGGCGGCGCCGTGGTGTTGCTGAGCTTCTTGCTCGGCGCGTGCGGCGTGAATGAACGAGAGGTTGGGCCCAAATCCACGGGCGGAGCTGCGGGCGCGGGTGCGGTCGGTGGCTCGTCCGGGGCGGCGGGCACCGGCGGCGTTGCCCAGGGCGGCGCGGGTGGCGGGGGTGGTGTCGGTGGCGTCGGTGGTGTCGGTGGTGTCGCGGGACAAGGGGGCTCCGGCGGCCAGGCCGGCAGTGGCGGCCAAGCGGGAAGCGCTGGCTCCGACGCCGGCGTTTGCAGCCCTAGCTCCGTCGTTGCCACGCCCAAACAGCAGCCCGCCGACCTCGTATGGGTAGTCGACGGATCGGGCAGCATGGGGGAGGAGTCCGCTGCCGTTCAGAAGACCCTGAACCAGTTCGCAACGCTGATCGGGAAGAGCTCGATTGACGCTCGGATCATCCTCTTGGGAGGGTCGCTCTCGAACACACAAGGGATGGGCATCTGCGTTCCGCAACCGCTAGGCTCTGGAAGCTGCGGCAAGCCGGATGGAGACAGCAAACCGCCCGGTTATACCCACATCCCCGACACGGTCGGTGGCACCGACGCGCTGCAGGTCTTCATGAACAGCTACCCAAAGTGGAAGTCGCTCTTGCGCGCCGGGTCGTCCAAGACCGTGGTTGTCGTCAGCGACGACGACTCCGGGCTTCCCGCCGCCACTTTTTCGGCGAACTGGTCCCAGAAGGATTCGCCGTGGACCGTCGGCTGGGTCGTGTCCGGCATCTTCGGGCGATCCGCGTGCCCAGGCGTCAATCTCGCCCCCGTCTACGACAGCCTGGTCACGTCGACCCAGGGTGTGGCGGTGGATTTGTGCAACAACGGCCAGCAGCAGACCAACTTCTCGGGGCTGGTCGGTCCGCTGTCCGCCGGCATCATCTCGAACACCAACATCGACTGCAACTGGGACATCCCGCCGGGGCCCCCAGGCGTGCAGTACAACTGGTCGGAGATCAACCTGGCGTTTTCTCCGAAGGCGGGGCAGTCAGACGAGATCCTTCACGTCGCTGATCAGACGGCATGCGGCATCAAAGGCGGTTGGTACTACGACAACCCGACCTCACCCACGCGCATCTACGTCTGCAACACGACCTGCACGTACATCCGAGACAACAGCAAGGGTGAGCTCAACGTGCTCTACGGCTGCCCCACGAAGAACCTCGTTCCATGACTCGCTCCGGCATGGTCCGGTTGGGCGGAGTGGCCTTGCTCATACTCTGGTCGTGCTCCGTCGATCGTCGCCAGGTCGATGCGGCGACGCCGGACGCGTCGGCTGGAACGGCGGGGGCCGGACTCGGCGGCGCTGGGGCGGGCGGCCAAGCGTCCGGGGGTGCACCAGCCGGCGGTTCCCCGAGCGGTGGCTCGTCGACCGGCGGCATCGGCACCATCGTGGGAGGGAGCGGGGGAACGACCCCGGACGCCGAGGTGTGCCAGGTCTCGTCCCAGTCGGTTCCGATGCTGAGCGTGAAGGTCGACATCGTCATCGCAGTCGACACCACAGCCAGCATGGTCCAGCTGCTCGACGAGATCGAGACCGGCATCCCCGTGCTTGCCAGCACACTTGCCCAGTATCACGTCGACCCGAAGATCATCGTGCTGGCCGTGCACTGGTTCTGCGTACCGAAGCCACTGGGTTCGGGTCAGTGCAACAACAACGCTGACACTCTGCTCTACGGCTACGTGCACCACGGCGTGGCCATCGACAACTACGACGCGCTCGACCAGATCCTCACGACGTATGACACCTGGAAAACGTCGTTGCGCCCCGACGCTGTGACCAAGAACCTCGTGATCATCAGCGATGACAACTCGGCCGTGCCCTACCAGACGTTTCAGACTTCATGGAGCAAGAAGGACCCACCCCTCACGACGGGCTGGCGGGTCTCGGGGCTCGTCACCAAGACGCAGTGTTCGAGCGGCGGCGTCGGCGTGGAGTACTCCAAGCTGATCGCGGCGACGGGCGGGTCGGAGGTCGACTTGTGTGTTGCGTTTGCACAACCCAGCTCCGACCCGGCGGGGTTTGGTAGCAAGCTCGGCCTGGCGTTTGCAAACGACGCTGGCTGTCAATGGCAGGTGCCCTACCCGCCGCAAGGCTCGCAGTTCGACCCCGAGAATTTCGGCGTCGAGTTCACCACCAAGGCCGGCGTCAAGACCAGTGTCCCGCATGTCTCCAGCGCGGCGAAGTGCAGCCCCCTCGGTGGCTGGTGGTACGATGAGACGACCGTCAAGAAGAAGGTCGTCGCCTGTCCGAGCACCTGCGACCAGGTCCGCCAGACCACCGGAGCGGTGAAGGTGACGTTTCAGTGCCCCTGACCGGTTAGCGACCATGTCGCCGGCCAAGTCCGGTGATATCATCGCGCGATGGGGCGAAGGCCGGCGCGTTGGGTGTTGGTGCTGGCTGCGGTCCACGTGGGGTGCTCGGTGGACGAACGCCCCGTCGAACATTCGGCGACGGGTGGTCAGGCAGGTCAAGGTGGGCAAGGCGCTCAGGGCACGGGCGCGACGGGTGGTGTCTCGACCGGTGGAAGCGCGGGTCCGTCGGCGACGGGCGGTGCCGCCGGCGCGAGTGGCGCAGGGGGCGCGTGTGTCGGCGCCGCCGTGTCCATCAACAAGCAGCTTCAGCCCGCTGACATCGTCTGGATCATCGATGGGTCCGCGAGCATGGTGGAGGAAGCCACGGGTGTGGAGGTCGCGCTCAACCAGCTCGTCTCTGATCTGGCGAAGGCGACCATCGACGCGCGGGTCGTGTTGCTCGGGGCGACCAAGGCGCCGGGGCCCTACGTCTGCCTGCCCGGTCCTCTGGGCTCCGGCAACTGCAGCTGCCCTCCGCCGCCCGTTCCTTGCGACAGCAATGGCGCCGACTCGAAGCCGCCTGGCTACACTCACGTGCCGGCCTCGGTCGGCAGCGTCGACGCGCTCCAGGTGTTCATGACCAGCTACCCGAAGTGGAAGCAGGTGCTGCGCGTCGAATCGTCGAAGACGCTGATCGTCGTCACCGACGACAACTCGGTGATGTCGGCGCAAGCCTTCCTGTCCCAGTGGCCCAACACCGATTCTCCGTGGACCACCAACTGGGTAGTCTCTGGGATTTTCGGCCGCAAAGCCTGCGTTGCAGTGGCGGCCGTGGGTTCGGTCTACGAAGCGCTCGTCACACAGACCAAGGGCACCGCTAGCGACATCTGCGATGCGAACGGAGTTCCGATCGTGGACTTCAAACCGGTGCTCGCGTCGATTGGCGACGGAATCATCAAGAACTCCACCGTCGACTGCAAGTGGAGCATTCCGCCCGGCCCGTCCGGTGTGAAGTACGGCTGGCAGGACATCAACCTGTCGTTCGAGCCCACGGCGGGGGTCGTCAACGCGCTGAAACAAGTTGCCAGCGCCGCGGCCTGCGGCATCGAGGGCGGTTGGTTCTACGACAACCCGACCACTCCCGAGAAGATCGAGGTCTGCGCCTCCACTTGCGCGTTCATTCGCGACAAACCCCAGGGCAAGCTGAGCGTGCTCTACGGATGTCCAACACGAAAGCTCACCCCGTGAGCTCGCCGGCGGTTTCGAGGCAGACTCATCGGTTGTGGGGAGTCGCGCTGCTCCTCTCGAGCTGCTCCGTGGACCGCCGCGAGGTCGAAGCGCCGTCACCCGATGGCGGCGGGGGTTCGAGCGCGACAGGCGGCACGCTCGCCACCGGGGGCGCGAGCGCGAGCGGAGGCGTCAGCGGCGCCGGCGGGGCGAGCGGCGCAGGCGGCACCCTCGGCAGCGGTGGCTCCGCTGGCAGCGCGGTGGGCGGGGCAAGCGGCACCGGCGGGACCACGCCGGACGCTGGATGTGTCCCCGTGGAGCAGGCCGTCGCGGAAACCGTTGCTCCCGTGGACGTGGTCTGGGCCATCGACGAGGCGCCGAGCAAGAACCAGAACGCGCTCACCACGGTCCAGTGGTCCATGAACAACCTGTTCCAGAAGCTCAACCATTTCCCGATCGATCTGAGATTCGTGGCGCTCCACACGCCCGCGTTCTGTGCGGCGCCCCCGCTCACCACTGGGGCGTCGTGCCCTGGAGCCAACCCACCAACCTACAACCCGCTGACCGTGCCGGTGGTTGGAGCGCAGTTGCTCCAGATGGTGCTCGACAACTTCTCGTCTTTCGAGGGTTACCTGCGCCCGAACGCGGTCGCACGGGCACTCGTTTTCGTCGCTGACGACAACTCGTCCCTGGGTGCGACGAGCTTCGTGACCGAGTGGTTGAAGAAGGGGAAGACACCACCGAACAGCGGTTGGATCTATGCGGCGCTGGTCGCGCAGTCGACCTGCTCTGGCAGCACCGTCGGGAGTGAATACACCAGCTTGATTGGCACCTACGGAGGTGTACTCGGCGATGTGTGCCCCGCGTTCCAGAGTGTGAGCCAAGACCCCGACGGTTTCATCGCCAAACTGGCCAATGCCATCAACTACGCGCCGGGCATCGGCTGTTATTGGGTGATCCCGAACCCCCCTGCCGGTTTCGACAAGAAGCTGGTACAGGTCGCCAGCAAGTCGCAGTCGCTGCAATACGTGTCCTCCAGCTCCAGCTGCGGCACCGACACGGCGTGGTATTTCGATGACCCGAAGGCGCCGACCAAGATCGTTGCGTGCCCGGCCTTGTGCAAACAAGTGCGCGACAAGGCGCTGCCGGGAGCGATCGCCCTGACGTTCTTGTGTCAGTGACTAGAACCTGACCGCGGCGGCTGCGCCGACGCTGCTCCTCGAAACGAGCGGTGCGGCGCTGAAGTGCGAACGCGCCGCCTTCTGAGTGGACGGCGAAGTTGCCAGAAGCACGACCCCGCCGAGCGCGAACAATCCGCCGGCGACGAACGAAACCGTCTCCGCCGTCGCCGCGTTGCGCGCGTCGTCCGTCAAGCCGTTGATCCGGGCTTGGTCGCCGTCAGCGCAGTTCTTGCCCGTCGGGCAGATCGCGTCGCGGTCTTCGACCTTCCCGCGCCGCTGCGCGTCGAAATAGAAGCCGAGGCCGATGCCGATCACTCCCAGCCCCGCGCTGGCCCACCCGAGGCTGGACTGAACGCTCTTCGACTCGCGTCGTGAGCCGTCGTTGTTTGGCGCGGCACCTGCGCTGCCGTTGGAGCGCGGGCCGGCGGCCGCAGTTGCATTGGGATCACGTTGCAACTTCGGCACCGTGAGCGTCTCGATGACCCCGTTCTTTTTCACCCGAACCCAACCGCGCCAGGTCTGCATGCCGGGTGCCCTCGCTTCGATTTCATGGGCGCCGATGTCCACCGGAATGGCGCTACCCCAGAGCGCGCGCCCCAACGGGCGTCCATCTTGGCGCACCTCGATGTCGATCAGCTCGGAGCTGGCGGGCACGCGGACGATCAGCTTGGCGAGTTTTGGCTCGAGCGCTGCCGCGCTCTCGCTAGCCACGTCTTTCCTGGGATCACCCCGCTTCTCCGCCAGCTCCACCGCATCTCGCCAGCTGGCCCAGGCGCTGGCCAGGAGATCGGCCTTCTCGTAACAATCAGCCAGGTGCAGCAGCGCACCCAGTTGAGGGTCGAGGCGGTGGCTCTCTGCGTACTTCGCGCAGGCTCGCAGGTAGTTCCCATCCGTCATCAACTTCTCTGCTTCGTCATACAGCGCGACCGCCGCCGCCACTTCGGCGGCTCCGGCGGGGACCTGTCGCGCGCACAGCATCACGTGCATCAGCGCCGCGAGCGCCAGCCAGCGAGACGCCCTCAAGTCCTGCCCCCGAGCTGCTTTCCGGGTTTGTCCGCCGGCGTTTTGGGTTCGACGGCGGGTGGGGTGGGCGGTTTGGGCGCGGCCTTGGGCTCGGGCGGCGGGGCCTCCACTTTGGGTTTCGGTTTCGTGCGCACGGAAGGCGCAGTGGCTTGGGCCGCGCCGGCGTCGCGCGCGGGAGGAGCGAGCTCGGCGCTAGCGCTCGGCGCGCTCGTCGAGGTCTCCGGTGTTGGCCCACTGGTCGAGGTCGGAGGTTCCTCCGCAACTTCGGGCAGCGGCGCGGAGTCCATCACCGCAACCGTCGATGGTTGCGCGGCAGGCTCCGCCTGGACCGAACGGAATCGCCAAAGGCCCAGCCCCCCGGCGCTCACGAGGGCTGTCGCAGCGAACAGTGCCGCGGCAATCAACAGCGGCCCGCGCCTCGGCTTGTCACCGGGCTTCGTTTCGCCCCAGGCAACCCCGGTCGATGCCGGCTGCTGCGGAGCTGCCACGGCAGGCTGCGCCAAGGTCGGCGCCGAAGCGAGCATGCTCGGCTCTGGCTTCGGGACCGAGTCGGTAACCCGAGACATGCGGGTGACGCGTCGCACCGACTCTCCGCCTTGCGGTGAAAACTCGGCCATCGCCACCGCCAGGTCACCAACGGTTTGATAACGCTGCTCTCGCGACTTCGTCAGGCAGCGCTCGACCACGGCGGCGAAGGCTGCGGGAACGTCCGCGCGTCGCGTGAGCACGGGCGGTGGCTCCTCCTGAAGGATCTTCGCGCACAGCTCGGGCAACGACTCGGCTGAAAACGGAGGGCCACCGGTCAAGAGCTCGTACATGATCGCTCCCAGCGACCAGATGTCGGTCCGCGCGTCCACGCTGCGTGCCGACGACATCTGCTCCGGTGACATGTAGAGGGGTGAGCCCATCATGGCGCTGGTCTTGGTCAGGGCTGCCTGGTCCTGTCCCGGCAGCGTGACCTTGGAGATGCCGAAGTCGAGCACCTTGATACACGGCGAACCGTCGAGGAAGCGCGTGAGGAACAAGTTGGCTGGTTTGAGATCGCGGTGGACGATTCCGAGCGCGTGAGCTTCGGCGATGACCTCACAGGCCTGGAGCACCAGGTCCGCCACTTCGTTTGGCGGCAGTGGCCCCTGACTCTCGAGCAGCTGCGACAGGTCGACGCCGTCCAGGTACTCCATCACGATGTACGGCTGGCCGGTTTCGAAGGTCCCCACGTCCATCACTCGCGCGACGTGCTCACTCTTGATCTTGGTGGCCGCGCGAGCTTCGCGAATGAACCGCTCGACGGCGTTGCTGCTTGCCAGCGCTTCGGGCAGCAGGAACTTGAGTGCAACCCGCTCGTCGAGCTGGATGTGTCGGGCGGCTACCACCACCCCCATGCCGCCCACGCCGAGCACACGCTCCACCCGGAACTTGCCGGCGAGCACCTCGCCCTCGCGCACGCCGACCATCATGAAGGGACCAAGACCGAGTCTACGGCTCGATGGGCGGCGCGCTCAAGCATGCTTCGATTTTCCCAAGGAACTTCCAGCGAGCCGTAGCCTCGCGCAGTGCACCTTGCCGCCACGGCGGGCCGAGCCGCGACGGACGCCCTCAGCTCGGCTTCCGACCGACCACCAGCTGTTGGGTGTCGAGCAGTGTGATCTCGGGCCCCTCGAGTCCGGCCAGGCGGAACCACTCGTGGGCCTGGCCCAGCGTGGGGCTGCGACCCTTCTCGGTGTAGTAGAGCATCGTCAGGCCGAAGAAGACGGCGTTCTCCGGGCCCTTGCCGTGGGCGTCCAGGAACATGTCTTTCAGCGCAACGTAGCCGCCCGGGCGCAGGTTCCTGGCCATGCGAGCGATGAGCAGCGCGTTGTCCTCGGGCGACTCGCCGTGCACCACGTTCGCCAGGAAGATCAGATCGAAGGGCCCGCCGAAATCCTCGGTCTGATGAAAGTTTCCCTCGCCGTACTCGAGGGCCGTGCCGTGTTTGTTCTTTGCGTATTCAATCGCGTGCGGCAGATCGAACAACGTGGTGACAAAACCCGCGTCGGCGAACACCCGCGCATAGCGCCCGTGACCCCCACCCACGTCGAGCACGCGCCCGCCCTTGGGCAGGAGCGGCGCAAGCCAGTCGAAGCTGCTCTGAGCGGCGGGGCCGCTGCTCGAGTAGAGCATGTCCAGGAACTTCTTCGTGTGATCGCCACTGTCGGCGCGGGTGCCACCCGTGGTTGCCTTCGAGTTGCCCTTGTCGTCGAGCACTGGTCCGCCGTTCTGCAGCACCTCCTTCATGCGGCCGAGATCGCGCAATTGCTCGAGGTTGCGCTCCGTCGGCATGCCACCCTCGTCGAGCAAGCGCGCGCCGGCGTCCGTGAGCACGAGGCGCTTGCCGTCTCCCGCGACCAGACCGATGTACTTCAACACCGGCAGGGTGGTGGCGATCGCGCGCGGGTCGACGCCGAGCTCGTCCGGAGAGATCGGCCCCTTGCGCAACTTCGCAAAAAGTCCGAGGGAGTTCCAGGCCGAGACGACGGCCAGGGCTTTCGCGGACCAGAGCCAGAGTGTCGCGTCGCGTTCGGTTTCTAGCTTCATGGGTCGCCTCGCGTTTCGGTGGTGAATCGGCGCCGAGCGGCGCTCGGCGGCGCAACCGAAGCACGGGGGGGTGAACCGCTCAAGTCGCTTTGAAGAGCCAGATCAGTCCGACGATGCTCAACCCGAGCACCGTCAGGGCAATCAGCGCCACCACCACGTCGGCGAGCGCCCACCCCGGTCGCCGCGCTGCCGGACGCTGGGTCTTGCGTTCCGGTGTCTTGGCAATGGGTGACGTGGCACCGCCCACGAGATCCGGCCGGAGCGGGCCATCACCGAGCCCGGAGTCTGGCCCTTCAGCGGCGCCGGGATCCGGTGACGTGTTTGGCGCATCCACGAGATCGTCGTCGCGCATGCGTTCGTCCGCGGCGCGCTCGAGCTCGGCCAGCGCTTCGCTCACTGGATCTTCGTAGCTGAGCACGTTGGTGCCAACCTGAAGTGGCACTCCGGTGGGCCACACCACGTCCTTGCCTGCGTCCAGCTTGTTGCCGCCCAGCGACGCGCCGTTCTTGCTCCCGAGGTCACGCACCAGAAGCTGGGTACCCTTGCGGGTGATCTCGACATGACGGCGCGACGCGTCCGCGTCGTCGAGTGATAGCTCCACACCTTGGCCGCGACCGAGCACGTAGGGCCGACCGGCTTCACGGATGCTCACCTCACGCCCCGCGTCCGGACCCTCCGTGACGAAGACACGGACCGCCGAAGGATCACCCTGAGCCTCGAGCGCTTCGGCCACGAGCCCGAGCGCGATCTCCTTGGTGGCAACGTTCGCCGCTGCTGTCGGCACGATGTGCTCGACGCGGAGCTCGAGCCAGATGCGCCCGACCCGCAACATGTCGCCGGAGCGGATCACGCGCGGCGAGTGAGGCGACAGTCGCACCGGACCGACGAAGGTGCCGTTGGTGCTGCCCTCGTCGACGATCAGGTACTCACTTCCACGCTGCTGGATCGACGCGTGCCGGTGGCTCACGCTGGCGTCCGGCAGGCGCACATCGCAGCCCTCCCCGCGACCGACCACGATCCGGGGCGCATCGAAGGTCACCTTTGGCGCCGACTTCAGATCGCCGGAGCGCACCACGACCGTGAGCGCCATCGCGCGGATATTGACCCTTGCCCGTCGGAAGTCCAAGTCTTCCGATGGCGCCGACTCGCGCGTATCATGGCAGGCTCATGAGCCAGCCCAAGGATCTCCACTCGACCACGGTTCAGCAGGCGGGGCTCGGGCCGGTTTCCAGCGAGACACTGCCGAAGAACCGCAGCGTGTTCACCGTGCTCGCCGGGCCGGAGCCCGGTCGGATCTTCTCCCTCGAGAACGGCGAGGTTATTTTTGGGCGGGACGACACGGCGGCCGGGCGTTTGTTGGACGACGGTCTGTCGCGCCGGCACGCGCGGGCGTTTCGCAAGGACGGGGTCACCTTCGTCGAAGATCTGGGCAGCACCAACGGCACCTTCGTGGGAGACGAGCGCCTCTCGGCTCCGAAAGCGCTCAAGGACGGCGACCGGGTGGGGCTAGGGCGCAACGTCGTCTTGAAGTTCGCCTTGCTCGACGTGCTGGAAGAAGAAGCGCAGCGCACCCTGTACGAGTCGACGGTTCGGGATCCTCTGACCCGGGCGCACAACCGCCGTTACCTCGAGGAACGCCTGGCCAGTGAGCTCGCCTACGCCGAGCGGCACGGGGCGGATCTGACCCTGGCCATGATCGACATCGACCACTTCAAGCGCATCAATGATGGCTTCGGTCACCCCGCCGGCGACTTCGTGCTGAAGAAGGTCTCCTCGGCCATCAGCCGTTCGCTGCGGGTCGAGGACGTCTTCGCCCGCTTTGGTGGTGAGGAGTTCGTGGTGCTCCTCCGGGGGATAACTCCGGAGAAAGCCCGACAGTTCGGTGAGCGCGCCCGCGCCCTGTTGGAGTCCCTGGTCATCGAATGGGAAGCCAAACGGATCCCCGTGACGGCCAGCCTGGGGATCGCGACGATGACGGCGGCGCGCCGTTTCCCCAACGGGGCAGAGCTGCTCGCTGCAGCAGACGCGGCGCTCTACGCGGCCAAGAACGGCGGCCGGAATCGCGTCGAGATCGGCTGAAGTCGCGCTCTCGGCTCGCGGCCTGGTCGCACCCGCTGCCGGGTGAACGTTTCCGGTTCTCGCCCCCGAAACTTGGCCAAAGTCGGCTGGGGGCCCTACCTCCCGAGCGTGGCCCCCGCTCCGTATTTCGGGCGCGGGCTCACGGGAGGCAGCATGAGCTACGAACAGGAACGGCGCGCCAACGGATTGCAGCGTGTGCCCGTGCAGGCGCTAGTCGAGATTTGTGGTCGCGACGTCGGTGGAGCCCCTGCGTTCGAGGCCGAGAGCGTCGACGTCAGCGGTCGCGGGATGCATCTGCGCACCGCGTACTTGCCCGAGGTCGGCGCGCCATTGGTCTGTCGCTTCGAGAACGGTGGTCAGGAAATCGTCGTCGAAGGCAAGGTCGCCTGGCGAAGCGAGGCCGACCGCGGTGGTGAGTTCGGCGTTGCGTTCACGGCCCTCGACAGCGGCAGCGTGGAGGCGCTGAAGGAGCTGTGCGGGATCGGCGCCGCAGCCGAGGCAGCTGCTGAGACCCACTCTAACCCCGACGAGAGCCAGCCCCCCGGCGGCACCGGCGTGCGAGTCCGCCTGCACATCGACGGCCTTGGCTCACCGATGAAAGCATGTGTCCGAGCTGGCGGCTCGAAGCAGGTCGAGGTGGCATCGAACCTCGAGTTCCTGAGGGTGGGGCGCCACCTCGAGATCGAAGACGTCGGCGCGGGCGGGCGCCGCGGTGCTCAGATCGACGGCGTGGACGTGGTCATCGACCCGCGGACCCAGGTCCCGCAATTGGTCGTGGCGCTGCGCTACGACGGGGGCGCAGACGACACCCCGGAGCCGAGTGTGATCGACTCCGAAGAGGGTGATGAGCTGCTGGGCGGTCATGCTGGGGCCATCGGCGGCTTCACGGCTGCCGCTGCCCACACGGATGACGACGCGCCGCTCGGTGACGACGACTTCGTCGATGGAGCCGAGATGGACGAGGAGGCCGCAGCCATGCGCGGCAAGGTGGCGAACATGGCGGTCGACGCCGGCGCCGCCGCAAAACGTGGTGGAAAGATGATGGCGAAGCTGGGTGGGGCGGCGGCGACCAACGTCGGCAGGCTGTTCAAAGGGGCAGGCGCGAAAATGATGGAGCTTCGGCAGAAGAGACAGGGCAACGCACCCAGGCGCACCACCGCGGCGGCTCCGCCGTCCGGTGTGATGTCGGCTGGCAGTCGCAAGCTGCGTCCGCAGTCGGGTACCGCCGAGGCCATGCCGGCGGAGGTCGAGCTCGATCCGGCGGCCAAGAAGAAGCGTGCGAAGAAGGTCGCCGCGCTGAGCGCCGTTGGAGTGCTCTTGCTCACGGTGGGTGTGATCGCCATGAAGAAGCCGACGGCGCCGCCGGGTGCCGAGGGCAAGAAGGATGTGCCCGCGGCGGTCGCGGTCGCCGCTGGCGACGTGATCAAGGTCGACGAGCAGGGCAACCCCGTCGACCCGAAGAAGGGCGCGGATCCGGCCAAGGGCGCGGACCCGACCGCGGCCCCCGCTTCGACCGGTGCCAACGCGGACGTCCCGCTGTTTGGCCCGACGCCGATGGCGACCATGGAACCCGCGCCGCTCGGCTCGGCCCCCGGCTCCGCCGACGAAGGCGACGAGGCGGACGACGCGAAGGGCGCCGAGGCCAAGGAGAAGGCGGCGGCGGGAGCTGCGGTCGACGACCAGGCTTTCGGCGACTCCGGTGACTCCGGTGATTCGGACGACGAGGAGGGCAAGGGAAGCGCAGGCAGCGCGGCGCCGTGGGGTCACGGCACTCTCTCGGAGCCGGTCGTTCACCGGCTGCGCCTCGACAAGGCGGCGACGAAGCTCCAGGGCGCCGTGAACGCCACCGGTTTCACGGTGGTGCTCCCCGGTGTGAAGGTGATGGAGTCACCGAACGGGATCATGAAGCGCGACAATCGCATCGCGCGGGTGAAGACCCGCAACGGCACGAGCGGAGCCGAGATCAGCTTCCAGTTCAAGGACGGCATCCCGGGCTACAAGGTCCGCTTGAAGAAGGACTCGGTCGAGTTCCTGATCAGCTCGCCGGGCAAGAAGGGTGGCGCAAAGGCCGTGGCCAGCGCCGACGCGGAGCCGAAGCAGCACAAGAAGAAGTCTGGCAAGAAGAGCGCGGCGCTCTCGTCCGGAAAGAAACACGGCAAGAAGGCCGGCGGCGCAACGAAGCTCAGCAAGGGTGGGAAGAAGGGCGCGAAGAAGAAGGCCGCGAAGAAGAAGGCGCTCTGAGCAACGCCCCACCGGGCCAGCGATGAAAAAGCCCCGCGGCTGAGCAATCAGCGGCGGGGTTTTCTCGTTTTTCTTTACGCCGGGCGCGAGTTCTGGCCCCCTTCCGCCCGGAAAGAGAGGGAGCATGGATCCGTTCGCCCCCATCAATGGGATTTCGCTGGAACGTTACGCAGATCTCGGCGCTGCGCTCGACGGTCTCGACAAGGACAAGGCGAAGACCGAGGAGGTGCTGCGTGGCGAAGGAGTCACGGTTGCGGACTACGAGGCTGCGAAGGCCGGCTGGACCGCCCGCATGCAGGACATGTCCCTCATGGGTCGTGTGGCCACGGCGTTCATGCCGATGTATCAGGCGGCGCTCGCGCGGCGAAAAGGCGGAGCCGCTCGCTGCAGCTACGACGACTACGTGCACGTCAGCGCGCTGATCAAGATCTACGGCTTCGAGGCCGCGATTCAGGCGGCGGGCGTCTCGATGAGTGATTGGACCGAGGCCGGTGGCTACTGGACCGGGCAGATGTCGGCGAACATGATGCAGTACGCCGGGCATCACAACTTCGTCACGCAAGAAGAGACCCGCATTCGCGGTGGGGGCGGCCCGCGCCAGGTTCAGGTGACCCGCGACACGAGCGCAGGGGCCATGGCGGCGCCGAACGCACAAGCTCTGCAGCAGCAGGCGATGATGGATCCGGTGCAGGCCGCGATGATGAACCCCGCCTACCAGCAGTCGCAGGCCGCCGCCGCGTCGATCATGCAGAACCCGCTAGGGTTCGGCCTCGGGCAAGCCGCGTCGTTCATGACCGGCGGCATCGTCGCCGGCTCCAAGGTGAAGGTCGCGTGGTCTGACGGTCAGCACTACGCGGCGTCCGTGATGCAAGCGGCCCCGAACCAGTACCTGGTGCAGTTCGACAACGGCTCGCAGCAGTGGGTGCCGTCCAACGCCGTGAGCAAGGCGTGAACTGCGAGACCTGCGGCGCGACCTTGTCGCTCGACGACATGACGCGGCCGAACTGTCCGTACTGCAAGAACGTACTCAAACACCACGCGCGCGCCGCCGAACACGCGGCGCTGGTGAACAAGGTGCTCGACGACCGGATCCGCGGCCAGTACCCCGGCCTACCGCCGGGCCAGGTGCCGCAGATCGGCTACGGTTTTGGCGCGCCCATGTCGCCGGGTTTCCAGCAGTTCCAGCAGTTTCAGCAAGATCAGGTGGGCCACGCCATCAAACGGGCGGGCTGGATCACGGCGGTGGCATTCCTGGTGCCAGTCGTGATGCTCGTGGTCATTGGCGGGGTCGTCGCGCTTTGGTTGTTGTTGTGAGGTGACCCTCTCGACCACTGCGCTAGGCTTCGCCCGGACCCCATGCTCAGCGCCGGCAACAAGAGTCCTTCGCTGCTCGCGCGGCTCGTCATGGTTGGGTTGGCTCTGGGTCTGACCGCAGGCTGCGGCTCCAAGCCGAACCGGACGCGGGACGCCGCGGTGGTGACCGGGGCGGCGCTGGTCACGGCGGGAGTGTATCGCGCAACGACGGGCGGCTGCTGGGCGCAGTGCACCCCCGGCCGCTATTGCAATCGCAAGTCGGGGTTGTGTGAGGAGCTTCCGCGCGGCGCGCCGCCGCGCGCCGCAGCCGCTGCACCCGTGCCGGAGCAGAACTGGTGGGAGGCGGGCGAGGCGGCTTGCCCGGAGGGCTCGACGCTCAACAAGGATCCGTCCGAAGAAGGAGATCCCGTGATCTTGTGCAGCCGTGCGGATGGCACACCGCACGGGCGCGCGACCTTCTTTTATTCGAGCGGCCGGCGTGAAATGGAAGGCGAGTACCGCGATGGGAAAGCGGTCGGCGCCTGGCAGCACTGGGACGAAGACGGCAAACCCGGCAAGCTGGAGCAGCTCGGGGGAAGTGAGTGTGGGCTGCTACTTCGAAGCTGCGATGGCGGTCTTCACGGCGTCGGGAACTCGTCGCGCACGAATAGCTCGTAGCGCAAACCGCCGACGTCGATCAGCACACCTTCGAACGTCGAGCCTTCGCGCAAACCCCGGAGCTTCGCCGCGTCACCCGCGTCCGTGACGACCTTGCCCCCCGGCTCGTTGGGCAAGGGTAGGTCGGTGATGGGCCAGCTGAGAGGCCAGGCTTTGGCCGGCTGCGCCGTGACTTCCTTCGTCTGAGCGGCTGCGGCGACCGGTCCATCGAGGGGCGAGCCTTCGTTCCACAGTTTTTCTTTCCACTGGGATGCGGCGTCGATGGCGGACTCCAGTCCTTTGGGTGCATCTGGATCACAACCGCAGCTGCAATACGCCGAGCTCGTACCGTCGCTGATGGCCACGTTGCCGGCGTCTGGGCAGCCCATGTCCAGCCAGCTCGAGTAACTGGGGATGTTGCTCCGATGGACCGCGGTTGCGAGCTCTTGCGCGCGCGCGGGGTCCAACTTTCCGCTCTTCACCCCGTCCTGCACGCTCCCGCCCAGGAAGTACTCGCAGCCGCCGGTCACGTAGAAGAAGCTCCAACCATAGGGGTTGGTGAAGACGTAGGACGGCATCACCATGCCGCCGCCGAGCGTCGCCGAGAAACGAATGCTGGCGCTTCCGTCGCAGAGCGCGGGCTCGGAAGCGCCGCCGGTCCCGCCGCCGCCGCCCGCGCCGCCGCTGCTTGCCGCGCCGCCCGTCGCCTCGCTGTCGCTGCTGGTGGAGCCACAGGCGCTCGAGCCAAGAAGAACCAACGCCGCGGCGCCCAGGAAGCGCGTCGTCGTGGAGCTCATGCGATTCATCCTATCGTGTGCCAGGCTGTGCCTCGGTCGTGGTCCGGCGGTCCGGCGAACTCTACCAGGAGGCATGTCGATTGGCAGTCGGGCCGAGGGGATGGGCCGGCGACCGAGCGGTCGGCGAAGCCAGCGGCCGCGAGAAGAGAGCAAGGAAGAGAGAGAGAAGCCGGTCCCCCGCGGCGCAGGGATAGGGTGCGCGGGCCGCGAGGAGAGCGGCGTGCTGGCGTGAGCGCGCCGGGTGCCGTCAGCGCATGCGAGCGACCGCGCGTCGTTACCGTGTGCGTCGCGCACTGCCGGCGCATGCGTGGAACCGCCAGCGGTTCGCACTCCGCGCGAGCGCGCGAGCTCGAGGACGCTGCCGCTGCCAAGACCACCGAGGGCAATCCTTGCACCCCTCTTTGTTCGAGGGGTGCGAGCGGCGTGGTTCCGAGCTCTGCGCCGTGGCGAAGCGCGTGCTTGAAAAGAGCGGTCGCGCGACGATTCGATTCACATTTTTCTTGACGGGTTTTCGAGCACGCAGCGCGCGCGAGCGACGAGTCACGAGGAAACCCTCACGCCCTGCCACGAGGATGCGCGCTGTGCGCGCTTTGCGCGTCGCGATGACGTTCGAAGCGTTCCACGTCGTGAGCGTCGCGCCTGGTGGCAGCGGTGAGGGCGAAAAATCGCGTGGTATGCGAGAAAGCATGCCTCTCCTCTCTTCGGTCTCCGATCTCGACCTCCGCGAACGCCTCTCGGCTGCCGTCAGCACCGAGCGCGCCGCATCGACGGACGTCGTCTTCCACCTGGCGGAGCTCGACCGCCGTAAGCTCTATCTCGAGGACGCGTGTTCCTCACTCTTCGCTTACTGCGTGGAGCGCCTGGGGGTACTCCGAGGACGGAGCCAACAAGCGCGTGCGCGTTGCCCGCCTGGCACAGCGCTTTCCTCAGATCCTCGACGAGCTCGCGTCGGGTGAGGTGCACCTGACCGGGCTGTTCCTCCTCTCCAGGCACCTCACGGAGGACAACGTCGAGCAGCTCCTGGCCGAAGCGCGCGGGAAGTCGAAGCGTCAGCTCGAAGAGCTCATCGCCCGCTGGTCTCCGCAGCCGGACGTGCCGACCACCTTGACCACGATGGCGCCCGAGCCCGCGCAGACGGAGTTACCAACAGTGTCTGGGGCAGGTAACTCCGTGCCAGCGCCTCGGCCCTCGATGAATCGTGCTCGTCTCGAGCCCCTCTCGCCGGAGAGTGTGCGATTGGAGCTCACCGCTCGGACCGCGTTTCGCGACAAGCTCGAGCAAGCCCGCAACCTGCTCAGCCACGAGATCCCCAGCGGCGACCTGGCGACGCTCCTCGAGCTCGGCCTGGACCTGCTGATCGCGGACGCGATCCAGCGTCGCTCGGGCGCGGGCAAGCCGCGCAAGCGTCGCGAGACGAAGCCGGGCTCACGGCACGTGCCCGTCGATGTCCAGCGGGAGGTGCGGGAGCGGGACGCTGACCGGTGCACCTTCACCGATGCTGCCGGTCGCAGATGCTCAGAGACCCGTTTCCTGACCATCGAGCACATCGTTCCCTTCGCGAAGGGCGGGCCGACCACCGTGGACAACTGCTGCCTGCTCTGCTCGGCTCACAACTCGTACCGAGCGCGACAGGTCTTCGGCGAAGAGCACATCCAGAACGAGATCGCGGGGGCTCGAGCTCGCCGCGAAGCGATCCGCACGCCTGAGGTGCAGTCCGCGTCGCCAACGCCGCCGGTGCCGCCGCCTGCGGTCGCGGCCGCGCCCGAGCCCGAGGTGTTCGAGAAGGTGCGCTCGGCGCTGGTGCTCTCGGGGTTCAAGCGGGCCCAGGCTCGGCAAGCCGTCGAGCAGGTGCGACTGCGCGGGGTCGAGCCTCGGCCCGAACCCCTGCTTCGCGCCGCGATCGCCGCGCTCACGCCCTGAGACAGTCCGGGCACACCCCCACAAAGGGTGTGCCGGCAGGTGCTCGTGGTCTCGGCAGCGGCAGCGTCGTGGGCACGAATGCGAGCGAGAGAGAGGAGCGCATCATGACTCGAAGGGGACGCATCGAGCAGAGGCTCATCGGCGTGCTGCAGAAGCGCATCGGCGAGGCGCGTGCGCCCTAGGCGGCCGGCAAGCCCTTCCCCCGCCTCGGCTCGGGCCGCCGCTCCGAGCTGACGGTGGACGATCGCGCGCGGCCTGGGAAGAACCGATCGAGACTACCAGGAAGCACAGCCCTGCTCACCTCGGGTCCGGATTGGAGGTAGCCTTGGTCGGCGGCCTGCCGGGGGAGAGCTTCGGGGGACGTTTGGGTGAAGACCATGGACCGTCGTGCCATCACGCCTCTCTCGCTACGGGCGAGCCCGCTGCTCGCCCTCCTGCCCCTCGTGATCGCCGGTTGCCGCAGCGCCAAACCGAGCCATGTCGATGCGCCCCAGGAGACCGCCATGAGCGCCGAAAAAAAGCACCCACAGCCGCTCGCTGCCGCAAGCGACTCACGGCTTCAAGTTCAGCTCGAGATCACGGACGAAGTGAAAATGGATCGCATCCCGATGCGGACGGCGCGCCTCCATTTCAGGAATCTGACGGCGGAGCCGCTGCGCATCTACCTGCCCACGCCCGACGCCTTTCGCTGGGGCATCAGTGGGATCGTGATGCGAGCGCCGAGCGGCACGACCCTCTTGATTCCGGAGCCTCGCCCGCACGGTTACGTGGTCACCGAAAATGACTTTCCGCTGCTCGCCCCCGGCGAGAAGAAGACCTTCACGCAGACCTTCAGTCTCGATCCGATGAAACCCGGCGCGGGCACCGCCACCGAGCGTCTGCCCGGCTTCGAGGCGGGCGCCAAGGTGGCGCTGCGCTGGACCTACGAAAACTCCATCCGGCGTTGGGAGGCCGGCGTCCAAACTCTGGACGGCCCGACCAAGGCGCTGTTCGACGGTGGCGACATCCCACACATCTGGACCGGCAAGCTGAGCGTGGAGACAAGCTGGACGGTACCGTAGCCCCGTCCGATTCTCCTTGGGCGGTCTCACAGACCGCTGAGCGCGCTGATGACCGCCGGGCTCAGCGGCGTCTTTGCCTTCTCGCCGCAGCTGCCGAACGCTCCGTTGGTCTGGGTCTTGGAGTCGCCGCCCAGACCCTCACCGGCTTTCACCTGGTAGGCGTTGACGATGAAGTCGACGACCGACACTCCAAGCGACGCTCGGACCTTCGTGAATCCGGCGCGTTCGCTCTGGGGTAGCCGGGGCAAGATGGCCGAGAGCAGCTGCATCACGTGCATGTGGTAGCCGCAGTTCTTCCAGTCGTTGCCCTTGTTGCCCAAGAAATGCGCTTTGCCGAGCTCCGGGTTGAAGCCGTAGTAGAGCCAGCTCCTCTGGATCGGTTTCCCCCCGGGGGTCGTCGCGATGAAGTCGAACAGGTTGGGCGCTGAGCCCTTCCCGTCGCTCCCCTTGCCGTACACCAGCTGGTAGGTCCCTTCGAACGACGCCTGGCGCAGCGCGTCGATGCGGGACGAATGGGATGTCGTCGTGTCGAGGGCATCGACCTCGGCGAGCACTTGCGCGGCTTCGTACATGTCGCGCACGGGATGGAGGCTCTTGTTCAAGGTCGCGCCCGCGTTCGTCTCGTCGAAGTCCCGTCGCGTCACCGAGTGGAACCAGGCGCACGCCTTGCCCTTCCAGTGTGCACACTCACTCCGGCTGCGCAGCCCACCGTCCGCGATGGGGTCGGTGATCACACCGAGCGCAGCGAGTCCGAGCTCACGGAACACGCGCCCGCGCTCGCTGAGCTTGCCCTCCTGTTTCAGGAACAGGCGGTAAATCCGCAGCATGCGCAGCCCGAAGTCGACCTGCGACATGGAGTCGTACGCGATGTGCTTTTCGTTCCAGTAGACCAGGCGGTTGAACTTCGAGAGGTCCAGCTTTTCCTTACCATTCACCACGTGTTTCAGCTTCAGGTAGTCGGTCTTGCCCTGCTTGTAGAAGCGGACATTGGGATTCGACAGCAGGTACAGCGTCTGCTGGTAGAGCAGGTCGGCGGACGCGCTCGCGGGGCCGTCCTTCCCAGCGGCGCCTTGCAGCTGCTCGAGGCACGGGTTGACCTTGTGCCAGGTGTAGTCGCTCCGGACTTCGTGCACCTGATGGGAGCTGCCCGCGAGCTGGAAGTTGACGAGCTTCGTGTCGCAGCCGACTCCGACGGCCAATCCCTCCGTGTCGATTGGTTCGGCGTCGAACGCCTGTTCGTCGAGCGCCTCGACGGCGCAGGCCGGAGTCAGCGCCCAGCACGAGAAGGCCAAGAGTGCGCCGGCTATCCGACCGGCGAACCACGATGACGAACCACGAGACGGGCAGCGAAGCGGCATGAGCAGACCTCCGAGTGGACGCACTTGCAGCTCTCGTTCCAGGACGTCTTGCTCCTGAGATCGCCGCGCTTCGCCGTATGCCACCGACACCCTCGCGCGGAGAGACCAGCCAGTTGCAAGCCGTTTGTGCTCGCCCCGGTGTCTGACATGTCTGCTGACACACGGTCACTCGAGCTTCGCCCTCGAGCTCGTCGCCCGGCCCGAAACTCACTGGCGGTCGGATGGCGCCAGCGAGAGACGGTCGCTCACTTGCACGCCATCGTCTTCATCTGCAGCACGTCCTTCTCGCAGACCACGCTACCCGCTTTGCAAGTCCCCCATTCGCCCTGCTGGCCACACTCGGGCAGTGACTCTAGAAACCCCTGCGAGACGGAGTCGCACTTGGTCAGCGAGAGTCCTACGCACTCGAGCGGCGTGGTGAACTCACGATCAGCAGAACCGGAGCAGTCGAAATCGAAACCGATCTTGGGATTCTTGCTCGGTGTGAGCATGTAGGCCGATTGACCTGGATGCACTTCCGAGTCATCGTCAGCGCAGTCCGTGCCGGCACAAGACTCACTCTTGGCACCGTCGTCGTCGCAGTCGCAGGCGACCTTGCACCCTGCGCTCGTTCCTGCACTTCCGCCCGACGCGGCCCCACCGGACGCGGCCCCGCCCGAGGCAGCACCGCCCGTGTTCACGGAGTCGCTGCCCTCGGGTAGATCGACCAACAGCGCGCACCCTTGGATCCCGAGCAACGCCCCGAGACCGACGCTCACCGAGGTGCGGCCTTTCATGACCTCATGGTAGCCCAAGTGACCGCACAGAGCGCTCTGCTTCGGGTCGTTTTTGGTCTCGTCCTGGCCCTGACACTTTTCCCTCGGGCGGCGCACGCGGACGAACCACGGGTGCGAGCGGCGGCGGAGTTCGAGCTGGGTTTGAAGCTGTACGAGCGAGCCGACTACGCCAATGCCGCGCAGGCATTCCTGCGAGCCGACAAGCTCGCGCCCAGCGAAGATGCCTTGCGAAACGCCATCGCCGCTGGGCGCAAAGCCAGCGACCATCTCCTGGTCGCGCGTGCCAGCCGTCGAGCCATCGAACGCCAGACGACGGGCGCGGAGTTGCTCGCAGCGGCCAGAGAGGCCCTGTCGCAAGCCGGGCCACACCTGGGGCGGCTGCAGCTGAGTTGTGAGCCCGCGCCGTGTGAGCTGCGAGTGGACGAAGAGCTCGCCCCTGCCGGCGAACACTGGGTGCTGCCCGGCACTCGGCGCATCGTCGCGCGGCACGAGAAGCAGAGGGAAGTGCGCGAGCTGGTTCTGGAGCCCGGGGCGACCTATCGAATCGTGCTTCGAGTCGTGGAGCCGGCCGCAAAACCCCGCGCACGGCCGCCTGCTCCACGTCCTTCGACCTCCGGGGCGCGCGGGATGCATCGGCCGCTGCCGGCGAGTGTCTTTTACGTGGGCGCCGTGGCAACCGTTGCGCTCGGGGCGGTCACCGCATGGTCTGGCATCGACACACTCTCCGCGCGCGACGAGCTGCCGAACGAGCCCACCGGCGCGGAGGTGGATCGCGTTCGTTCCAAGATCCGCAGGACGGACTACCTGCTCGCGGGGACGCTCGTGCTCGCGGCCGGCACGGGCCTCGTCGGCGTATTCTGGGCCGACTTTGGCGGGAGCAGCCCGGAGACCGCGTCGCTGGGTGTTGCCGCGGTCGGGCGTTTCTGATGCCGGGTACGCGCGCCGGCGCGGCTCCTGACGCTCTGCTGGAGCTCGGTCGGGGAGGCATGGGGACCGCGTACCTGGCGCGAGCTAAGGGTGCCGACCGGTTCGAGCGTCTGGTCGTCGTGAAGCGGTTGCAGGAGCACCTCGTCGAAGTGCCCCAAGCCCTCGAACGATTTCTCGACGAGGCCAGACTGGCCGCGCACGTCCATCACGCAAACGTCGTGGGTACGCAGCACGTCGGGCGCGACGCGCTGGGTCCGTATCTGGTGCTCGACTACGTCGAAGGGTCGAGCCTCGAAGGTTTGGTCGATCGCCAGGCGCTACGAGGGCGAGCGTTTCCGCTGCCCATCGCGTTACGAATCGTGCTCGACGCGTTGGCGGGTCTCGAGGCGGTGCACACCGCTAGTGATGCCAAGGCTCGCGAGCTACGCATGTTGCATCGCGACGTGACGCTGCAAAATGTCCTGGTCGGCCGCGACGGCGTCTCGCGCATCGCCGATTTCGGCATCGCGAAGAGCGCGCTCGGCTCCGTTGTCACGGATGATCGTTACCTGGTGGGCAAATTGCTCTACATGGCCCCGGAGTATCTGCGCCGAAGCGCGATCGACGCGCGACTCGACGTGTACGCGCTCGGTGTCACGTTGTGGTTGGTCTTGTCTGGCCGCGAGCTGTGGGCCGGGGCCAGCGATGCCCAACTCTTGGCTCACATCTTGACGGATCCCCTGCCGCCCATTTCCAGCGGCGCGCTCACCATCCCTCCGCAAATCGAACAGCTGGTAGCCAAGGCCTGCGCCAAGGACGTCGCGGCTCGCTACCTGAGCGCGCGGGAGATGGCCGCGGACATCGAGCGCATCGCAAGAGAGACCGGATGGCTCGCGAGTCACGCGGAGGTGGCTGAGCTCGTCGAAGATCTGTGCGGGCGAGACATGGCGGCGCGTCGCGCACGCGTCGCGGAGCTGGTTGGTGACGCGGCTCTGGGTGCGGACGGTTCGAACACGGCAGTCGTAGCCGAGTCTTTGGTCGAGCCGCGGCGCAAGTTGATGGTCCCGGGCGTGCTGCTCTTCGCAGCGCTCGCGTTGGGTCTGGTGGTGTACGCGCTGCGTAGAGCGCTGCCGAGTGAGCTGCCCGCGTCGGCCGCTGCGCCGGCCGCGTCGACCGCGTCGACCGCCGCCGCGACCCCGACGACGCCGGTCAGCGTGATTGAACCCGAGCCGAGCGCCACCGCCGCCCCGTCGGCTTCCGCAACTCCCAGCGTCGTTCCGCCGACGCGGAGGCCAACACCCTCGCGCCCGAGCGAGCCGCTGCCACGCTCGGTGCCGTCGAGCCAACCAGCGACCGGTGGCACGCCGAAGCCCCCGGACGAGGTCACAAAAGCCAATCCCTACGTCAAGTAGGCTGCTTGACCCCGTCTGCTTCTTGGCGTTCGATCACACGGTGGGAATCAACGAGCGCCGCCAGCGTGAACGTGAGGATCGACGACGTGCGATCTTGGACGCCGCTTGGCAGGTCGCCGAAGAGCTCGGTTGGGCGGTGTTCAGCGTCGAGCGAGTGGCGTCCCGCGCGGAGCTGGGCCGCGCAACGGTCTACGGTTATTTCGAGAATTTGGACGTCCTGGTGCACGTCCTCGCGCAGGAGGCGCTCGACGAGCTTCAGACCCGGCTCGCAGCGGCGCCAGGGCTGGCCGAGTCCCTCGATGTGCCGGTGCGGCTCGCTCAGTCACGCCCCGCCGCGTTCGCGCTGTTGTTCGATGCTTCAGTAAACCCGAAACCGGTGTTTGCCACCGCCGAGCTGACGGCCATCCGCACCGAAGCGCGAGAGGTGCTCGGCCGTCTGCGACGGCTGGGTGATGGCGCCGGAGCACTCTCGCCGGATGCGGTCAGCGCGGCGGCGTTCGTGACCGGGATCTCGATGGCCGGAGCCTTGGTTCCCGAGCTGCGATCGAGCACACCGCTCAGGCGGCGCTGGCAGGGGCTGATGCTGGGCGACCCACCCGCCCCTGAGCCCGCGAAGACGCCCAAAAAGCGCTGATCGACCTTGGAGCGGCCCGAGCTCCGTGCGCGGGTCGCGTCAGTGACAGCCTTGGGTCTTCTGCTCGAGGACCTGTTTGCTGCAGAGCGCGCCGGTGCAGACCCCGAAGTCGGCGGCCGAGCCGCACGCCGGAGCGCTGCCGAAATATCCCTGACCGCTCGGACACAGCGCCACAACACAGTTCAGCACCGTCGAGAACTGCGGCTCGGTCTTGCTGCTACAGTCGTAGTCGAAGCCGCCATTCTTGGTTTGCTTGGTGAAGTACGCGGTCTGACCGGGGTGAACGTCGGCGTCCGTGTCGTCGCAGTCATCCCCGCCGCACGTGCCTCCCTTCGCGTTGTGGCCGTCGTTATCGCAGTCGCACGGCTTCGGGCACGAGGTGCTCCCGCCGCTCCCGCCCGCGGCGGTCCCACCGGTGCCGGTACCGCCCGCGCCGGCAGCTCCGCCGGTTCCGCCGCTGCTCGCGCCGCCGACGTTTGCGTCGCCCGCCGCGCCGTCGCCGGCGTCCGCACCGGCCGAACCGGCGACTCCGCCTGCACCCGCGACGCCGCCCGCGGCGTCACTCCCTGCATCCTTGGCGCCGGCGCCACCCGCGCCGCTGTCCTTGGTGCCACCGCTCCCGCCTTTGCCACCCGAGCCGCCGCTCGAGAACTCCGTGTCGTCGCTGCCCCCGCAGCCCACGCAGAGCGCGCAACCAACGAACATCAAGACTGGAAAGTAGTTTTTCATTCGTCACCTCACTGCCAAGCTTGAAGACAAACTCCGATCGGCGTGAGCGTCGTTATCCGACGCCCCCGTCGGAACCCGACGCTCACGCCGGAGTTGTCCGCCGGTCATGCTGAGCGGGCGTGGAAGACGAATCCAAATTCGGAGCGTCACTTCTGGGGCGCTACCTCAAGGGACGCTATCAGCTCACGGGGATCATGGCAGAGGGTCCGCGCAGTGTGGTGTTCCGTGCGAAGCAGCTCGATCTCGATCGCGACGTCGCGGTCAAGTTGCTGGCACTTCGGTCCAGTGAGTTCCCCGAGCTCGGTCAGCGACTTGCGCGTACGGTCCATCGCGCAGTGAAGGTGCGGCACCGCGGAGTCGCGGAGATGTACGAACACGCCGTCACTGACTCGGGCTTCAACTTCGTCGCGATGGAGCTGCTCAGCGGAATCAGCCTGCGACGGTTGCTGAAGGACGGGCCGCTCACGCCCGCCGAGGCCGTCGAGATTGGAGCGTCCATTGGTTCGGCGCTCGGTGCGCTCCACGCCGAGGGCATCGTCCACAACAACCTGAGCGTCAGCGGGGTCTTCCTCGTGCCGAATCACGGCGGCGGACGCGACATCAAGCTGATCGGTGTGGGCATGGCGATGCCCATGGCCTTCTCTGACGTCGAGAAAGATGCGAACGCCCGGCGCACGCTGCTCGGGCTCGCCGGCGCCGCAAAGCGCGAGCGCCCCGCCGTCTTCTACGGCACTCCAGAGGCGCTCTGCCCCGAGCTCGCTTACGGCGCGGAGCCGGACGTACGCGCCGACGTCTACGCGCTCGGCGTCTTGATGTACTGGATGCTCTGCGGCAGTCCGCCGTTTTCGGCACCGACCTGGGAAGCCCTCGTCGCGCGCCACCTTGCCGATCTGCCGGACCCGCTGGGCAGCCGCGTTCGCGGCGTGCCGGTGAAGCTCGAGCGAGCCGTCATGCGCGCGTTGCAGAAAGATCCGGCGGCCCGCTTCACGACGGTAGCTGAATTTTGCGATGAGCTCTGGCGCGGACTCATTCCCGACGACGAACCGGTCCTCCCGGTCGTCAACCGACGTCGCGCGGTTGGCGTCGGCGTGTTTTGCGGCGCGGTGGCCCTCTTGGCGTTCGGGTTCTTGCTGACCCGTCAGAGGCAACCCACGCCGGCCGAGCCTCCAGTGCTCGCTCGGCCCGCCACGAGCGCGCTCGGTGAAACCTCCCCGGCCACGACCCGAGATGGCGCCGGGCTCCCCGAGCCGTCCACGCGCGAAGCGCCACCACCGACCGTGCTCCCCGAGCCGGTCAAGACCAAGACGCGCGCTCGCCGGCTGAGCGGTGCTCCGAGCACGAACGCCAGCCCGCCCGAACCGCCGCCGAATTACTCGCTCGACGAGGATCTGAAGGAGTACCGATGACGATCCGACTGACAGTGTCCATTCTTGCACTGCTGCTGCTCTCGCTCTGGCACGGGCCTGCGAACGCCGACACGACGGCCGCGAAAAAAGCCTTCGAGGCTGGAGCCCAGGCGTACCGGGAAGGACGATACCCAGACGCAGTCCGGCACTTCCTCGAGGCCTACGAGGAAGACCGTCAGCCCGCGCTCATCTACAACGCCGCGCAGGCCTACGAAAAGGCGGGAGACGTGCCCAATGCGCTCCGGTCGTACCGGCGGTTTCTTCGGCTCTCACCCGATGCCGACGATCGCCCGACGGTCGAGCTGCGCGTGAAAAATTTGGAGGGGCGCCTGCGCCAGCAGGGCGTGCAACAAGTGAGCGTCTTCTCGACCCCTTCGGCAGCCGAGGTCGAGCTCGACGGCAAACCGGCCGGCAAGACACCTTGGAGCGCAGAGATCGCACCCGGCCGTCACGTCATCGTGTTGCGTCAGCCGGGTCTGCCGGACCTCACCAAGGAGTTCTTGCTCAGCGCGGAGCAATCGCTCGAGCTCGACATCTCTCTCGGCAAAGGCAGCGCCACTCCGGCGCGTTCCGCCCGCGGTCAGCCAGGCTCAGAGCCACGCGGAACCAGCGCCGAGGCGAGCGCGGACACCGGCAGCCCCGCTCAGGTTGGGCTGATCACCTGGGCCGCCCTCGGCGTTGGCGTGGTGGGGTTGGGCACCGGGCTCGGTTTCGAGTTGGCGCGGGCGAGTGCCGAGCGCGACGCCCGTGACGCCTCCACGCAGCTCGAGCACCGCGAGCGCTACGACACGATGAAGAGCCGGCAGACGACGGCGCGCGTGCTGACTGCGGTAGGCGCCGTTGGGGTCACCGCCGGTGGGGTGCTCCTCTACTTCGACCTCACTCGGAACCGGAAGAGAGCAGCGCATCGCACCCGAGTGCTCTTGGCGTGTGGAGCCACCGACTGCGCCGTCTCGGCACGAGGGAGCTTCTGATGCGCCGCCTATTCATGCCGCTGGTTTTCGTCGTGTGCTGGCTGCTCGGCGCGAGCTGCGCGAGCGACCTGGATGCCGATGGTGCGGGCAAGGCTTGTGGTCCGAACGGAGAGTGCCTCGCTGGCTACGTGTGTGATCCGGCGCTCCGGCGTTGCGTGAGCGCATCACATCAGAGCGACGCCAGTCCCGACGCTTCGGGCGGCACCGCTGGTACCGGTGGCAACTCGGGAACTGGCGGCGCGGGTGGGGCCAGCGGCAGCGCCGGCAGTGATGGCGGCTCGGACGCCGACGCTTCGGCGGACGCGGACGGCAGCAGCTGCGATGCCGGACTGACGAGTTGCGGCGGCCAATGTGTCGACACCCAGGTCGACACTTCTCACTGCGGAGGTTGTGACTCACCGTGCAGCGCACCGGCGGGCGGGTCGCCGACCTGTGTGTCCGGCCAGTGCTCCTTCGGGTGTGATGCCGGCAAGAAGGCCTGCGGAGGGGCCTGCGTCGGGCTCGACTCCGATCCCTCCAATTGTGGTGCCTGTGGCAACGCCTGCCCGATCCCCACGGTCGGGTCGGCCTCGTGTGTGTCCGGCGCGTGCGGCGTGGACTGCGGAACGGAATTCACGGAGTGCGGCGGCGTGTGCACGAACTCCAAGACCGACCCGAAGAACTGCGGAGGTTGTGGCACGACCTGTGCGCCGGGCAAGCTGTGCGCGTTGGGAATTTGCTCGGATTCGTGTCCGTCGGGCATGACGGCTTGCGGGCAAAGTTGTGTCGATCTGAGCACGAACCCCGAGCACTGCTCCGCGTGCAACGACGCCTGCCCCGTCCTTCCGAACGCCACCAGCAAATGTACCAGCGGCAGCTGCGGTTTCGAGTGCAAGACCGGCCTTGCAAAATGCGGCAGCAGCTGCGTGGACAATCAGTCGGACCCGGCCAACTGTGGCAGCTGCGGCGCTGCTTGTGCGACACCAGCCAACGGTATGGCGACCTGTGGCCTTGGACAGTGTGGCGTCGCGTGCAAACCCGGATTCGTCAAGTGCGGAGGTCAGTGTGTGGATCTCTCGTCGAGTCCCAAGCACTGCGGTGGCTGCGGCGTGAGCTGCGCCTTGGGGCAGGTATGTTCCGCGGGTAACTGCTCGAGCTCGTGCTCGGGTGGGCAGACGAGCTGCGGCGGTCAATGCGTCGACACCCAGACCGACCCCAGTCACTGTGCAAGCTGCGGGTTTGGATGCGCCGACCCAGCCAACGGTGGGGCTCTTTGCGCCGCGGGAGTCTGCGGCGTCAGCTGCGACAGCGGCTACTCCGCGTGCTCCGGTGTGTGTTTGAACACGACCAGCGATCCGAATCATTGTGGCACCTGCACCAACCAATGCCCGTCGCCAAGCAACGGCACGGCAGCGTGCAGCAACGGGCAGTGCGCCTTGGCCTGTAACGGCGGCTACACCGAGTGCGGTGCTGCGTGCGTCAACCTGGCGAGCAACACCGCACACTGCGGCGCCTGTGGCAGTGCTTGCGGCGTGAATCAGGTGTGCGCCGCTGGTGTATGCACGACATCGTGTCCGTCTGGCACGACCAACTGCGGCGGCTCTTGCGTCGATGTCAAGGCGGACTCCTCGAACTGCGGTGGGTGCGGCAGCGTCTGCACGGCGCCTGCGAACGCCAGCCCGGTCTGTCTCGCGGGCAGCTGCGCGTTCACGTGCAACGGTGGGTTCGTGAAGTGTGGCGCAGCGTGCGTCGGCACCCAGACGGACGTGCTGAACTGCGGCGGCTGCGGCAAGGCTTGCCCGGTGCCCGCGCACGGAGCCGCGCTCTGCAGCAACGGCTCGTGCGGTTTCGTTTGCGACTCGGGTTACGCGCAGTGTGGCACCGAGTGCGTGAAGCTGGACGGCGACCCCAAGAACTGCGGCTCGTGCGGCAACCAGTGCCCGGCTGCCCAGAACGGCACGCCGGTGTGCTCCGCGGGTTCGTGTGGTTTCGCCTGCGACAGTCCCAGCTTCCCCGCATCGTGTCCTCCCACCGGATGTTTCGATTTGCAGGTCGACGTCGATCATTGCGGTGCCTGTGGCACCAGTTGCCCCGGACCCGTCTCGGGAGCATCGACCGGCTCGCGCGGATGCGGCGGCGGAAACTGCAACGTGACGTGCAGCTCGCCGACGACCAGTCAATGCCCGACTCCGAACGGGGCCGCCTGTGTGAACCCGACGCTGGATCCGCAGCACTGCGGCAGCTGCGGGAAGAGCTGCGGCAACGGAGGCAGGTGTAGCGGCGGCGCTTGTTCGCCTGACGACTGCGCGCTCGGGATGAGCAAGTGCGGGCTCTCGGGCTGCGTCAACCCCAAGACCAATCCTGGACACTGCGGCGGGTGCGGAAGCGGATGCCTCGGCTCGAACAATCGCTGCGAAGGCGGTGCCTGCAAGTCTGCGTGCTCGGCGGGCCTCCAGGCTTGCGGGAACGTGTTGTCGGGGTTCGCCTGCGTGGACGTCAAGACGAACCCAGAGCACTGCGGCAGCTGCGGAAATTCCTGCGGAGCCGGCAAGGTCTGCGCGGGTGGCAGCTGCAAGAGTTTCCTCTACGCCGCCGGCTGCTGGGAATGCGGCAACGGCAACACGATGCCCGTCTGCTGCACGGTGCTCGGCGACACGACCTGTCTTCCCGCCGGGACGAGCTGTCCGTGAGCGCACACACGCGCGGCGTGCTCACCGCGTTCGCTGCAGCGTTCGCCCTGGCTCTGGCGCGCCGTCGTGCCAGGCAGGCTCTTTGCCCGTCATTCCCTGGGTCAGTGCGTTGAAGGCAACGCGGTTCCCGGGCGGGTGCTAGAGCAAGTTGAACCCATGCTCCCAATTTCCGTCGTGAAGACCGAGCTCACCTTTCGCCCGGATCCGCGGCGCGTGATCACCAAACCGTTCCTGCCAGCCGGCGTCGAACCCAACGGGAGGTCGCGCATCGAGGGGATCTTGGAGCGGATCTCTCAGCTGTCGGACGCGACGGTCGAGTCGACCCTGGCCGGGACCTACGGCCGCTTTTCGTCGAGGCACTCGGACTTGACCGCCGTGCTCGAGCAGGGATTCGCCTCGGTCGCGCATCACTTCGCAACGCCAGGTGACTTGTCCACCGAACGCCGGCGACTGATCGGCGCCTACTTCACTCACGAGTATTCAGTGGACGCCGCGGCCTTGAGCAACCCTTCGATGGTCGCCGCACCAGACCAATCGCGCCTGGCCCCGGGCGAGCAGCGCTTCGTGATGAGCCTGCGGGCGATCGGGGAAGGCCACGTCTCGTCGATTCAGTTCCGCTCCGGAGTCGTCGACGCGCACGGAAGGGTGACCATGGAACCGACGAGTCCCCGGGTCACGACCGCCCGTCGCAACGCGCCCATCTATCACCGAGGGGTCTTCATCACCAAGCTTCGGGAAATTCAGGCGTTCACCGATACGTCGAGGCAGGTGTTGGAGCTCCTGCCCGAACGCTTCAGCCTGGAGGCGCTCGAGCAGGCGGTTCGGGAGGTCGAGGCTGCCCATGGCAAGGACCAGGGCATGCTGCAAGCCACGCGAACCATTCATTGGTTGGCGAGCTCGAACTACCAGAGCACCTTCGACGCCAGCTCCCACATCTCCGAGCGGGTCCTGTTTCCCGCTGGACCGACCGAGAGTCATGGCATGGAAGACGCCCGCTTCGTGCGCTTCACCGACGACGACGGCAGCGTGACGTACTTTGCCACCTACACCGCCTACGACGGTTACAAGATCCTGCCGCAGCTGATCGAGACCCACGACTTCGTCTCGTTTCGGGTCGCCACACTCAACGGCAGCAGCGCCACGAACAAGGGCATTGCGCTCTTCCCCCGGAAGATCGACGGGCG